>JAJYJB010000056.1 GCA_021789735.1 Nitrospirota bacterium
TGCAGGGAGAGGCCGCGACACCCGGCCCTGCTCTTTTCATCGCCACCCTAGGCAAGGAGGCGGCCACTGAGGCCCTGATGCTGGCCACGCGCCTGCGGGATTCGGGCACAAGGGTGGAGCTGGGATGGGGAGGCTTTTCCCTGAAAAGCCAGCTAAGGAAGGCCGACAGGATAAACGCGGGCAGCGTGGTCATCATCGGCGAGGACGAGCTTAAAAGCGGCCGGCTCAAATGGAAAAACCTCAGGGACGGCTCATCGGGCGAAGCCGGGCGGGAAGATATCTTCCTGCAATTCTCCCGGGGAAGATAGTTTTTTCTTTTTATTTTTCTTTTTGTTTTGACTTTTCGCACCATTTTTATTTTTGTATTTTTTGTTTTTTTGAATGTCAGAGATAGCATCCATAATGCCTGGAGTGTGTCTGTCGGCGGGCATGGCCTTTCTGGCTTTGCTGGCCTCCTCCCTGCATCCGTCATTTGACGCCCTGCTGATATCTCCGCTGATAGGCGTTATCCTGGGAAATTTTATAGAAAAGAAAGATTGGTTCGAGGCGGGCGCCCGTTTTTGCGTAAGCCGGGTCCTGCCAGTTGGGCTTGGCCTCTATGGCGCTCAGATGGTTGTCCGCGGGCCTGCCATGAAATTTTTTCTGCCCTACGTGCTTGGGGCCGGCCTGCTTTTTTTCATCATAACTTTTCTCGTGGCCAGGGGGTTCGGGCTTGAATCCGGCATCTCCCTTCTGCTTTGCGCCGGCCTTTCCATAGGCGGGGCCAGCGCCGTTTCCATTATCTCGGGTGCCGGGGGCGCAGGCGGAGACGACCTGTCCGTCTCTCTCATCTCCCTTTGGACCGTGGGGCTGGCCGGTATGCTGTCCATGACCTTCTGTCCCGACGCGCTCGGGCTTGCGGCCCGGAAATTTGCTTTAATGCTGGGGGCCGCGCTGCCTTCGCTTGGCCTTGTAAAGGCGGCTTCGGCTTATGCGGGCGGGCATCTGGCCGGGATCGCGACAAGCCTCAAGCTCATAAGGACCGCGCTCCTGGCGCCGCTGATAATAGGGCTTTATCTTGCAAAAAAAACGGTGCGGCTCAGCGGTGCGCTGGTTTTCCTGGCGGTATTTTCCGCCCTGGCGCTGGCGGTAAACCTGTCAGGCCCGGCCGGGCTTGGGCTGAGCCGCGCCATTGCTCCGGCCGGGCTCCCCGTGCTTTCCGTGTCACTGGCCGCACTCGGTTTTACCGTGGATTTCGATTCCATAGCCCGCAAAGGGGTCTATCCGCTGCTTACGGCCCTTTTTGCCTGGGGCATTTCGGTCCTGTTCATATACCTGGCGGTGAAGGCGCTTTAAGAAAATGAAAAGAAACTTGATAACCGGTTTTTTCCTTTTCCTGTTTTTCTTCTCGGCCGTCCTGGTCGCAATGATGCTATTGATAGCGTACCACCAGTCCAACCTGATAATGGCGCGTCTGGAGGAAATCGGGCCGGTTTCCATGGGGCAGAGGCTCGCTTATTCCAGGCTGGCCGCCCAAAGCGAAAACCGTTTCCTGGCTGCGGGGTTTTATGTCTTCATCGCCGGCTTCATGGCCGCGCTGTTCATGGGAAGAAAGCTCCTCGGGGCCGTAAAGGACCTTCACGAGGCGGCCGTGGAGATAAACTCCGGCAATCTGCCGGACGCCGTCCGGAAGACGTCCCCTGCGGAGGCTTCTACGGCGACCGGAGAGTTCCCGGCAATAGCCTCCGCCATGGACAGGCTCTTGCAGATTGCGCGGGAAGAGAAAGACGCCCTGGCATTAAAAGACCGCTATGTAAGCATGATGCTCGTTGCGCTCTGGGTGGTGGACGGAAAAAACCTCGTCAGGGACATCAACCCGGCATTCACGGACCTCCTGGGATACGAACGGGAAGACATCCTGGGGTTTTCCGTCTTCGATTTCATGGATGAAGAAAGCGAAAGACTGCTGAGAAAGCAAACAAACCTGATCCACATTGAAGGCGCAAAAAACTCCTCCTGCGAGCTCACGCTCATATCGAAGAGAGGGGAGATGTCGCCTGTAACTGTTTCATGGTCTGCCCTGCCCGCCGGCAAGGACGGGACCGTCCTCACGCTGGGGATACTCAAGGATTGCCGCCGCCAGTCCGCAGACAAGCTTTAACGGCTTTTCCCCTTCTTCAGCCCACCACGTCCATTTTTCTTACCCTCAGGGTCTTCACTCCCAGCGACCCCGCAAGCGACCGGCACGCCTCCACGTCCACACCCTCCGCATCGACGACCGTCACCTGCACGTCCGGCACATACCGGACGGAGCCGGATATGAAGTCCAGGAGGGCACTGAACGCCTCCTTGTGCAGCGGATTGCACAGCCTCCTGTAAGTATCTTCGTCCTGCGCGTCCAGGCTGATGGAGAGGGAATCCACAAGCCCGGCGAGCTCCGGCAGTATGTCCCTTCCGTTTACCAGGCTGCCCTGCCCGTTGGTGTTTATCCTTACCTTCCCGCCCTTCTGCTTCACCCATCCCGCCACCTCTTTTACCACGTCCAGCCGCATGAGGGGCTCGCCGTATCCGCAAAAGACCACTTCAGAATATCTTGCCGGGTCCCCGATGGCCTCCTGCAGCTCCCGGACGGAGGGTTCCCGCCTCAGCCTGAGCATATGGCCTTTTACGAAATCCCCTTTCATCCGCACGCAAAAAGAACAGTTGTTCGTGCACCTGTTCGTGACGTTCAGGTAGAGGCTGTCCCTTATGGGATAGGCTATCACGCCCTCGCCGGGCGCCTGCCCTATGCCAAAAAGCCTGTAGGCGTTGAGCGACGTTATCCTTGCCACGTCCTCCGCGGTAACGCCCCTCAACTGCGCCAGTTTTTCCGCGGTGTGCCTGACATATGCAGGTTCGTTCCTCTTCCCCCTGAAAGGCTCGGGGGCAAGATAAGGCGCATCGGTCTCCACGAGAATGCGGTCATCCGGGACCGAGGCGGCCACGCCGGCCAGCGCGGACGACTTTTTGCCCTTGAATGTGACCGGCCCCGCAAATGATATATAAAAGCCCATGGAAACCAGCTCCTCCGCCATCTCCATGTCCCCGGAGAAGCAGTGCAGCACGCCCCTGAACCCTTCGGAGCCCCCTCCGGCGCTGTATTGCCCGAGCACGCGCACCGTGTCCCTGCCGGCCTCCCGTGAATGCACGATAAGAGGCAGCCCCGCCTCAAGCGCAAGCTCTATATGCCTTTTAAAGACCTCTATCTGGGTCTCTTTGGGAGAGTGCATGTAATGGTAGTCCAGCCCGGTCTCGCCGATGGCCACGGTCTTTTTGTCTCTGGCAAGCTCCAGGAGGGCCTTAAACACACTTTCGTTAAAATCCTTCGCGTCATGAGGGTGCACGCCCACGGCCGCATAAACAGGGTCATGGGACCGCGCGATGGCCACGGCAGCCTTCGAGCTCTCCATCCCGGAGCCCGCCGTTATGATATGCCTTACGCCAGCGGCCATGGCGCGCTCCAGTGCCTCCACCCTGTCCGCATCGAACTGGGACATGTCCAGATGGCAGTGCGTATCGACGAGAAAAATATCTTTGTTCATACTTTATTAAGCGCCGGCCTCAAAGCGGCTATCTTATTATTTTACCCCAGCTGTTTTTGTTTTTTTTGTTTTCCAGATAGAACAGGCATGCGGACCGCGCGGATGAAAAAAACCGTGCTCAGGAGCCAAATTTTTTGAGTCTCCCCGCGTTTGCAAGCGCAAGAGGCATGAGCGCAACCGAGGGAATGATCCCGAGCTCACCTTTCAGACACTGCCTTTCGGAGAAATCCTGCGTGGTCCCTCCAAGCACAAAGGGCGCATGCAGCATCACCGGCACAGGATGCCAGCTATGGCCTTTCATTACCGCGGGTGTTGAATGGTCCCCGGTGATTATAAGCGCATCCGGCTTCAGTGCGGCTATGGAGGGCAGCGCCTTGTCCGCCTCCTCTATTTTCCTTACCTTTCCGGCAAAATTGCCGTCTTCTCCAAAGGAGTCCGTCTTTTTGAAATGTATGAAAAAGAAATCGTAGCTGCTCCAGTTGTCCTTCATATACTCTATCTCTTCATCAAAACTCCCCTCGAAATCAGGGGCCTCCATCCCGATAAGCCGCGCAAGCCCGCGGTACATGGGATAAGAGGCGATGGCGAGGGAGCGGAGTCCGTAGGCCTCCAGAAGGGAAGGCATACGGGGGTGGGTCGAAAATCCCCGGACAAGGGCGTAGTTCTGCGGTTTTTTTTGCCCGTCCTTGAGGACCTCCTCCACTTTATTTATGAACTTGCTGGCGACCGCGGCCGTTTTTTCGGCCTTAGGGTGCCTGGGTATAAGGGGTAGCGGCGCCTTGCCCTCCATCTGCGGGTCTGAATCATTGACCATGGCGGCCTCGGGCGGCAGCGCCTCGGGGAACCTCATTACCACGGCGAAACGGTGCTCCATTCCGGGGCCGAATATGAACTTTACCCCGTCTATCTCCTGTATCTCCTTCTGGAGCCGCTCTGTGACCTTGCGCATCTTGTCCGTGGAAGGCCTGCCCGCCCTCCTGTCGGTTATCACGTTGTTCTCAATGGTGGCGTAATTGCACCTGATGGCAACATCGGTTTTTTTCACATCGAGCCCCAGGCCCACGGCTTCCAGCACGCCCCTGCCTATCTCCCATTTGAGCGGGTTGTACCCGAAAAGCCCCAGGTGGCCCGGCCCGCTGCCCGGAGTAATGCCAGCGCCAACGGGGATGTGCAGGCCGCAGGCAGATACCCTGGCCAGCTTGTCCATGTTCGGGGTATGTGCGGCCTCCAGCTCTGTTTTGCCTGTAAAAGGCCCCTCAGGGCCTTTATACGGCAGGCCTCCCAGCCCGTCCATAACGAGCAGAACGATCTTGCTGCCGTTTTTCTGCAATAGTCCCTTGATTACAGATTGCATAATTAGACATTTTACTCCAAAGGACCGCCGTTTTAAAAGTGATCCCCGCAAAAAATCATGCCGGCGCCATCAAGCCGGGCACGGGCCAATTCAGGCCATTGACAAAAGGGCGAAGCAGCTGATATATTCATGGACTATGGGCGGAACATATACGACATTTCATCCTCACACAAGAAGAAGGAAGAGGAACTTGGGCTTTCTCAAGAAGATGAGCACCAAGGGCGGCCGCAACGTCCTCAAAAGAAGAAGGGCCAAAGGCAGAAAAAGACTCTCTGTCTAGTCCGTACGCAGAAACAAGCAAAAAGCCCCTTTTTTTAAATGGTTAAAAAGCTCGTCCTCCTGCTGATAGGTTTCTATCAGGTGGCCTTGTCCCCAATTTTGCCGGCAAGCTGCCGCTTTACTCCATCGTGCTCTGAATACGCAAAACAGGCGGTAGGGCGCTATGGGGCGTTCAAAGGCGGATGGCTAGGGCTCAAGCGTCTCGCCAGGTGCCACCCGTTCAGCGCCGGGGGCTATGACCCCCTCAGGTAATGACGAAAAAAATAGAAAAAAGACCGCTTCCTGCCGGAGAGCGCTTCCGTGGGAAAACGGGCGGGCATGAATAAAAAGCAAAAACAAAAATAAAATGAAAATAAAAAACTCCTCACATGAGGCCTGAAGGGTCAAATGGATAAAAAAGCCTTATTGGCGGTAGTATTATCTGTCGCGGTCCTGATCTTATACCAGTATTACCTTGCTCCCAAACCTGCGCCAGTGCCTGCAAAGGCCCCCGTAGCCGGACAGGCTGCGCCTGCGGTCCCAAAAACGGCCGCGCCCGCGGTTGCGCCAGCCACGGCTCTTTCGCAGGGGACGCAGCCCGCGGCGGAGCACATCGTGACGGTAGAGACGGACAAGTACGTGGCAAGGTTCTCAACCGTGGGCGGGGTGCCCGAATACTGGATGCTCAAAAAATACAAAGGGGACACCAAGCAGACCAAAAACCAGAACGTGGTCATCCTGAAGCCCGGCAGCTCCCTTCCTCCGCTGTCGTTGGGCCTTGTCTCCGATTTCGATGCCGCCCACCTCAATTTTGCCCTGGTAAACGGCACCACGGACCTGAGGCTGGACAAGTCCCATCCGGAAGGAAAGATCGTATTTGAGTATTCCTCCGGACAGGCTTTAATAAGAAGGACGTACACCTTCCATAACGACGGGTACGAAGTGGACCTCAAGGACGAAGTCAGGGGATTTCCCAACTATACCATTACCCTTGGTCCCGATTTCGGCATCTATTCAAGGGAGGGGGGACGCGGCGTTCATGTGGGGCCGGTCCTGCTTTCCGGCACCGACACGATAGATGTGTCGCGCAAAAAAGTGGAGCACGGGACTGTCTCCTACACGAAGGATGTAAAGTGGATCGCCCAGGAGGACAAATATTTCTGCTCCGCGCTTGTGCCCCACTCAAAAATGGATGAGGCCATCGCCTTCCAGCATAACGGCAACGCGGCCATAGCCTTCAGGACCAAAAACCCTTCCGTCGAGAGGTTTGCCCTTTTTGCCGGCCCGAAAAAGCCAAGCGACCTGGCTGCCCTGGGCTCGGGGCTCCAGTACATAGTGGATTTCGGCATATTCTCCATCATATCCAGGCCAATATTGTGGCTGCTCAAGCTGATACACGGCGAGGTCGGCAATTACGGCTGGTCGATCGTCCTTCTTACACTGCTGATAAGGATACCTTTTTTGCCTCTGGTGGCCAAGGGGCAGAAATCGATGAAAAAGCTCCAGCAGATCCAGCCGATGATGCAGGAGATAAGGCAGAAATACAAGAAGGACCCCCAGAGGATGCAAAGGGAGATGATGGATATCTACAAGAAGCACAAGGTGAACCCGATGGGCGGTTGCCTTCCGATGCTGCTTCAGATACCGGTCTTCTTCGCCCTCTACAAGGTGCTCCTTATATCCATAGCGTTACGGGGTGCACCTTTTGTCCTCTGGATCACCGATCTGTCCCAGAAAGACCCTTACTATGTGCTGCCGGTCATAATGGGCGTGACGATGTTCGCGCAGCAGAAGCTGACGCCTGTCAGCGTGGGGGTAAACCCGGCCCAGCAGAAACTGATGCTGATCATGCCGGTGATCTTTACCGTCATGTTCATGAACTTCGCTTCCGGCCTGGTGCTCTACTGGATGGTTAACAATCTGCTTTCCGTTGCCCAGCAGATCTACATCAACAAGAAAGTCACAGTCTGAGGGAAAGGGCTGTCTTAATCGCCTCTATCATGCTGGAAGGGTCCGCCTTGCCCTTCCATGCTATATCATAGGCGGTGCCGTGGTCCGGCGAGGTCCTTATGATCGGAAGGCCGACCGTCACATTGACCCCTTTTTCAAAGGCCACCATCTTAAGGGGTATCAGTCCCTGGTCATGGTACATCGCAACCACAATGTCAACTTCCCCGGCATAGGCCTTTCTGAAGAGCGCATCGGCGGCTACCGGGCCCTGGACCCTGATGCCTTTGGCCCTGGCCTCCCGCACCGCCGGGGCAATCTTCCTTATCTCTTCGGAGCCGAAAAGCCCCGCCTCCCCCGCATGAGGGTTAAGGCCGCAGACGGCAATCCTTGGCCTTCCGATGCCGAGCATCCTCGCGGCCTTTGCGGCAAGCGAGATCTTCCGGGCGACGGCCACCTTGCTTATCAGGCCCGGCACGTCTTTTATGGCCGCATGGGTGGTCACAAGCAGCACCCTCAGAGGCCCGCCGATAAGCATCATGGCAAAGTCTGAGGTCCCGGTAAGACTGGCAAGCATCTCCGTATGCCCCGGGTATTTTACCCCGGCCATGCCAAGCGCCTCCTTTGAGATGGGCGCGGTGCAGATGGCGGCCACCCTGCCCTCCAGCGCAAGCCCGGCAGCTTTTTTTATATATTCATAGGAGGCCGCTCCGCCCGCGGCGGTTGGCGCTCCGGCTTTGAAGGCCCGCGGCCCGCTTGGTCCGGTCTCGATCATCTCCAAAATTCCCGCCTCCGGGCGGCTTTCCTCCGGGGCCGTTATAAGGCGCAGCCGCACATCCGGCCTTTTAAGCATCACGAGGGCCTTTTCGACCGGCGCCCTGCCGCCTATCAGCACCGGGGCGCACGACTGTGTGACCTCCGGGTTGCAGGCAGCCTTCACGGCCACCTCCGGCCCTATTCCGCCCGGCTCGCCTATGGTCACCGCGATCCTTTTAAAAACCCTTGTTTTTCTCATGGACTTTCTATTTTACACCAATATATTCCTGAAATTGACTTTGTCTCTGCCCGGCTAATAAAGCAATTAAGCTCTAACGTATTTAATGGAAAGGGATATTTTATCGTGAGAAGGAGCAATGTCGAACATGTGTGTAACCAGTACAAAGGTTGACTGCCCGCGCCAAGCCTGATAAAAGGTAATCAGGGAGACCGGCACGGGAAGACAAAAGGAGGCATCCTCATGGAAAAGACCGCGGTCGTATATGGGAGAGGCTTCGAAGTGCTTCTTGGCAATGAAAGGGCCCAGGCGGCACAGATGGTCATAGAGCAAGGCGGAGTTGAGGGGGGCCCCGGGAGCCATCACGAGAAAGCGACCAGTGGCTTTTTGTCATCTCCGGGGAAGGAGTGGCCGTGGTGAACGGAAAGGAGATCAAGCTTAAACCTGGCAGCCTTGTCCTCATCGAAAAAGGGGAAATGCACGAGATCCGGAACACGGACACAAACCCGCTGCAGACGCTGAACTTCTACGTGCCTCCTGCCTACTGAAAAAAAGAAACTCTGGCGCTTCGCGGCGGCAGCCCGAAGGGTTTGGGACCGCATTTACCGGTGCAAATCAAGACCGTGCGGCTTCCGCCGGAATTGATCGGAACGGGCGAAAAAACCTTACAGGAAAATGACGGCTTCCTCCGGGGAGACCCTTTTTGGAGCGCCAGGGGATTCGGCCGGGTAGCCCACGGGCACAATGGCGACCGGCCTTAAGCCTGCGGGCAGATCCAAAACGCTTGAGACGCCTTCCTCACTGAAAGCGCCCACCCATGCGGTGCCGAGGCCAAGCTCCCTGGCCGCAAGCATCAGGCACATGACACTGATGGACGCATCCTGTATGCAGTAGAGCCCTGCCCCTCTCTGTCCGTACCGTTTTGAGGCCGTCTTCTCGTCTGCGCAGGCCACTATCACAATGGGCGCGTCTTCCAGGAAGCGCTGCCCCATCGCCTCCGAAGCCAGCATCCGCTTCAGGGCCGCATCTTTTACGAAATAGAACTTTCTGGACTGAAGGTTCCCCGCGCTCGGGGCCCAAAGAATGGCCTGGGCGAGCCTGTCCACCGCATCGGCGGGGATTTCCCTTTTTTCAAAACGCCTGATGCTCCGTCTTTCCCTGATCGCAGTGTAAACGTCCATAAGAAAGAACCTCCTGCGATTATCTTACTACAGCCGGAAAAACCCTCAAGCCGCCAGCCTTAAACGGCGCTCTATCCGTATAACCATTCACCTTGAATGGTTTTTTTGACCCGGGCCGGCCAGAGCGCCGCTCAAGTCCTCTTAAAACCCGGCCGCTTTCTCAGCCGCCTCTCTTGCGAGCAGTCTCTGCGCCTGGATGTCTCCTGACATGGCCTCCTTGACCGTTTGCTCGTGAGTCTCGGTTGCCTCCTGCAGCGCCGATTGGCCGGCGCTACTGATCCGGACGCTGTCTTTTGGCTCCTGCTTCGCCCCTGCCTGCGCCGGCTTCCCATTCACAGGTTTGGATAGGTCCGGGGGCTGTGCCGCGTTTGAAACTGATACATTTGTGATCATCCTCGTCCTCCGTTTTAGTGGTTTGGGGTTCAAGAGCTCTTTGTTTCTCTGTCGGGAAAAAAAACCATTAACTTTAGGCAAGGGTTTTGCAGTATATCCGGCCCAGGCGTTTATTGTGACATGCGTCACGTACGCGCCTTGAGGTTGTCCCGATAAATTTCAGAAATTTATATTTAAAATAAAAAATCATAATGCCCTAATTCTTCCAGGTTGCCGCCACAGACCAGACCTTCGCGCGATGGGCAGCACCCGCGTGAATGCCTGGCAAGGTTTTTCCCGCCTTTTTTAAAAAACGCGGCTGATACGCCTACCCATTGGAGGACTGACTTTAGGCTTGACTTGCATATAAAAATTTTTATATATTTTATTTGAGAGGAGAAACAGCAGCCAAATTGGCTACTGGATTGAAGCATCCCGGGTCTTGGTAATTGGCTGATTTTTTGAAGGATAAAAAAATATTTATAAAAATCTGGAGAGAAAAAATTGGAAGAGCTGCTGAACATATTCAAGGCATTTTCCGATGAGACGAGGCTGAGGATCCTGAAGCTCCTGGAGCACGGTGAGCTTTGCGTGTGCGACCTGGTTGCCGCCCTTGATATGGTGCAGCCCAACATCTCGTTTCATTTGGCCCTGCTGCGCGCGGCCGGCCTGATCAGGGACAGGAAGGAAGGCAAATGGACGCATTACAGACTGGACGAAAAGGACATGTTCAGGCGGATGCTGCTTTATTCGGCCATAGAGAGGATACCCGAGGATTCGGTGGCGAAAGACAAGGCCCGGCTGGACAAGTTTCTCATGCAGAAGGCCGTAGCACAGGCCCGGATCAAAACAACGGCAAATAAAGCGCAATGCTGCGGGATGTAAGGTGTTCGGACTCAACTCCGGCGCCGCCTTCGCCGCCGTGACAGGCCCCCCTGTCGAGGCGCCGGTAATGATCGGGCCGGCCAATGTGGCAAACCATTTCAAGAAGAGATATTTTACGGCCTGTGAGATAAAGACAATAGAACCCGTGTGAACACATGGTCCGGGCTTGTGGCGCTGGCGGCCCTGTTTTTTTGCAAATCATCCGGGAAGGAATAAAAAAACTCCTATTGGGAAACTGCCCCATGAATACAGGGGAAAAACATCTTGCAATGGCAAGAACGGAGGGCTCGAAATGATAGCATTCAAGGAATATTACGACACTGCGCTTGAATTTCATGGGCACAAATGCCCTGCCATGCCCATGGGCCTGAGGGCCGGTCTTGCGGCGATGCGCGTCCTTGGCGTTGAGCGCTCAAAGGACAAGGAGCTGTTCGTCGAGGCGGAAACCGGCAGAGGGCATGCCGCCGGGTGTTTTGTCGACGGCGTCATGACCGCTACCGGATGCACTTATGGCAAGGCCAATATCCGGAAGCTTTATTACAACAAGATGGCGTTCACCCTTATTGACACAAAGACCGGCAGGTCGGTCAGGGTGTCCCTAAAACCCGGATTTTTCGAACGGGCCCTCAATTCCCCATTCGTCCAGGAAAGGAAAAAAGGCGTCCCTCCACAGGACATATCCCAGGAGATAACCACCCCCCTGGTTGAGAAAATCCTTGCCATGCCGGAAGAGGAGTTTCTCGATATAGGAAAAATCGGAAAAGCGGATTTTCATCAGAAAAAAGGCATATTCGAGGCCAGGCGGTGCGAAGGCTGCGGCGAGCTGGCGTTCGTCGACAAACTGAGGCTCACCCCCGGCGGGAAACTGGTATGCATCCCGTGTTCGGGATACGGGGCTTAAACGATCTTTTTATTTTACTGAGCGCATTTCAGTGGGCATAATTCTCTTGAAGAGGGCATAAAATGGGCAGCGAGCGATGCCCGGAGGGCATAAAATGATCATTGTTTTTGCCGCTGTTGCGGTCCTTTTCCTGGCCTTCATATTCTCTATGCTTGGCCTGGGCGGGGCGATGCTCTATGTGCCTCTCTTTCATATCTTTGGCTTTGGTTTTAAAACGGTCGCGATCCCCACCGGCCTTCTGCTCAATATGATCTCCACGGTATCGGCATCCTCGGTTTATCTGCGCTCTAAAATGGTCGATGTAAAGGGCTCCGTTCCGCTCATAGTTTCCGCATTTTTTGGCGCCCCGATGGGTGCCTACCTAACAAAAATGGTTCCCACCGGAGTGCTGATCCTTCTTTTTGCAATAGCCATGATCTTTGTCGGGGGAAGGATGCTTTTTACGGCAGACCGTCCGGAACATACGGGAATGGCGGAGGCCCGTAACCGTTTTCTCCTCATGGGAGCGGGCGGCTTTGTCATCGGCCTGATCGCGGGACTGTTGGGCGTTGGAGGCGGGTTCCTGTTTGTGCCCCTGATGCTGGCCATAGGATACCCCACAAAGAAGGCCGCGGCCACAAGCTCTTTTGTGGTGATTTTTTCTTCATTTGCGGGGTTTACCGGCCATGTTGCCCAAGGCCATTTCAACTGGCCGCTGATGGCTTCCACGGCAGCCGCCGTGCTCATTGGGTCCCAGATCGGCGCAAAGGTGATGAAGGAAAAGATGAAGGCAAAATGGATAAAACAGTTGTACGCCATTGTCCTGCTGGCGGTGGCGGCCCAATTGTTGTTTAAACTGCGCGCATGATGGATTTTCAAGACATGCGCGATCAACGGCGAAGAGAAGACGGCCTGTTTTTTGACACTCACCCCATTTGACTATATGCTTTAATCGAACGGGTATTATGTCCCGATAAGGTATCCTCACAGATTGCCGGATGGCGGGACAAGGCATGACAAAAGCAAACTACTGCATTTGAAGACAGTCGATGACAACCAAACAATTCAAGAAAAAAACCTATGAGGCCGGCAAAGATGGCATGATCAGTATTTACCCATCTCTCTTGGCATCGAAGGAAAAGGGCAAGCTCCGGCGTTTCTTAAAAAAGGTCCTGTTTTTTAAAGGCGGCTGATTTAAATTCTTGAAATGATATAAAAACCATTTCCGGCAGTTTTTTCTCCGTTCAAGGGCCGGAATATGTGCAATAAATGCGGCGCTATTTTCCCGGTTCGCTTTTTAAAAGGATGCGCTTTCTGATTTTTTGATCTTTTTTTATCTCCGCAGGGATGCAGCCTTTAAAGGGAAGGAGGCGTCTTTTCATGGACACTTTGGCCCTGAGCAGATTGCAGTTTGCGATCACCGCCATGTTTCATTTCATCTTTGTCCCGCTCACCCTCGGCCTCTCCATACTCGTTGCGTACATGGAATCGCGCTATGTGGCCACCGGGGAAGAGACCTTTCTGAGGATGGCAAAATTCTGGGGAAAGCTGTTTCTCATCAATTTTGCGCTGGGTGTGGTGACAGGCATTACCATGGAATTCCAGTTCGGGATGAACTGGTCCGCGTACTCAAGATATGTAGGTGATATCTTTGGCGCTCCCCTTGCCATCGAGGCCACGCTCGCTTTTTTCCTTGAGTCCACGTTCATAGGCCTCTGGGTGTTCGGCTGGGACAGGGTCTCAAAAAAGGCGCACGCGGCAGCCATCTGGATTGTGGCGTTTGCCACCAACCTTTCGGCCCTCTGGATATTGCTTGCCAACGGATGGATGCAGCACCCCACCGGCTTCACAATCAGGCATGGAAGGGCCGAAATGACCGATTTTCTGGCGGTCGCCACCAACAGTTACGGCTGGCTAAAATTCCTGCACACTGCCATTGCCGGTTATGTGATAGCCGCGTTCTTTGTGATGGGCATCTCCGCCTGGCACCTGCTTAGGAATAACGAGGCGGATTTTTTCAGGCGCTCTTTCCGAATAGGGGCCTCCTTCGGGCTTGCGGCCTCGCTGCTGGTGGTCCTTGCGGGGGACTTTCACGCCAGAGAGGTCGCGGAGACCCAGAACTCCAAATTCGCAGCCATAGAGGCAAACTGGAAGACCAGAAAGGATTGCGCCTACAGCGTGATCTGCCTGCCGGATGTGAAACATAAAAGAAACTATATTGATACCCTGAAGATACCGGGCCTTTTAAGTTTTCTTGCCTTCGGAACCACGAAGGCGAGCATCACGGGGCTCGATGATATCCCAAAAGACCTGTGGCCCCCTGTCATGAGCACGTTTGTGAGCTTCAGGGTCATGATAACGCTGGGGTTCCTGTTCATCATCCTGGCGACCTTAGCGTTTGTCTATTCAAGGGACATTCATCCAAGTGGAATGCGAAAGCGGAGACTGGAGACCAGGCGGACGTTCCTTAAGATAATGCTTTATTCGATACCCCTGCCCTACATAGCTGCCCAGCTTGGCTGGATAGTGGCCGAAGTGGGAAGGCAGCCATGGATAGTTTACGGGGTGCTTAAGACGAAAGACGCCGTCTCAACGGCGGTAAGCCCCGCCCAGGCGTGGACCTCGCTTGCCGCTTTCACCCTGGGGTACGGGGCGCTGGCAGTGGTGGACATCTACCTGCTTGGAAAGGCGGCAAAAAAAGGCCCCGATGAGGTCGCCCCAGGCTATGGGGCCTCCGCTCCGGCAAAGGAGGAAAAAACAGAAACATGATATTCCAGGTCATATGGTTCATTTTATGGGCGGTGCTGTGGGCGGTCTATTTCATGCTGGACGGGTTCGACCTTGGCGCGGGGATGATATACCTTTTTTTTGCCCGGGATGAAAACCTGAAAAGAAACGTGCTGAACACGATAGGGCCGGTCTGGGACGGAAACGAAGTATGGCTTCTCACCGCGGGCGGGGCCACGTTCGCAGCGTTCCCCACCACCTACGCGCTTATGTTCAGTTATCTGTATTCGGCCATGCTTCTTCTGTTGTTTTCCCTTATCTTACGTGGGGTGGCGCTGGAATTCAGGGGCAAGGCGGAAGGCCGGAGATGGGGCAAAACATGGGACAAGGCATTCTTCCTGGGGAGTTTCCTGGCCGCCCTTCTTCTGGGAGTGGCTTTTGGCAATATCTTCCAAGGTTTGCCGATGGACGCTGGCGGCTACCACGGCAGCTTTCTGGGTCTCCTGAACCCCTATGGCATACTTGCGGGCCTCCTTTTTATCCTGCTTTTTGCCGTGCATGGCTGCCTGTGGCTTTCCATAAGACTGCCTGGAATAGATGATGCCAAAAAGGCCTCAGCGCTCGCCGGGCGGCTCTGGTATCCCCTTTTGTTTGTTGCCGCGGGCTTCCTCGTGTATACCGCGTTCGCCACGCGCCTGTATACAAATTACCTGAACTACCCGCTCCTTTGGATATTGCCAGGCCTCGCCGTTGCGGCCCTTCTGGCTGTAAAATTCCTGAACCTGACGGGACGGCACCTGGCTGCCTTTCTCGCCTCCTGTGTTACAATCGTGGCCGTGGTCTTTACCGGGGTTGCCGGGCTTTACCCGGACCTGATACCTTCAAGCCTTGACCCGGCCTACAGCCTAACGCTGTTCAATTCGTCCTCAAGCGTATACACGCTAAAGATAATGACCGTCGTGGCAGTTGTCTTTGTTCCGGTGGTCATCATTTACCAGTTCTGGATCTATCGCATATTCGGCCGAACAAATACAGCCGGAGGGCCGGGAAAAGAAAAGGCGGCATACTGATGCTGGCCAGGTCCTATATAAAACCCGCACATTTGAGGCAAGAACGTGAAAAAACATGACTCCCTGGGACTTCGAAGCAGTCAGGTCTGCATTCAAATGTGGGGACCATGCAGGAAGGAAAAACAAAAAACAAAAATCTTGACTAGGAAAACCACCCGAGGGCGTCTTTCACCGCGGCCATCGTGGCACGTGCGGCCGCGCCGGCCTTTTTTGACCCCTCGTTTACCACGTCCTTAAGGTAGGAGGGGTTTTCCATGAGCGCCCTTCTTTTCTCCCATATGGGCTCAAGGACGGCCATGACGTTCTTTATGAGCACGCCCTTGCAGTCCAGGCATCCGATGCCCGCGCTTATGCAACCCTTCACCACCCAGTCTTTCTCATCGGAGGTGGAAAATATCTTGTGCAGATGATATACCGGGCAGAGCTCCGGGTTGCCCGGATCGGTGCGGCGCTTCCTTGCCGGGTCGGTCATCATCGTCTTTATCTTCGTCACCACCTCAGAGGGCTCGTCGCTCAGGTATACGGCGTTTCCGTAGCTTTTGCTCATCTTCCTGCCGTCCACGCCAGGCACCTTGGGGAATTCGGTCAAAAGTCCGTCCGGCTCCGGCAGGACCTCGCCGTAGAGATGGTTGAACCTGCGGGCTATCTCGCGTGTTATCTCCAGGTGCGGCAGCTGGTCCTGGCCCACCGGCACATAGTCCGCCCTGTATATGAGGATGTCGGCCGACTGCAGAACCGGGTATCCCAGAAAGCCGTAAGTGGACAGGTCCCTGTCCTGGAGCTCCTCCCTTTTCTCCTTGTACGTTGGCACCCTTTCAAGCCAGCCAAGAGGGGTTATCATGGAGAGCACAAGGTGAAGCTCGGTGTGCTCCGGCACCATGGACTGGATAAATATCGTGCATTTTTCA
>JAJYJB010000057.1 GCA_021789735.1 Nitrospirota bacterium
GCGCTTTGTGGGCCGCGCAGAGTTGCAGGAGATAAGGAAAAAGGCCATAACCACTTCCTGGGACAGGCAGCACCAGAAAGAGGAGCGTCTGGACGGCCTGAAGGCGGATGTGCTGCTTGGCCGGGCCGCTGTGCGCGGCTGGGAGGGATTCACGATGGAGGGCGCGGATTACCCTTATTCTCCGGAGAACTGCGACGGGCTGATGCGCGGGTGGGGCGAGTTCGCCAGGTTCGTAAACAACATCTGCGTGGACCTGCAGGCCCTGCAGGATGAAGAGGCGAAGCAACGCGCAAAAAACTCCTCAGGCACATCCGGTACCGAGTAGAAAAGCCGGGTGTGCGCTGTGAGAACTGCAAGGACATCGAGGAAGTGGACGGCGTTAAACCGGACTGCAAGACGGACAAGGGTTGCCCTGTCCCTCCTCTTTCGGCGGATGAGCTGCGGGTCATTGAGATGCGGGGGCTGCTTATCAGCCTTCGGGAGCTGGTGGACGTGGGGACGGTGCTAAGAATGCACGGCGCGACGCTTGAGGACCTGAAAATCCTGGCGGCGATCGAGGAAGGGCTGAAAAAGAAGAAATGATCGGGGGAAGAAGAACGTGGCGGAAATAAGGATCAAACGGAGGGCGAATGCGATGGGCGTGTTCGGCCTCGGCTTGGCTTCGCAGGACATGGCGGGCCCATCTTTTTTCTCAATTGATGAGCCGCAAAAAAAAACGTGCGCTGACTCTGCAGCGTTTGCGGAAATTAATGACTTGGCCGCCTTCCTCAATAACGCCGTTTCTTCATTGGCTGGCCACTTTTCATCCATTGATCGGAATTTTGATGACCTGGCAGGACCGGCAGATGATCTGGACACGAACGACCTGCTTGGCGGCAGCGGTCGAGGCTTTTTTATAAAAGGAAGTGCCGCACAGGAGGTGGAAGGGCAGGGCGATAAACCAGGCAGGTCAGCTATGACGGATCTGTGCGCTATAGCCCTGTCCGGTCTTGCGGATGCGCTGAGTCCGGTTGCCAGGGATGAATTTGACCGGTTTCTATCCGCGGCGCAAACACAAGACAAAGCGCCGGTGGATGCCGGGGACATGGATGCGGACAAGGGAAAAAGGTCCGGGGCCGGCAACAACGCCGGTGGCGGCGCGCCAGGCATTACGGTGAATATAAGCGGAATCACCATCCAAAGCATGAACGGCGCTGATACGGAAAACTATAACTCCGGGGACAATAACTCCGGAGACCTTGCAAGACAGATAGAGGACGCAATCGCGCAGAGCATTCAAAGGAACGCGAGCCCGATAAATACCGCGTTAAAGGAAGCGGGGTTTCAGACCAAATGAACAGCGAGCGAACACAGTATCAGGAAAATCACTGCATTCGATGCCCGGAGGGCATACAATGATGCAGTCCTGCTATCAAAATATTTTGGAGAGCTCCGCTGTTTCGCTTTCGGCCGGGAGCCAAGACCTCTCCTGTCCGCTCTACAGGCTTTACGACCGGGACATAGGGCGCATGTTTGCGGCCGCAAGCGCAGGGACGCTCCATGTAGACATCGAGCAGAGCGGTACGCCGCAGCCGGTGGACAGGCTGCTGATACCTGGCGGCCATAATCTGCAGGGAATGAGCTGCGCGATTTACTTCTCCGACGACGGCACCGCATGGACCCAGGTTGCCATCTGGACACAGCCAGACGGCAACCTGATAAACCAGAGTTTCACTTCTGCCACTCACGCCCGGTGGAGGTTCTCCATAGCAAGCCCGGTCATCGTCCCCCGGCTGGCGGAACTTTTCCTGACTTCAACGTATAAGTGGGAAAAGCTTCCGGCACGCCCCGGCGGGCCCTTTGATGACGTCTTCAACGTGAAAACGGACGTTACATCAAGCGGGCTGGACCGCTTTCTTATCTTCGGCAACTCCAAGCGGCAGCGTATATACAAGGTGGTGAACGCAGCTGCCGCGCAGCAGGCAAACATTACGGCGCTGAACGATGCATGGGCCGGGGCAAAACCCTTCTGGCTTTATGACCACGAGGGCAACTGGATATTTGGAAAACTCGTAAAGCCCATCGGCCTCAAGGAAACGGGCGCGGGGAAGTCCGAGTTCGATTTCAATTTTTTAGAGGTGCTGGGGTAATGGAGCCCGTCCGGATTTTACGCGCGGGCCTTGGACAACACGTGAGAAAAGGCGGGAAATGAGCAGCGGGCTGAATATGATGGATCAAAAAAACCGCATTCGATGCACTAAGGGCATAAATAGATAAAAAAATATGGAGGCGCGCATGGAAGTCAAAAACGGTTTGAGCTTTACCGGCCTTATTACTGTTGAAAAATTCGCTTGCGGCGGCGACCCTGGGAAGGGACGGCCCTACGAGGTGGTGGAGGGGCACAACATCGGCCTTACAACTGGCCTGAATGAACTTTGGAACCTTGGCACGGGCCAGGGAGGCACGGCGTTCACGAACACAAACGTCCAGGTCGGCATAGGTGATTCAAACACAGCCCCGGCCGCCGGGCAGACGGACCTTCAGGCCGCAGCGAACAAGACCTACAAGCCCATGAATGCGGGATATCCAACCGCCCCCTCCGGAGGGCAGGTGCAGTTCCAGGCGACATTCGGGAGCGCGGACGCGAACTACGCCTGGAACGAGTTCGTCATTAAAAACTCTACATCCGGAATCTGCCTGAACCGCTCCACCAACGGGGGCGCGGGATTTGGCACCAAGGTGGCGGGCACCACATGGGTAGTGACGGCCACACTGACATTGTCGTAAGGGGTATCGGGCGGCTGGTCCCGGCGAAAGCCGCCCGATTCTGTCCGTAATACGAATAAAAGCGGGCAGCGGCGTTAATAACAAAGTCACTGGATTCCGGGCGAAGCCCGGAATGGAAAAAAGGAGAACCATGCTGGCCAAAAAAGATTTCGCGAAATCCACTCTGGGCGCGGCAATAGCACCCGCGGACACGGCCCTTGCCGTGGCCGCTGGCGACGGGGCAAAATTTCCCTCAAACGGCAGTTTCATGGCGGTGATATGGGGCGCCTCATACAGCTCGCCCTCTGATGATCCCGGCCGCGAGGTGGTGATGATGTCGCTTTCCTCGGGGGATTCATTCAGCGTGACCCGGGCGCAGGAAGGGACGGCCGCCGCTGCGTGGAACGCCGGGGACCATATAGCGCATACCATCACGGCCGGTACATTTTCCGACTTCGACGTGGTGGGCGAAATAAAGATGTTCGCGGGCGTGACCGCACCGTCCGGATGGCTGGCCTGCGACGGAAGCGCGGTGTCCAGGACGGCGTATTCCGCGCTGTTTAACGTGATAGGGACGACGTTTGGGGCGGGGGACGGCGCCACGACGTTCAGCCTGCCCGATATGCGCGGCAGGGTGCCCGTGGGTGTGGGCACCGGCACGGGACTCACAAACCGGGCCCTTGCGGCCATCGGCGGCGAGGAAAATCACGCGCTCTCAAACGCCGAAATGCCGGTGCACAATCACGGTGGCACGGCTGGAGGCGGGCCGTTCGCGACCCCATATCCCGCGGGGACATGGCCGACAACGGGAGGGGGCGCAGAAGCAGCCAACCCCACCATCCCCAATGATGGCGGAGGCGCTGCGCATAACAACATGCAGCCTTTTTTGGCAATAAACTTCATCATCAGGTATTGATGAAGACGATCAAAAAATTTTTATTCGTTTTTCAGAGGAAGCGGGAGCCCAAGGGCAAAAAAAACCGGTTGCGGCACCCCCACGCCTTTGAAAGGGTGGCAGGGAGGGTTTAGATAAAATGTATGGATCCTGCATATATGCAGACCGTGTTTTTGGGGAGGCCTCGGCACAGATAACCTATCCGGACAAAGCCGGTTTGGGCGATGCCGCTGCGGTAGGCGTATCGGCTCCGGCATCGGATGGCATATCCCTCCGGGAGCGCATAAGCGTTGCCAAGCAGGTCCCGGCTGGCCCTGTCTGTACCGGGGATTCCTGCTATGGAGATGCGCGGGAAAACACCCGCCGGATATATGACGGCGCGGGCCTTTCGGAATCCATCCTGAACCTTGAAACCATACCCGCCGACAGTGCGGGGCTGTCTGAGCACATGTCCGTGCAGGTTACAGTGGACCAAAGACGGATCAGTGACTCTCTCCACTCATCGGAGCAGGCCGCCATAGGAGGTGCTTTTCCCCTGGCCGATGGCATGGGCGTATCTGATGCCCTCGCGCTTACAGTCATAGGGCAGCCGCTGGCCTCGGTGCGGGATTCCTCGCGCCTGAAACCGGTCTACCTTGTCCAGTTAAGCCTTAAAAACGGAGGTCCCACCCTTTATCTTTCCGACCGCAGCATAACAGTGGGCGACCGGGTCTATGAGAGCTACCTTAATGACCTGTCAGGGCTGGCGCGGGAGCTAAAACGCCAGGACTCCACCGCCAAAAACGTGGACCTGGAACTATCCTTCAGGAATGACAATATAAGCTATGGCGGCGCGGACTACGCGCACCTGATAGAGCTGGGGCAAAACTATCCGTTTGAGACTGCCGTGTGCGCCATCTACGAGACGGCGTATGACGCCAGCGGGTTTCCGGCGCAGCCTGAACTGGTTTTTAAAGGGGTGCTCGACTGTCCCCGGGAAATAGACCTGATGGGGTTCAAGTGCAAGGTGTCCACCATGCCGGAGTTCATGGATGCCAGATGGCGGCAGACCCAGCTTGAGATAGACAACTTCCCGGCCGCAACTGACGATGTCGGCAAATACATTCCCATCGTTTATGGATCGGACATACTCATTCCGGCGCTGCGGGTAGAGTGGACGAAGACAACCCTCGTCTATGCGATAACCGCCTTTGACACAAGCGTACCGCTTACCGATACAAGCGGGTTCGCGCCCTCCGGACAGGTGATCATAGACCAGGAGATAATAGGATACAGCGGCATATCGGACGGGATGCTGACCGGGGTTTCCCGGGGCATTAACAACACGGCTGCCGGGCCCCACCCCGAAAACGCCGACGTCATGCCCTACCAGGCCGCCTATGACTGGGTGCTGGCCGCCCATCCGCTTGCGGCGGTGGGGGACGTTTTTGCTGAGATAGGCGGCAAACTGTGGCTGGTTGAAAGCGGCGTGACGTCCCTTTATGAGGGCGGCTATGCGAAGCTCCGCGTGGGCACCATTATCACGGTAGGGCCGGCCCTGGACAACATCAGCATATCTGACACCTCCGGCATCGATGACGGCATAACCCTGAGCGACCCCGCCCATACGCATGACCCTTACCCCGCATCCACTTCGATGGACGATGCCTCGACCAACAATTTTCCATCAGGGGCCAGCTGGCAGCAGAGCATCTCTTATCTGACCGTGCCGTGCTTTTTTGATGAGCCGCAGTTCACGCCTACTCACACCGTTTTCGAGATAAACATAAACTACAGCATCAGGGGCGGCGTGCCGTTTGACATCATCTACGGAGTGAGCTGCGCGGACCTGGTTGCGCCTGCCGGCAATCCGGGAAGCATGACGCTTCAGTTCACCATGGGGCCTGGCATTTATAACTCCTGCTGCGCGGGTTTCACCTGCGGAGGCAATTCCACCGGCAGCGGCTATTTTTATGTGACAAGCGCAAAACGCACGATGTACTATAACCAGGGGCTTTCCTCATCGCTGAGCGGGGTCACCAAGGTGGGCACGGTGAACAAGACAGGGGAGGTGAGCAAGGTGGGTTCCCTGGTCTCCACCCTCACGGTCGAGCGCTTCCACGCTGTCGTGAACGGCTACGCGGACGACGCCTTCGGCGCTTATACCGGCACTCCATATGCCGTTATCGAGAGGCCGGACGCCCTGATCAAACACTTTTTGCAGGTCTCCTCGGGCATTTTCGGCCCGTCAGACATCGACGCCGCGTCTTTTTCCGCCTCGGCCTCGTTTTACGCCTCAAATGGATACAAGCTGGCCTTCTGCCTCGATAAGCCGATAAAGCCCAGCCAGTGGCTCTCCAGGCTTGCCTGGGAGAGCAGGAGCACGCTGGATTATAACGCCGGGCAGTGGGAGCTGAACGTGGTCCCGGATTCCGCGCCCGCGCCGGTGAGGACCCTTACCAGGGACGACCTGGCCGGCAAATTTTCAGCCTTCGTGTTCGGCAAGACCGACTGGCGCAAGATCGCCAATTATATCGTGGCCTCCTACGACAGGCAGTACACGACGATACCGGGCAAGAGCCAGTCCGGCTGGCTGGGGACGGCCACGGCGCAGGATGCGGCAAGCCAGGGCGTTTACGGGACATTCAGGAAGGACATCCAGTTTGAGGCTATTCGTCTTTCCGGCATGGCCCAGAGCGTCCTGGACCATATGCTCCTTGAGGCCAAAAACCCGCTTATGACGGTGCAGTTCGATATCTTCTGGCAAAATTTCGACCTGAACGTGGGAGACACGATCGCCATCCAGAACGACACGTTCAACGGGGCGGTCTTTTTCATCGAGCAGATCACCCGCAAGGACGCCTTCCGCGCCATGGTGAGGGCGGTGGGGTGGTGGGGATAAGAAAAAAACAAAAACCGCAGGAGGGAAATTATTTAAAGCGCCTTCTCTGTTACCGTAACGCCGCTTTCCACCTTTACCGTGATGGCAAGACCGCTTAAGGAAAGCCCGTATGCTCCAGGAAGCGGGGCCGCCTGCCAGTCGATGCCCTGAAGGAGCGACTTTAGCGCGTCAGAACCCGAGGATACAGTTGCGCCCGTGAACTTTTTCCCGTCTGCCCCGTAGGACAAAATGACTTTTGCGGTCTGGCCGCCAAGAGGGCCGTTGCCAGGCCTTTTTATCGTCCGGGCCAAAAGGGATTTTAGCTTCGCATGCACGGCGCTTAAAAAGAGGGTTTCCCTGGAGGCGTCAAACCAGGGGTTTGGCAAAACGGAGGCGCGCCACATCATGTGGGAGGGCCGCCACATGCCAGTGTTCCGGCGCACCGCCATATTTTGAAAAAGCGCGGCACGCTGCCGCCCGCCCGGCGACTGCGCCTGGATAGCGGCAGTTTTTTGCGTCTGAGGAGAAGACAGCGCGGGTCCGGGCCCGGCAGCAACCGCCATCGGCGGGGCCGTGGGAGTTTTTGTTTTTTCCTTTGCGGTCCAGGTTGAGTCTTTCTGAGTGTTTGCGTTTTCCGCTGTTACGGCATCGTGTTTTTTAGCTTTTTCTTTTTCCACCGGAACCGCTTTTGCCTGCGATATGTTTTCAGGGGCCGGTCCAGTTTTCTGTTTCGCCGGGTTAAGCCCGGAGGCCGCCTGCCTAAGCTCCACAACAAAAGCGCCCGGGACGAATCTGCTGCTTCGCAGCGCCATGTTTCCGCTTGCGGCAATGATGGCGGCCGCAAGAAGAAGGTGAAGCGCTATGGACCATGGCAGAGAACGGGTCATTTTATTGTTTTTTGTTTTTTGGCCGGGAGGGGCATTTTTATCTTTGCCCCTCCCGGTTAAATCAGGGGTTTATTCTAAAAAATTTTGAGTCTACATCTGCGGAGGCGTCATCAGCTCCATGATCGCCTTCTGCTGGGCGGAGGTTATCGCCGTGCTGCCGTCCGTCGTGCCGGTTACGGCCTTCGCTATGTTTGAAAGGGACTTGTTGAAGTCCTCCTCCCCCTGAGCGCTCATGCCCTTCCCTTGCTGGGCATAGTTCTGGAGATCCTGCACCACCTGTACGTCCTGCTGGATGGCAAACATCATCCAATATGGGTACGGGTTCTGCTGGCAGTATTGTGCAGGCTCCTCGCCCTCGCTGATCATGGGCTCGGTGATGCCATGATGTGTCCCGGCTTTGCCGAAGCAGGAAAGGGCTGGGACCCACTGCACGCTGCCGCCTACGGCGTTACACGCATTTGACTGGAATATCTGGCACTGGCCGGAAGTCCAGGTGTCGCCAGCGCCTGTACAGGTGGCTCCAGTTTGATCGTTATTATACTGCGGGTCACTGCAATAGCCAGACATCCAGTTCCCGTACTGCCCATTATTGGTGGCAGTGTCGCATTCAGCCTGAGTAGTGATGCTGGAAGTGTTGCAGAAGCCGGCCCATCCAGTCAGCATCTGGTCTTTGGGGTGGCTGGTTTTAAGAGTGTTAAAGTCCGTTGTATCCCTGGTGTATGACATGCTGCCGCCGTTTTTAAGCAGGCTGGACTCCCAGTTGGCCAGGATGACCATGTTTATGGGCCAGTTGACCTGCCCGTTTGGGGTGTACCATTTGAACATGCCCCACTGCTGGTCCATGTGGGCAAGCACATTGACGCAGGACACATTGTTCTGCTGTGTCGTGGGGTCGAAGTTCGGGGCATTTCCGGCTGCGGTAAGCGCCGTGCAGATGTTGCTTATCATGTTGTCAGGGTCGGTGCCGTTATAGATTGCCCCGCCGTTGGTTATCCCGATCTGGGCGTCGCTTGCCTGGATATTGTTCTGAAAATCGCTGAAAGCAGCGGTAGTTGCGTTTTGAAATGCCGACTGCGCACTATTCATAGTCGTCGCGTCGATAGACCCGTTTGCAAAGGCGGTTTGGTTGAACTGCGCCATCGCTGCTGCAAACGTGCTTTGAAGAGTGTTTGCGGCGTTTTGGAACTGCGTCACGTCGGAGCCGCTTGCGCCCAGGGTGGTCATCGCATTCTCATACTTCTGAATAGCAACCTCCTCACGCAGTTTATCCAGCCCCGCGCCGACGGTGTCCTGCACCTCCGCAGGGGTATTCGCAGAGTCCCACAGAGTCGGGTCGCTCAGATAAGGGATCACCACGTTGCCCATGGCGTCGGTGCCCTCAAGTATCCAGCCAGCGTGCATGCCGGTGTCCGTGGGGGACTTTGTCGCCTGAACTAGGGTGGAAAGTATCAGGGAGGCCGCCTTGCCCATGTCCTGCTGAGAGGTGGAGTTGCTTATAGAGGAGGCCGCCTCTTTCAGGAACCTTGTGTAGCCGGAGTTGGGGTCTGCAAGGTCCTTGACTATGTTTTTGCGGTATATGGCAAGTGATGTCGAATTGACGATGCCGCTGTGCAGCGTCTCTAGCGTGTTAATAAAGCCGCCACTGCCCATAATGCCCTGCTCGGCGTACCCGGCAATCGTTGCAAGGTCCTTGGCGTCTATGCCCGAGGTCTGCACGATCGTGAGTCCGAAGACCGCAAGGATGGGATCGTCCGTTTTGGCTGCCGCGAAAGCCGCCTTAAGGGCTGCGGCCTGGGCGTTCGTGACGTCAGTGATGCCAAGAGGCATGTTGGAGCCCGCCGTAGGGCAGGGGATGATCGATTCCCTGACCACGTTGTTTGTCGCCGGGCTGTTGTCAATGGCAGTCGCTGGAGCAACGACGGTTACGTCCATGAAGTTGCAGCTTGAGTTATCAGGCACGCCGGTAAGCGAGAAGTTGACTATGCCGCTTGAGTTTGCCACCCCTGTGGTGGAATAGGAGGCAGAGTTCACCGTGCCGCTTGAACTTATGGTTGCAAAATTTATCGTGTATGTCTCGCCTGGGTTCAGTCCAGACGCAAACACGCTTCCGCAGAAGACAAAAACAAAAAAACTCGCCAGGACCGTCAGTAACAAAACGCGCTTCTTCATAAAAACCCCCGCTCCTCTTTGTTTGTTCATTATTTTGCGCTCCCGTTGACAACCGCGCTGGTGCTGCTGCTTGTGCTGCCGCTTGTGCTGCCGCCGCCGCTTCCTCCGCACCCGGCCGTCACCGCCAGCGCCAATACCAAAAGCGCCATGCTTATAATGGAAACGAACTTCTTCATGACTTTTCCCCTCTCCTTTCGGCTTTTTATGCCCTCAATCGCGGGCAGTTTTTTAAAAAAAATTTTCCGTGGAATCCATGCCTCGGAATGTTTTTCTTCTACTTATCGGCGCAAAAAAAAGAAAACTTTAATTATGAATTTATAAATTTATTTAATGCTCAGGATTTGGTGATCCAGGTCACAAAAGGCGGATTTCAAGGGTCAGAATGAAGGGGCTGGCAAAAAAGTGCGTTTAGTGGGCGGGTGTTTGCCGGGGCTTTACCCTTTTGAACAGGAAGGCGGCCGCTATGCAGAGCAGGCAGATGATGGCAAGGAGGCGGAAGCCCTGCACAAAAGAGATGAGACTGGCCTGCTTGAGCAGGGAATTGTAAAAAAAGAGCTGGGCCTGGCGGAACGATTGCGCCGGCCCGACCCTCCTGCTGAAGAACTCCTGTAAGGCGCGGAAGCGGAGGCTGTAGACGCGGTCAAGGGGGGTAAGGCTGTAGACCAGGTTTGCCTGGTTGGTCTGGGAGTGACGGGCCAGGTAGGTCACAAGGAGGGAAATGCCCGCGCTGCCGCCGACGTTCCTCATGAGGTTGAAAACGCCGCTTGCGTTGCCGATCTCGTTTTGCGGCAGGGTGCCCATGGCCACGGTGGCAAGCGGCACGAAGAGCATCGAAAGCCCCGCCCCTGTGAGCACCGAGGGCCAGGCTATGTTCCATACGGAAGTCTCAAGCGTAAGCCCGCTGATTATCCACAGGGATATGGCCACGACGAAAAAGCCGATAGCGATAAGCTTCCTGAAGTCCACCCTGCCCGTAAGATATCCGACCACGGGCATCATCATGAGCGCGCCCGCCCCCCTGGGGGCAACGGCAAGGCCGCTTTGCAGGGCGGGGTAGCCCATCAGCGTCTGGAGGAACAGGGGTATCATCGTTATAGCGCTGTACAGCGCAACGCCGACAAGGGTGATAAGCAGGGTGCCAACGGTAAAGTTCCGGTTTTTAAATACCCTCAGGTCCACTATGGGCTCCCTTGCGCGCAATTCCCATATTATGAAGACCAGAAACGACACCCCGCTAGCGACGGTGAACCACGTTATCCACGACGAGGAGAACCAGTTTTCCTGCTGCCCCTTGTCCAGCACCACCTGGAGGGCCGCAAGGGCCAGGGCCATGAAGCCGAAACCGGTAAAATCTATCCTTTCGGGCCTGGCGTTCCGTATGTATGGGGGGTCTTCAACGAACATCTTTATCATCAGGATGGCCAGAATGCCCACCGGGACGTTTATATAAAATGCCCAGCGCCAGGTGTAGTTGTCTGTCAGCCAGCCGCCCAGGGTGGGGCCGGCTATGGGAGCAACGACGACTCCGAGCGCAAAGGCCGCCATCGCCATGCCGCGCTTTTCGGGCGGGAAGCTTTCAAGGAGTATCGCCTGTGAGAGCGGCTGGAGCGCGCCGCCGCCGGCCCCCTGCAAGGCCCGCGCCGCCACCAGCATGCCAAGGCTGGTTGAAGCGCCGCTGACCACGGAGGTAATGGTGAAGATGATGATGCAGGTGATGAGGAAGCGCTTCCGCCCGAAGTACTGGGCTAGCCATCCGCTTGCGGGCAATATTATGGCATTGCTTACAAGATAGCTTGTGAGCACCCATGTGGCCTCATCGTTGCTGGCCGAAAGGCTTCCGGCAATATGCGGGACCGCAACGGTGACAATGGTCGTGTCCAGCACTTCCATGAAGGTCGCAAGCATCACGGCCAGGGTTATCAGCCACGGGTTGACCGATGGAAGCCACTGTTCATGAATGTTTTCAGAAGCCACCCCGTCTCCCTTTTTTATTTCCCTTTTCAGGACCTGTCCCAAAAAACGGGAATTTTACAAAAATTTTTTTGATTTTTTCCCTCCGCAGGAATAGTGAGGCTTAACGTATTTTGCCATAAAACGCTTTTCCGGCCGCCTGCAGGGTGCTTCATTTGCCCCCGGGCGGCCCTTTTTTTACGGGCACAAGCAGGAGCGGCACCCTGCTTAAGCTTGATATCTTGTGAGGCACGTTGCCGTCCCAGAAGGCGTCCATGGCCGATTTTTTCCCGTGGGTCGCCATCACGATAAGGCCGGCCTTCACCCTCCGGGCCAGCGCGACCATGGCCGCGGCCGGGTCTCCCCTGAGCACATGGGCCCTGGCGTCCACCCCCCGCCGCCCTATTCCTTCAAGCAGCCCGCTCACATATTTTTCCGCGTCCTGCACGGACATCTCCAGCACCTGGGACATCGTGCCTGGCAGGAACCGGCTGGCAAGCGCGCTTTGCCCGGATAACGTCTCGAACTCCGGAACGGCCACGGCCATGTGCAGTACGGAGCCGCAAACCTCCGCCAGTTCGGCCGCAACCGGGATGGCCTGCTCATGCTCCGGGTTCCCATCCAGCGGCAAAAGCAGCGTCCGGCAGGAAAAACCGGGGGCCCCGCCTCCGGGTTCCGGCCGTATAATGAGCACCGGGATGCCGCCTCTTGCGATCACCTTCTGGGCGATGCTGCCAAACAGGAGGTGAAGCGCCCTGCCGCGCCCGTGGGAGCACATTATTATGAGGCCGCAGCCCATTTCCACCGCATGCTCAACGATGCTCGCGGCCACGTTCTCAGCCTGGGCGGCGTGCACATGGAGGTCCACACGGCTTTCGGCACCGGAGGCCTCCGCTTCCCGGGCGAACCGTATCGATACCTCCTCAAGATAGGCCTCCGCCTCTTCCGGAGCCCGCAGGTGGCGCTGTCCATGGACCTCGCCCGGCGCGTCTTTTTCGATGACGTGGAAAAGCGTGACGCGGGCGTTTAACCTGCCGGACAGGTGCACGGCCGCGGGCAGCGCCGCTTCGGCCATCTCCGAGCCATCCAGAGGGACGAGTATCTTTTTTCCTTTAAGCATCGGTCCTTTCAAAACAAAAAATTCCACCCTTCAAGATAACGTAGCATATAACAGATAAACATTCAGCCCCAGGATGAGCGCGGCGGACAGGCCGGCAAAAAAAATGGTGCTCTTCCTGTTTGCCAGCTCTCCCATGATGTCCTTCCTGCTTGTGAAAACGATCAGTGGCACGATGGCGAAAGGAAGCCCGAAACTGAGCACCACCTGGCTGATGACGAGCGCCCTTGTTGGGTCCAGCCGCATTCCGATAACGGCAACGGAGGGGACAAGGGTCACCAGCCTCCTCACCCACACAGGGATGCGCCGCCTGAGGAAACCCTGCATGATTATCTGCCCCGCGCTCGTGCCCACCGTCGACGAGGACAACCCGGATACAAGCAGGGAGAAGGCAAATATCAGCTTTGCCGCACTGCCAAGAAGCGGCCTCAGGGTGCGATGGGCCTCTTCGAGTGTGGCGATGCTGACCATGCCCGCCCTGTGGAAGGTGCCCGCCGCCATGATGAGCATGGCGGCGTTCACCATGCCAGCTATCCCCATGGCGATCAGGACGTCCGCTATCTCGAAGCGGTAGAGCTTTTTAAGCCTTGCGCTGTCCCTCGCGATGATGCGTCCCTGCGTTAGCGCCGAATGAAGGAAGATGGCGTGGGGCATGACCGTGGCCCCAATGATGCCGGTGGCAAGGAGCACGCTTCCGGTGCCCGAGAAACCGGGCAAGACGGCATGCCGGGCGATCTGCCCCCAATCCGGCCTTGCCAGCGCCGTCTCAACAAGGTAGCAGAGGGCTATCAGACCCACCATGGAGGAGATGACTATTTCAAGCGGGCGGAAGCCGTACCGCTCCAGTCCGAGGATAAGGAGCGTTGCAAATGCAGAGATGACCGCGCCTGCCAGCAGGGGTATCCCGAGGAGCATCTTGAAACCAAGGGAGGCCCCCAAAAATTCCGCCAGGTCGGTGGCCATGGCCACCACCTCCATCAGCGCCCACATGGCAACGGCTGCCTGTTTTGAAAAGTTCGCCCTGCAGTGCTCCGCCAGGTTCATGCCGGTCGCAATGCCCAACTTTGCGGAGAGGGTCTGGATGAGCATGGCCATTATATTGCTGGCCACAATCACCCAGAGCAGCGTGTAGCCGAATTTCGCGCCGCTCTGTATATTGGTTGCGAAGTTTCCGGGGTCCACATAGGCCACGCTGGCGATAAAGGCGGGGCCCAGAAAGGGCAGCAGGCGGGCAAGCCGGTTTTTTTTGCCCGGCACGCCCTCAAGGACGTCCATTGCACGCCCGGCAGCGCCCATGCGAGGTTTTTGTTCTTTTTGTTTTTTCCCCGGGCCGGCATCGGGGGCCTTTTGTTTGTCCATCCCGGCATTTTTTTTCAAGATAATTAAAACTTGCCACATGACAGGATGGCCGGCAAGCGGAAATTTTTACTTTTTTTCCGGCCTGTAAGATAAAAAAACAGGTGCAAGGGGATTCTTTAAAAAAAACCCCTTGCACCTGGATCAAAAAATATATTGAGGGTCAGTCTATTTTTTTGAAGGCCTTCTTTTTTGCCTTGCACAGCGGGCATTCGTCCAGCGCGCTATGGGCCGTGTAGCCGCATACCTCGCAGACGTAGTAGTCCTCCTCCGCCTCCTTGCCCAGCTCTTCAAGCGCTTTTTTGTAAAGCTCCGCATGCCCCTTTTCCGTGTCGTTTGCGTAATTGAAGCTGCGGAGGGCGGCCTTGTTGTCCTCCGCCTGGGCATCGGCTATCATTGCCGGGTACATTTTGGTGAACTCGAAAGTCTCGCCGCCGATTGCCTCCAGGAGGTTCTCCTTTGTGCTTTTTACGGCGTTCAATGCCTTTAAGTGGTTGTGGGCGTGGATGGCCTCCGCCTCCGCGGCCGCCCGGAACAGCTTTGCCGCCTGCTTAAAACCCTCCGCTTCCGCCTTGCGCGCAAAAATGGTGTATTTGATGAACGCCTGTGACTCCCCGGCGAAGGCCTCCCGCAGGTCTTTTTCCGTCTTTGTCATCTCTTCGATCATGGCTATCTGAATCTCCTTTCCGCTTCGCTCCAGTTTATGTTTTTGAAGAATGCCTCGATATAATCCGCCCTTTTAAGGCCGTAGTCAAGCATGTAAGCGTGCTCGAAAACGTCCATGACCAGGATGGGGCTGCACCCGGCGGGATGCCCCGAGTCGTGCTCGTTTATCCAGAAATTTACAAGCCTTCCGCCGGGGGCGTCCTGGTAGAGTACCACCCAGCCGATGCCCCTCATCGCGCCAGCGGCGCGGAAATCCTTTTCCCACGCCTCAAGGCTTCCGAACTCCGCCGCAAGGGCTTTTGCAAGGGGGCTGCCCGCCTCCGGTTTTTTGTTGCCGCTACCGCCCAGGTTTTCGAAATAATGCTCGTGCAGCCTCATGCCGTTAAACTCCCATCCGAGCCGCCTTTTGAGCTCGGCGTAGCCGGGAGCTCCCGTCTCGCCACTGTTCGCCATCGCGCCAAGGGTTTCCAGGAGCTTGTTCGTGTTTGCCACGTAACCCTGGTACAGGGTGAAATGGTTTTTAAGCAGCGCCTCGCTCATGCCCCCCATGCCTATGAGACCCGAATATTCTTTTGCGATATAAGCCATGATCTTTGAAACCCCCTTTCTGCAAGTCTTTTTTTTCTTATTTGTGCGGCATCTAACTTTGAATGATTCTAAATTAAGAAATATTCTTTGTCAAGGGAAAAATATGGATGTTATACTCAAGGGGTTTTTTGTGGCGTATAAAGAAAAAATTCATTGGAAACGGAGGTTTTTTAAGTGCCGGAATTCAGGAACGTCACGGTGGTGAAGAAGGCGAACATTTATTTTAACGGAGGTGTGACCAGCCGGACGGTAGTGTTCGCGGACGGAAGCAAAAAGACGCTGGGCATCATGCTGCCCGGAGAATACGAGTTCAACACCGGCAAGCCCGAGCTTATGGAGATACTTTCGGGCGAGCTTGAGGTGCTGCTGCCGGGAGCGAAGGGGTGGGAAAAGGTGTCTGCGGACGGCTCATTCAGGGTGCCTGAAAACTCGCCTTTCAAGATGAAGGTGAAGACGGTAACAGACTATTGCTGCTCGTTCCTTGAAGATTGAAAGGGCCTGGGCCCCGGGTTTTTTCAGGCGCGGGAAAACGGGAACCGGATGACAAACTCCCCCCCTTTTTTTCCGGTCCCGTCATCCCTAACGAACTCAATGGTGCCTTTCAGCTCCTTCGTTGCCAGGGTGGTCACCAGCCTGAGCCCCATGGACCTGGTCTTGCCGAGGACTATCTCCGCCGGCAGACCGGGCCCGTCGTCCCTGTAGACAAGCTCGATCTCTCTCTCCGCCGACCGCATGGATATGTTTATCCGGCCCTTTCCCTCAGGGAAGGCGTACTTAAAGGAATTGGACATGAATTCGTTTATTATCAGCCCGCAGGGCACTACCAGTTCTATGGGCAGCAGTATGTCTTCTACCATGTATTGGAGAGCAAGGCTTTCCCTGAGGAGCGGATATCCATGC
>JAJYJB010000058.1 GCA_021789735.1 Nitrospirota bacterium
AGCCAAGTCAAGGAGTTTGGGACACCCGGGGCATTTTATATTTGCCAGGCTATGCTAAAATACACCATCTTCTACAGGAGAGTTTTTTAATTGGTTTGATTTCCCATGAAAAAACCTTTATGCATTGACGCCAAGACGATATCCGACGCATGGTTCCAGCTGATATATAACCTTTTTGACAACTCGTACACTCAGAAGATACAGCGCGGGTCTTTCGAGAAGGAGCAATACCGCCTTCAATACCCGGGGATAGCGGTCTTCATCGAGCACCCCTCGCAGGACATAGTGCCGGTGATGCCGCCCGGGTCCAATATCCCCGCGCCCACGACCATGGAATACATAGAGGACTACTTCGCGAACTACCTTATGGACCCCTCCTTGAGCGAGAACGAGACCTATAAATACGCAAGCCGCATCCATTACCCAATGCCAAAGGGCGGCTCACAGCTTGAAAGGGTGATAGAAATGCTAAAGACCACTCCCCTTACCAACCAGGCCATAGTGGAAGTGGGAGACCCGGAAGACCACGACATATGCTTTGGCAACGACGGCAAGCTTGACCCGCCTTGCCTCAGGCTCTTGGATTTCAAGGTGATACCGGAGGGTGAAGAACTGCTTCTCACCGTGAGCTGCTACTTCCGCTCGTGGGACCTCTGGGCAGGCTTCCCCACAAACCTGGGGGGGATAGAGCTTCTTAAGGGCTATGTCGCGGGCGAGGCCGGGCTAAAGAACGGTCCCATGTACGCCTACAGCGCGGGCGCCCACATCTATGGCTACCAGGAAGAACTGGCCAGGCTGAGGACCCTAAAAACCGCTAAGAAATAGATTTCTTTGCCGGAGCCGCCGGGCGATAGCGGGACTGAGCGCTATCACCTGGCGGCATTTATAATATCTGCAATAGAAAAAAAACCAGTACGCACGCAAAAAAAATTCCAGCCTTGCTGTCCCCATCCTTTATTTAAACCGCCGGTTTGACCTGTGATAGAATAAAATTTAACACTCTTAAAAATAAGGAGCACCGGATAGATGTCATATGTCATCGGTTTTGCGGGCAAAGGCGGCACCGGAAAGACAAGCCTGGCGGGGATGGCGATACGGTACCTGATCGAAAAAAAGAAAGGCCCCGTCCTTGCCGTGGACGCGGACAGCAACTCCTGCCTGAACGAGGCCCTTGGCGTGGAGGCGCACGCCACCATAGGGCATCTGAGGGAAGAGTCCCTTTCGGCGGTCAGAAGCGGGGGCTCAAGGCCCGGCGGGATGAGCATGGAGGAGCTTTTCGATTACCAGGTCCAGCAGTCCATAATCGAGTCAAAAGGGTTTGACCTGCTTGTCATGGGACGCCCCGAAGGCCCCGGCTGCTACTGCGCGGCCAACAACATAATAAGGAAATATACGGACAAGCTCTCTGACGATTACCCCTATGTTGTCATAGACAACGAGGCCGGGATGGAGCACTTAAGCAGAAAAACCACACACAAGGTAGACCTGCTGCTTGTGGTAAGCGACGCCTCGAAGAAAGGCATCCTCACGGCAAAGAGGATAGACGCGCTTGTGGATGAGCTCAAGCTGGACGTTGACAAAAGGCTTTTTATCGTCAACCGGGCGCCGGAAGGCCAGGAAGAAAGCATCGCGGCCGCGGCGGAAGGCCTTGGAGTGAAGGTATCGGGCATGGTCCCGGAGGACAAGGCGCTGTTAAAAAACGATATGGAAGGCAAGGCGGTGCTGGACCTGCCGGACGGGACCCCGGCCCTCAAGGCTTTTTACGCCATTCTGGACGGGCTGAACATACCTTAAAAAAATTCGGCATATCTCCCGGCCCCACTCTTTTTTACTTTTTTACGTGCGGGGCCCCGCCCCACCCCGCAACTGAAACGTGAACACGCACCCTCCCATGCCTGGCGGACTGGAAATGGTATAATTTTCCCATGAAAGTTGTGGATTCCGGCCAGATGCGGGAGATAGACTCCCGCACGATAAGCGAATACGGCCTTTCAGGCCCGGTGCTCATGGAGCGGGCCGGGCTGGCGGTTGTACGCAGGATAAGGGAGCAATTTTGCCATCATGAAGGCCGCAACGAGATAAAGCGGAAAACCATAGTCCTTGCCGGGGGCGGCAACAACAGCGGGGATGGCCTGGTCGTGGCCAGGCTGCTTAAAAACGCCGGATGGAACGTAAAAGTCCATTTCCTCTCGTCGCCCCAAAAGGCCAGCCCTGATTGCAGGCAGCAGCTTGAGACAGCAAAAAAATTCGGGGTGGCCGTCGCCGGCACCCCGCCCGAACGGGCGGATTATCATGCCGCGATCGTGGTGGACGCCATCCTGGGCACGGGGTTGAGCAAGGAGATCACCGGGAAGCTGGCACAGGTTGTGGAGGACGTCAACCGGTTTGGCGAAAAGGTGGTGGCTGTTGACATCCCCACCGGCATATCCTCCGATGACGGACGGGTGATGGGGGCCGCCGTAAGGGCCGACCTTACCGTGACGTTCGGCCTGCCCAAAAAGGGGCATATACTGTATCCGGGCGCGGAGTATACTGGCAGGCTTTTCGTGGAGGACATCGGTTTCCCGCGCGGACTCCTGACAGCGGACAGCCTTTCATGCGAGCTCATTGAAAAAGGCCAGGCCGCGGGCCTTATCCCGGAAAGGCCTGTTTTTTCGCACAAGCAGACTTTTGGCCATGTCATTACCCTGGCAGGTTCCAGGGGGAAAACCGGAGCTGCCATCCTTTGCGCCAGGGCTGTACTCAGGACAGGCGCGGGACTTGTGACCATGGGCATCCCGGATGAGGTGGCCGGCGTGTTCCAGTCCAGGGTGACGGACGAGATGACGCTGCCGCTTCCTTCAAGCGCGGGCTCCGTTTCGGCCAAGGCCAGGGAGAAGATATTTTCCTTCATACACGAGCGCGCGGACGTGATGGCAGCAGGCCCGGGCCTTGGCGTGACCGCGGACACCCAGATACTTGTGCCGGAAATCGTAAGGGCCTGCCCCGCGCCGATGGTGCTCGATGCAGATGCCCTAAACTCGCTAGGCGGGGACCTCCGCCCGCTTTCTGAGGCCAAGGCGCCCATCATCATAACTCCGCATCCGGGAGAGATGGCAAGGCTGACCGGCAAAAAGACCGCAGACATCGAAAAAGACAGGATCGGGGCGGCGCTTTCCGTTTCAGAGGAGACAGGCGTATACGTCGTCCTCAAGGGCGCGCGCACCGTGATAGCAGCCCCGGAAGGCAAAAGTTTCATAAACCCGACAGGCACCCCGGGGATGGCAAAGGCGGGCACCGGGGACGTCCTGACCGGGATGCTCGCCGGCCTGCTTGCCCAGGGGCTCCAGCCGCTGGACGCGGCGCTGCTTGGGGTTTATCTGCACGGACTGGCCGGAGAGCTGGCTGCGGCCCGCTCCGGGCCGCACTCCATGCTCGCCTCCGATATGCATGGCACCATCGGCGAGGCAATGCGGGGCCTGAGGGAAGAGCTGGGCGGGGAATGACGGAGAATTTATTTCTGCATCCGGAGATTTTTTTTGATGGCGATCCAGCCGGCCCGGACACCCATGGATCGCGCCGGCGGGCCCCGGGCGCGAAGATCAAGGCCTTTTTCACCGGGAAAACGCCTGGCGTGGACAGGGAGGCGGTATGCCGGGAGCTTGGCACCTCCCCGGAAAACCTGTTCATGCCGGTCCAAAAGCACACAAATGAGGTGCTCGTTTACGAGGAATTAACGGAAACCGGCATAAAAAACCCTCCTGAAGCGGACGCGGTCATCACCGCGAAGGCCGGCGTGGCGCTTGGCATAATGGTTGCGGATTGCGTGCCGGCGCTCCTCTACGATGAAAAAAGGGGCGTTATTGGGGCGGTGCATGCCGGATGGAGAGGTACGGCAAAAGCGATCCTTGCAAACGCGATCGGGAAGATGAGGTCTTCCTTCGGCAGCCATCCGGAGGACATACGGCTTGCCATCGGCCCGGCCATCAGAAGTTGCTGTTACGAGGTGGACATTGACGTCCTCAGGCAGATAGAGGCCTCAACCGGCCCATCCCAAAAAAATGAAAACTTCGTACTGTATTACGGGGTAAAAGGGCCAAAGGCATACATAGACCTGCCCGAAGCAAACAGGCAGCAGGCCCTCGCCTGCGGGCTGAAGGCGAAAAACATATGGCTTTCGGGAATGTGCACCTCCTGCCTGCCTGAAAAGTTCAATTCCTACAGGCGGGAGTTCCGGCTGGGCGCAAAGGCCCCCGGAAGGCAGGGAGGGTTCATAATAAAGTATTTCTAAGTTGATCTGATCTTAGTGCGGAAAAATTTTTTTCAGGAGGGAAAGCAGAAAAAATGCCGCTGGCCAGGGACATCATGAAACGGGACGTTATCACCGCATCGCCTGATATGACGGTGGAGGAGCTTGGAAGGCTGTTCATTGAAAAGAACATAAGCGGCGCCCCTGTAGTAGACGAAGACGGGCGGCTGCGCGGGGTAGTGACGGAAAACGACCTGGTCGCGCAGGACAAGAGACTTCATATCCCCACCCTCCTCAGGCTGTTTGACGCCTATATAGCCCTGGAGCCGCCCTCCAGAATAAAGGAGGAGCTGAGGAAGATGTCCGCCCGCACGGTGGACGACATCTGCACCAGGGAGGTCATCTCCGTGGACGGAGAGGCGCAGATGGAGGACGTAGCCACGATAATGACCGAAAAAAGGGTCCATATAGTGCCGGTCGTAGAGGGGAAAAAACTTGTGGGCATCATAGGCAGGCACGAGATAATAAAGGCGGCGATGGCGCCCCCGGCGTAAGCGGCCCTTTGGAACAAATAAAAACCGGTTGGAGGCAGCCATCATAAAGCTGATATCCAGATCGCCCGGAGAGACCATGGCCGCGGGCAGAAAACTGGGCCTGCTCCTTAAGCCGGGAGACGCCGTGTACCTTCACGGGGAGCTTGGCAGCGGCAAGACCGTCTTTGTAAAGGGCATAGCCGAGTCGCTGGGGGTGCCAGCCAGGGACATTACAAGCGCGAGCTTCACCATCGTGGCCGAGCATGAGGGCGCAAACGGGGTCCCATTTTACCATATAGACCTCTACAGGCTTGAAGACGTCCGCGACGCGGAAGACATCGGCATAGAGGAGTACCCCGGGAGGGATGGCATAGCGGTCATAGAATGGGCGGAAAGACTGGCGCCCGATGGGCATGCCGGCATCAAAGTCAGCATCATGGTGACCCGCGGCGCTCCCGTTGCCCGTGAAGGGCCCAGAGAGATTATAATAGAGGGGATCGATGAAAAAGCTTGGGATAATAGCCAAAGAGGGTATAAGCGGGCCCGCAAGGATAATCGAAAAGATCATCCCTTGCATAAAGGAAAAAGGCTTTGAGCCCATGGTTGAAGAGGGGCCGGCAAGGGCCCTGAACATCCAGGGCCATCCAAGGGCGGAGATCGCCCAGGCCGCTGACCTCATTGTGACCCTCGGCGGGGACGGCACGATACTGTCGGTGGCCCGGCTCGTATGCGAAAGAGGGGTGCCCATCCTCGGCATAAATATGGGCGGGCTCGGGTTCATAACCGAAGCCGGAGTGGGGCAGCTGCGGGAGGCGCTGGAAAAGGGGCTCTCGGAAAGCTGCCCTTTTGAGGAGCGCATGATGCTCGGGGCCTCTGTATGGAGGCAAGGGGAGCTCATGGCGGAGCACATGGTCTTAAATGACGTGGTCGTAAACAAGGGGTCGACCTCGAGGATAATAGACATAGAGGCGTACGTGAACAAGGCCCATATGACCACCTTCAGGGCGGACGGGCTTATCGCCTCGACGCCGACGGGTTCAACCGCGTATTGTCTTTCGGCAGGCGGACCCGTGCTCCATCCCGCGGTGCCGGGCATCGTCCTTATTCCCATATGCACGCACACCCTCGCCATGAGGCCGATAGTCCTGCCGCAGGAAGTGGATATAGAAATCATACCGGCCACCGGCAATGCGGAGGTGTTCCTCACGATGGACGGGCAGGTCGGCCTTACCCTCATGGAAAGGGATGTGGTCCGGATAACAAGGTCCCCTTTCAAAACGAAGCTGCTGCTGCCCTTTGAGCGGGACTATTTCCAGATTTTAAGGGAGAAATTGAGATGGGGGAGCCGGTAAGCAGGGTCGACCTTAAGCATGTCTTTGAATTCTACAGGGCAATGGGAATTGAGGAGTTCCCATATGCGGCTGGCTGCGAAGTGAACAAGAAGACAAAGGCTGGGGCAAAGCAGGAAAAACCTTGTGCCGGGAAAGACCAGAAGGCCGCCGCGCTTGAAAAACTCTTCCATGAGGAGATCGAGGGCTGCGCCGGCTGCAAACTTTCAGCCAAAAGGACGAACATAGTATTTGGAGAGGGCAACCCTTCGGCAAGGCTCATGTTCATAGGCGAGGCGCCCGGCAGGGAAGAGGACAAACAGGGCCGCCCGTTCGTGGGCGACGCTGGCAAGCTCCTTACAAGCCTGATAGAAAAGATGGGATTGGCCAGGGAGGATGTCTTCATAGCCAACATCGTCAAGTGCAGGCCGGAGATGAACAGGGACCCGGAAGAGGACGAGGTAAGCGCCTGCCTGCCCTTTCTAAAAAAACAGATAGGGATAATCTCCCCGGAGGTCATCGTGGCCCTTGGAAGGGTGCCGGCGCAGACCCTGCTTGAAACGGAAGTGCAGATAAGCAAACTGCGCGGCAAGTTCGCGAGCTTCGAAGGCATCCCCCTCATGCCGACCTTCCATCCGGCATATCTGCTTAGAAACCGCAAGGACAAGGCCCTTACATGGCAGGACGCCCTGCAGGTGCTTGAGCTTCTGGGCATGAAGGCCCCATGAAACAGCTTTGGGCCCCCTGGCGGATCGAGTACATCCTTTCCCCTGAAAAGGGGGAGTGCATATTCTGCGAATGTCCCCAAAAAAGCAAGGACGAGGACAGGCAGTCTCTCGTCCTTCACAGGGGCCGCGCCTGTTTTGTCATGATGAACAGGTACCCGTACAACGGCGGGCATCTTCTGGTGGCCCCGTACAGGCATGTCTCCCACACAGGTGAGCTTGGCGACGCCGAGCTCTGCGATCTCATGCGCCTTACCAGGGGCTCCATATCCTGTCTGGACGCCGCGCTGCGTCCGGAGGGGTTTAACGCCGGTTTCAATATGGGCAAAGCCGCGGGCGCCGGCATAGAAGAGCACCTTCACATGCACATAGTCCCCCGCTGGACCGGCGACTCCAGCTTCATGGCCGTCCTTGATGAGGTCCATGTGATACCGGAGCACCTGCTTGCCACTTATGACAAGCTCCGCCCACTGTTTGACAACCTGTCCGCCGAAGGGCTGCCCTTATGATCCGGGAGCTGAGGATCAGGGATTTCGCCATCATAAAAGACCTGGACATCTGCTTTTCGGAAGGCCTGAACGTGCTTACCGGCGAGACTGGCGCGGGGAAATCGATAATAGTTGACGCCCTGGGTGTCGCCCTTGGCGGGAGGGCCGGCTCCGGGATGATCAGGACCGGCTGCGAATCGGCCACGGTGCAGGCATATTTTGAGACGGAGGACCGGCCTCGGGCGCTTGAGGACCTCGCGATCGGGGACGACGGCGGCGGGGTGGTCCTGAGGCGGGTCATCTCCGCATCTTCCGGAAAAAACAGGGCCTTTTTGAACGACGTGATGGTCGGGGTCCAGACCCTCTCCGAGCTTGGCAGGGACCTGGTGGACATTCACGGACAAAATGAGCACCAGAGCCTTCTTTCCCCGCAGAACCAGCTCAAGATGCTGGATGAGGCGGCCGGGCTGGCCGCGGAGAGGAAACTGGTGGGCTCTCTTTTTGCCCAGGCGGCGCAGGCACGGGAAAAACTGGCTGGCATCAGCGCGGGCATTGAGGAAAAAAACAGGCGGCGCGAGCTGCTCTCCTTCCTGGTTGAGGAGATAGCCGCGGCCGCGTTTGCGCCGGGCGAGGACACAAGGCTGGAAGAGGAAAAGAACATACTCCTGCATTTGGGCCGGCTGAGGGAGCTCTTGGAGTCGGCCTACGCGCTTATCTATGGGGCCGAAGGCTCCGCCATCGAGGGCCTCTCCGGTGCGAAAAAAGCGCTCGAAGAGGCCGCCTCGATCGATCCGCAGACCGGCCCTCCGCTTGAGTTCATCTCGCAGGCCCTGCCCTTCCTCGATGAAGCGGCCATGTTTCTGCGGTCGAAAAAAGACTCCTACGATCCGGACCCCGGCAGGCTTGCCCAGGTGGATGAAAGGCTTGAAACCATAAAAAAACTGAAGAAAAAATATGGCGGCTCGATAGAGGAGGCACTGGCGCGGATGGAACGCGCCCGGGAGGAGCTGGCCGGCCTGCTTGAGGAAGGGCAAAGCGCAGGCAGACTTGAAAAAGAACTGGAAGAGACCGAGGCAAAACTGGCCGGCGCCGCGGGGGCGCTTTCCCAAAAAAGGAAAAAATTCGCCCTTGAGGCCGAAAAGGCGATAACCGGCTTCATGAAGGAGCTCGCCCTTGAAAAGGCCCGGTTCAGGGTAGAGTTTTACGGTTGCGAGACAGGGCCGTCTGGGGCCGACCGGATAGAGTTCCTCTTCAGCGCCAACCCGGGCGAGCAGTTGAGGCCCCTGCACAAGGTGGCATCCGGAGGAGAGCTTTCCAGGCTGATGCTTGCCATCAAGAGCGCGATGAGGAGCAGGGGTGTGCCCGTCCTTGTGTTCGATGAGGTGGACGCCGGGATAGGCGGAAAAACGGCGTGGAACGTGGCGAGGAAGCTCAAAGAGCTTGCGGGCTCGCACCAGGTGCTCTGCATTACGCATGAGCCCCAGATCGCCGGGGCGGCCGATACGCATTTCGTCATAGAAAAAGAGGCCGGAGCGGACAGCACAAAAGTTATAATAAGGGAGGTCAGCGGCAAAGCCCGGCAGGAAGAGGTGGCAAGGATGCTTGGCGGTAAATTGACCGAGACGTCTTTAAGGCACGCAAAAGAACTTATTGAAAGAGGGTTTTTGGCATAGTCATGAAAACTGAAAGAACAAAAACCGCGGCTGAGGGCCGCCGGCATGGGAAGATACGCATAAGGACCGAGCTTTGCAAGGGGTGCAAATACTGTGTCCTGGCATGCCCCAAAGGCGTCATCGAGATGGGGAAAAAACTCGCTCCGTCCGGGTTTTACACGGCCGAGGCCGCAAGAATGATGGATTGCTCCGGGTGCGCCCTCTGCGCCAGGATGTGTCCGGAGGCGGCGATAGAGGTCTGGGCCGCGCAGAAAAAAGCTTAGGGCTGGCCGGTCCTTTTATTTTACCGGCGCCCTGCCCCGTCATAACACGGAGTTTTTGGGACAGGGCCCCGTTTTTCCCGCTTAAATAAGCTGCTTTTACTTTATATCCAGCACCTGCACGGCAAAATGCAGCGTCTTGCCCGCCATGGGGTTGTTCAAGTCTACTACGGCGGAATCCTTGTTTACCTTTACGATCTTCACCGGGAAGGGCCTTCCGTCTGCTCCCTGGCCGTAGAGAGTCATGCCCGGCGTGAGCTTTACGTCCTTTGGAAGCTTGCTCTTGGGTATCTCGATGATCGCTTTCGGGTTTATTTCTCCGTAACCTTCTTTTGGAGAAACGACAAAGGATTTCTTCTGCCCGACTTTCATTCCCATGAGGCCCTGTTCAAACCCGGGTATCACCTGGTGCTGCCCGATCGTCACTACAAAGGGATGCCCTTTTTTTGTTTTGTCCACAACCTTGCCGTCGACCGTAAGGACGTAATTCAGTTTGACCACCTTACCCGCGGACACTATTACAGCCGCCTGCGCCCCCCCCGCTATCAAAGTTGCCCCGAAAACGAGCATGATACAGAAAAGCACCATTCTTCTGACCTTCATAAAACGCCTCCTCACTGCAGGATAGAATCAAAAAGATTCTTAAGACCGGGTACCGCCTTCATTTCCGTCCGCGAACCTGGCCCGGGTATAAGGCAAAAGCCCGCCGGCCAAAATCAGTTCCGCCTCGCGCTCCGTCAGGTTGGAGGCGCCCTCGATGGAAAGGCCGCTGCTTAAGTCCTTGACCGAATAGGTTTGGCCGCCTTTGACATCGGCCCTGACGTTCTCGATGAGAAGCATGTCACCGGATTTTATTTTATCATGGTCGGCCGGGTCCTTGAACACGAGGGGCAGTATGCCAAAGTTGATAAGATTGGACCTGTGTATGCGAGCAAAGGATTTTGCGATGACCACCTTTACTCCGAGATACATGGGCGCCAGCGCGGCATGCTCCCTGGATGAGCCCTGCCCGTAATTTTCGCCGCCCACTATCGCGCCGCCCCCTTTTTCCTTCGCCTCGAGCGCCCGCTTGCTGAACTCGGCGTCGATCCCCTTGTAGACATATTGCGAGATGGCCGGGATGTTGGAGCGGAGGGGCAGTATCTGCGAGCCGGCCGGCATGATATCGTCAGTCGTTATGTTGTCGCCCGCCACAAGAAGGACCTGGGCGCGAATGGACCCTTCCAGGGCCTCCTTCAAGGGGACCTCCTTTATATTGGGCCCCTTCTTTATTGCAGCGCTGCCGTCCCCATCCGGAGGGATGAGCATTTTGTCGTCTATAAGATAGCGCTCCGGCTCCTTGATGCGCTTCACTTTGATCTCTTCCTCCTTCATGGGGTCGACCACTTCCCCTTTAAGCGCAAAAAGGGCGCATAAAAGGGGGTTGGCAAGATACACCTTTGCGTCCTTTGTGCCGCTTCTGCCCATGAAGTTCCTGTTGTAGGTGCGGACGGAGACCTGCCCGCTGCCGGGCGCGCCCCCCATCCCAATGCACGGCCCGCAGGAGGACTCCAGCATCCTTGCGCCTGCGCCCAGGAAGCCGGTCGCGGCGCCGTCTTTGGCAAGCATAATGGCCACCTGCCTGCTGCCCGTATTCACAAGCAGGCTGACCCCTGGATAGACCACCCTGCCCTTAAGGGCCGAGGCCACCTCCTTGAGCGCCACAAAAGAGGAATTGGTGCAGCTCCCTATGCAGGCCTGGTCTATCTTCATCCCTGCCAGCTCCCTCGCGGGGACCACCTTGTCCGGGCTGTGGGGCGCGGCCATCAGGGGTTCCATCTCCGAGAGGTTTATGCTTATCGTATCCGAATAAGAGGCGTCCTCGTCCGCCTTGAGCTCCACCCAGTCCTTCTCACGGCCCTGCGCCTTCATGAAAAACAGGGTCCGCTCGTCGCTCGGAAATATCGAGGTGGTGGCCCCCAGCTCCGCCCCCATGTTGGTTATGGTGGCGCGCTCTGGAACGCTTAACTGCTTTACGCCAGGCCCGGAGTATTCGATTATCTTGCCCACCCCGCCCTTGACGCTTAATCTCCTCAGCAGCTCAAGGATGACGTCCATTGCGGTGACCCACGGCCTTTTAAGCTTGCCGGTGAGCCTCACCCTCAATACCTCAGGCACCCTGAGCTCAAAGGGCGCGCCGGCCATGACCGTGGCGGCGTCAAGGCCGCCCACGCCTATTGCCATCATGCCGATGCCGCCCCCCGTTGGAGTATGGCTGTCCGTTCCAAGGGCTATCTTTCCCGGCGCGGAGAACCGCTCCAGGTGTATCTGGTGGGATATGCCGTTTCCGGGCCTTGAAAACCATGCCCCGAACTTGTGGGCCGAGGTCCTCAGGAACTCATGGTCATCGGCGTTCATGAAATTCGACTGGAGCATGTTGTGGTCCACATAGGAGACGGCCAGGGGCACCTTGACCCTGTCCACCCCGATGGCCTCGAACTGCAGCCACGCCATCGTGCCCGTCGCATCCTGCGTATAGACATGGTCTATCCTGAGCCCGGCGCGCGAGCCGGTCTTGACATCCCCGTAGACCAGATGAGCATCCAGTATTTTTTCCGCTATATTCCTGCCCATGATTTCCTCTCTTGTTTCCTCCGGTGAAAAAAATAAAAGGTCTTTGTCTAAAATTGCAGTTTATAATGTAACATATCGAACCGTTCACTGACAAAGGCCGGGCTACTTGATTTCATATGAAAAGTTATGATAGCTTATAGGCTAAACAACAGTCCCTAAGAGGAGGATCAGATTGCCGGCACCAAAGAAGAAAAAGAACCCGTCCGCGGAAAAAAGGGTAAGGCAGGCGGAAAAGAACCATTCAAGGAACGTCGCTGTGAAAAGCGCTCTTAAGACGGTTTCAAAGAAGCTGGTCAAAGCGGTATCGGAAAAGAACGCTGAGGCTGCCTCGGGCACTCTCAAGGAGGCGGTCAAGGCCTTTTCCAAGGCTTCGTCCAAAGGGATATTGCACAGGAAGACGGCTTCCCGGAAGATATCCAGGCTTGCAAAAATGGCCAACAAGGCCAAGGCTTAGTTTTTTCTTTTTAAACTATTTCCCGTCGAAAAAAAACATCACTCAGACGACCTGTAAAAGTCTGGCGAGAAGGTCCTCCACAGGATATATCCCGTAGAGGGCCTTTGATCTTATGTCGGCTTCCCTGAGAAGCTCGGTCGCTTTTTCATGAACGGCCGGAGGGGTGCCGGGCCTGGAAAATTCCTTGTTGAGGGCGCCCATGAGCATCACGATGTCCTGCTGGCCCCTCAGCTCACGCGCCAGCCTGAAGACCTTTGCCTGGTTTTTTGAAAGCAGCGCCCGGACCAGGTCGAAGGCGTTGTGCTCCGACATGTCCAGGATAAGCTGCTTCACGTCCTCCATCCCCATCCTTGGCTTGCCCGCAAGCGACAGCTTCTTCAGTTCCGAGGCTATAAGGCCGGGCTCGGAAGAATAATTCTCGTTCAGCCAGGAAACAGCCTCCTCCAAAAGCTCAAACCCCTCGTCCCTTGCCTTCTTCTTTATCCACATGGGGACCTCCCAGGGCTTCATGGAAAGCGGCAGGAGCTTCACCCCGGGAAAGCCAAAACCGGACGGCTCCTTTTTTGACTTCATGAGCATGAAAAGCAGGCTCTGGGGCTCCGGGGCCATGGAATAGGCCTGCACCTTTTTAAGGGCGTCCGCCTTGAGCGCTTCCAGGTTTTCCACTATCACGGTCTTGCGCCCGCCAAAAAAAGGGATGGAGCGCACCGCCTCCAGCATGCCGGCCACGGAAAACCCGTCACCTCCGGCGTCGAGACTTTCCACGGACAGGCCATCGGATTCAGACGGCGACATCCGTTTGACCATGAGCTTGGCCTCGTAAAGCAGATAGAGGTCGGCTGAGTAGGCCAGGTAGACAGGCCCGGTCAATCCCTTTTTCAGCTCTTCAAGGAAGGTCTTCAATCAAGGCCCTCTCTTTCGGCATTTTTATGATAATCCTAAAAAAACAAAAACTATTTTGGGGCGACCGTATTTATGAGCCCGGAGACCAGTTGCGAGGCGAAGCTCTGCATGCCGCCCTTGATGGCCTCCTGCCTTTGGGCATAGACATCGTTCAGGGCCCCTTGGGCTGAAAATGAGATGATGAACGGGGACGAGCTTGCAAGGACCACTTTCTTCCCGTTTGCGCCCTGGAAAATGAAGCTCCCCGATATCGTTACCTGGTACGAGGTAAACACCTGATCGGACTCCGCGACGCCCAGGAGCTGGAAGGTGTTCAGGGTGCCGTATATCCTGTTTGGAGAATCCTGGTCAATGTTTATACCCTGCTTCATCAGCTCGTCAGAGAGCGCGGAGTAAAGGAACTCCGCCAGGCCGGGCTCCGTAGTCTTGTTCTCTATCGGGCCGATGCTCACGTTCCGGGCAAGCAGGCCCTGGCTGCCCACTATGGAGTAGCCGCACCCGGACAGCGAAAGGGCAACAACGGATAGAGACGCGTACAGGAAAACGGAAAAAAGCGCGGAGCGCCCCGTTTTCTTCATTTGACCACTTTTCTTCATTTGACCACTATGTTTACAAGCCTTCCCTTTACGGCAAACACGTTTACCAACTGCCTGCCGGAGACGGCTTCCCGTATCCTTGGAAGCTCCATGGCCCGGCCCTTGAGCTCCTCATCCGAAAGCCCCTGCGGCACCATTATCTTCGTCCGCACCTTGCCGTTTACCTGCACGACCAGCTCTATCTCCTCTTCCCTTGCCGCTTCCTCATCGTAGCCCGGCCATGGCTCAAGCTGTATGGACGAAGGCATGCCGATGGCCTCCCACAGCTCCTCCGCGACATGAGGGCAAAACGGGCTCAACATAAGGAGCAGCTTTTCAAGCGCAAAGCGCACCTGGCGGAGGCCCTCCTGCCCTTCTTGCCCCGCCTGTCCGGGCGTGCCCGGTTCGGCCGCCGCAAGCGCGTTCATAAGCTCCATCATGGCGGCTATCGCGGTATTGAAATGATATTCCCGCTCGATGTCCCTGGTGACGCGCATGATGGTCTGATGGGTCTTTCTGAGGAGCGGGGACCTGCCGTCAGGGGGCTGGCCCTTAACGGAGGCAAGCCTGTCCATATTGTCGTAAACGAAAGCCCATATCCGCTGGATGAACCTCTGGGCGCCCTCCACCCCTTTTTCGGACCATTGCAGGTCGTTTTCCGGCGGGGCGGCAAAGAGCGAGAAAAGCCTTGCGGTGTCCGCGCCGTAGGTCTTTATCAGGTGGTCCGGGTCAACGACGTTCCTTTTGGATTTTGACATCTTTTCGGTCCTGCCCCGCTCCACCGCCCTGCCGCATCTGGCGCACACTCCGCCTTCGGCCTCGGAAGGATAAAGCCACCCGTGCTCCGGGCAGCGTATGGTCTCCATGCAGACCATGCCCTGGGTGAGCAGCCTCTGGAAAGGCTCAGAGACACCAGCGAGGCCCAGGTCCCTTATCACGCGCATGAAAAACCTCGAATAGAGCAGGTGCAGGACGGCATGCTCCACGCCGCCCACATACTGGTCCACAGGCATGAAATACCCGATATTACCCTTGTCCAGGGCAGGCTCGTCCTTCCTCGAGCAGTAGCGCACGTAATACCAGGAAGAGTCCACGAACGTATCCATGGTGTCCGTTTCCCTCCTGGCCTTTCCGCCGCATGAGGGACAGGAGGTGTTTAAAAAGCCCCCGGCCTCCGCAAGAGGAGAAGCCCCTTTCCCGGTGAATTTAACGTCTTCAGGCAGCACAACCGGGAGGTCCTTTTCCGGCACCGGCACAACGCCGCAGCGCTCGCAATATATCATGGGGATGGGCGTCCCCCAATAGCGCTGGCGGGAAATGCCCCAGTCCCTGAGCCGGTAATTCACTACTTCCCTGCCCATCCCCTTGCCTTCAATGAACGCGGATATCTCCGCGCGCGCCCGGGCGCTCTCAAGCCCGGTGAACGGCCCGCTTTCAACAAGCACGCCGTCCTCCTCGAAGGCCATGTCCAAGGGGATTTTTATTTGGCCCCCGTCTTCAGGCATCACCACCGCCTTTACAGGAAGGCCGTATTTTTGCGCGAACTCAAAATCACGCTGGTCGTGCGCGGGGACGGACATTATCGCGCCTGTCCCGTACTCCATCAACACGAAGTTGGCCACATAAATGGGTATTTTTTCATCATTGGCCGGGTTAATGGCATGACGGCCCGTAAAAAAGCCTATCTTTTCATCCACCTTGCCGTAATGCTCCCTTATTTTTGCAAGGGCGCCAGGCTCCGCGAATTTTTCAGCCAGCGGATGCCCCGGGGCCAGGCAGATGAACTTTGCCCCGAAAAGGGTGTCCGCCCTGGTCGTGAATATGGTTATGCCGTCGTCTGTGCCTTCGACCCTGAAGACGGCTTCGAGCCCCTCGCTCCGGCCGATCCAGTTCTTCTGCATCAGGACGACCTTCTGGGGCCAGCCGGCAAGCCCGTCCGAGGCATCGAGGAGCTCCTGCTGATAGGCTGTTATCCTCAAGAACCACTGCTCCAGCTCTTTTTGTATGACGGCGCTGTCGCACCGCCAGCACTTGCCGTCTATCACCTGCTCATTGGCAAGCACGGTGGAACAGGAGGGGCACCAGTTTACGAAAGAGGCCTTTCTGTATGCAAGGCCCTTCTCGTACATCTTGATGAAAAACCACTGGTTCCATCTGTAATATTCGGGCAGGCAGGTGGCCACCTCCCTGGACCAGTCATAGGAGAGCCCAAGCCTTACAAGCTGCTTTTTCATATAGGCGATGTTTTCGTGGGTCCAGCGAGCGGAGATCGG
>JAJYJB010000059.1 GCA_021789735.1 Nitrospirota bacterium
TCGATAATAAAAAGGATCTCGCCCTCCTTTGTGCAGTTTTACAAGCTGCCTTCAGACAAGATGCACGGGGTCGTGACCAGGGTAGAGATGTGACTTGGCGGACACATGGAAAGCGCTGAAAATGGGCGCTTGCGGCTGTGCCCTCCCTTACATGGTTTTTTGAAGCGGCGCTCTATCCGCGCGACATTCAGTTGAAACTGTTTTGCACGGATTGCCGGATAGAGCGCCGCTCAAGCGCGGTTTAGCTTCCGGCCGCTTTTTCGGCTGCCTCTCTTGCCAGCAGCCTTTGTGCCTGGATATCTCCGGACCTGGCCTCTTTGGCGGTCTGCTGGGCGGTCTCGGACGCCTCTTGCAACGCCGATTGCCCGGCGCTGCTGATCTGAACGATATCCTTGGGGGCTTGCCGCTGCCCCCCCTGCGCCAATCTCCCATTCACAGGTTTTGATAGGTTCGGGGGGGGCTGTGCCGCGTTTGGAGCTGATACGTTTGTAATCATACTCGTTCCTCCGTATTAATGGTTTGAGGTCAAGAGCTCTTTGCTTCTTATGTCGTGAAAAAAAACCATAAACTTTAAACAGGTGTTTTGCATCACATTTGGTTCTGGTGGTTTGGGCGGTTCTGGCGCTCAACCTTCCTCGGGGAGAGTATGCTTAATTAAAATCCCTTTTTTTGAAATACGATTCGCGTTAGAATAAAAAACAGTGAAAGGTCTTTTTGAGCTTGCATATTACCTGGGCTACCGGTTAGATAAACGGCGGAAGTCAAAGAGCGCCAAGTCGCTGCCGGCCAGGGTGATCAGCGTCGGCAACCTTACGACCGGGGGCACCGGCAAGACCTCGCTTGTGATCGCACTGGCCGGTTTCCTTAAAGATAAAGGGTATCGTGCCGCTGTCCTCACAAGGGGCTACAAGGGGAGCCTTCCGGGGCCCGCCCTCATAACCCCGCAAATGAGCGCAAGGGAGGCGGGCGATGAGCCCCTCATGATGGCCTCAAGGCTTCAGGGCATCCCCGTTATTAAAGGCGCGGACAGGTATGAGGCCGGCCTGTACGCAGGGACCCTCGCCAGGCTGTCAAATGGAGGGCCGCCCGGGCTCTTCATCCTCGATGATGGTTTTCAGCACTGGAGGCTGAAGCGGGATCTGGACATACTCCTTTTAAGCGCGACGGACCCGTTTTATCTTGAAAAGCTCATACCCGTGGGAAGCCTGCGAGAGCCTCTGTCCGCCATGAAGCGGGCGGACATCATCGTGGTCAGCAAGACCATGGAGATTCCCGATGCCTATGAAAAAGAGATAAGGAAATATAACGCCCATGCCCTCATATATCCCGCTTGGTACGAGGCCGATGGCGTGGCCTGCTGCGCAACCGGCGCCGCTTTCCCGGTCGATAGCCTCCGCGGGAAGGAGGTCTTCGCCTTTGCGGGCATCGGGGAGCCCTATTCCTTCAGGCAGAGCCTTATGGAGACCGGGGCGGTCATAAAGGGCTTCATGGAGTTCCGGGACCACCATATGTTCAGCCGGGCCGACATCGGGCGCATAAAAAAGAAGGCCCATGGGCTGTGGATTATCACTACCGAAAAGGATATAATGAGACTCGGAGACGCCTGCAGCGGGGAAGACGGCCTTTATTCCCTCTCCGTTAAGATGCGGGCAGGAGACGGTTTTTATGACGAGGTCCTGAAAAAGGCGGGGATTTAAAAAAAGGATTTTAATTTTGGCAGCGGGTGCAGGCGGAGGCCCGTTCTGTTGACTGTGGGCCCTCAATTGGTTTCTCGTCACCTATTGGCTGATTCTTGTTACTTGCGCTTGCATGGAGGGGGCCATCGGCATGATCAAGTATCTGAACGTCCGCAGCAAGCAGCGAAACGAGTTCATAGACATAACCGCCGAGATTGAGGATGCCCTTGTGGAGTCCGGCATAAAAGAGGGCGTCTGCTACGTATACGTTCCCCACACAACTGCCGGGGTCACCATAAACGAAGGGGCGGACCCTTCCGTGCAGCGGGACATCATAAACAGCCTTGCCCGCCTTGTCCCCCATGACCTGGGATATTTTCACCGGGAAGGCAATGCCGATGCGCACGTTAAATCCACTCTTGCCGGCGTGAGCGCCAGCGTCCCCGTGGAGGCGGGCAAACTCACCCTTGGCACCTGGCAGTCCATCTACTTCTGCGAATTCGACGGCCCGCGCCACCGCAGGTGCGTGGTGAAGATCATCAAGGGCTAAAAAAACAAAAAATTAAATTAAATTAAATTTAATTTAAAACCCGTTCAAAGCCTTAGACGCCCGAAAAGCTAAAGGATTTCAGGGGCAGCGCGTTGGAAGAAAAAGAAAAAGGGAAAAGCAAAAAATCCAGAAAATATGATGTGGTGATCGTTGGCGCCGGGCCGGCCGGCATCTTTGCGGCAATGGAGCTTGTTGCATCTGCCGGGAACGGCCCCCAAAAGGGGAAGGCCCCAAGCGTCCTTATCATTGAAAAAGGCAGGGACATCGACAGGCGGGTCTGCCCCATGAAGACCAAAGAGATATCCTGCGCGGCCTGCGCGCTCTGCGGCCTTTTAAGTGGATGGGGCGGGGCGGGGGCCTTCAGCGACGGCAAGCTCTCCCTGTCCCCGGAGGTGGGGGGCTACCTGAAGGACTATATCGGCCAGGACATGCTTCTCGATATGATCGATTATGTCGACAGGGTTTACGTCCGGTTTGGCGCTCCGGAGGAATATTACGGGCACGAAGGGGAAGAGCTGGACAACATATCCAGAGAGGCGGCCAGAAACGGGCTTTTCCTGGTCCGCTCAAGGATAAGGCACATAGGCACAGACAGGGCAAAAGGGGTCCTGAGCCGGATGAGGACACATCTGGAAGGCAAGGTTGACGTGCTGTTTGAGCGCGAGGTGGAACAGATACTGACAGGTCCGGGGAAGATCATGGAGGGGCAAAAGGGGGCCTCAAGGGCCGCCGGTGTCCGGCTTGCGACGGGGGAGGAGATAGAGGCCGGTTTTGTAATAGTTGCCCCTGGCAGGGAAGGCTCAAAGTGGCTTGAGAAGGAGGTAAAAAGACTCAGGCTGGAAACCATCAATAACCCCGTGGACATAGGGGTGAGGGTCGAGGTCCCGGCCCCTGTAATGGAACCCCTGACCAGGGTCACTTACGAGCCGAAACTTGTCTTTTATTCAAAGGCCTTTGACGACAAGGTGAGGACCTTTTGCGTAAACCCTTATGGGGAGGTGGTGAAGGAATACCTCAAGGGCATCTGGACGGTGAACGGCCACAGTTATTCCACCAGGAGGACGCCGAACACCAACTTCGCCCTCCTGGTGAGCACCACGTTCACGGAGCCTTTCCATGAACCCGTCTCATACGGCAGGCACATAGCCAGGCTTGCCAACTTCCTGGGCCATGGCGTAATAGTGCAGAGGCTTGGTGATCTTCAAAGCGGAAGGCGCTCCACGCCGGAGCGTATAGGGCGCGGCACGGTGGTCCCCACGCTTAAGGATTCAACGCCGGGGGACCTGAGCTTCGTGATACCGTTCAGGTATTTAACCGATATAATGGAGATGATGGATGCCCTGGACAAACTGGCCCCGGGGATCAATTCAAGGCACACCTTGCTCTATGGGGTAGAGGTAAAATTCTATTCGATGAAACCCAGGCTGAATTCGTCTCTTGAAAGCGGGATAGAAAACCTCTTTGCCGTGGGTGATGGCGCGGGCGTGAGCAGGGGGCTGGTGCAGTCCTCGGCTTCGGGCGTTGTGGCGGCCAGGGAGATAATGAAAAGACTCTGAAAATGGATAGCGAGCGTACCCCGCAGGGCAAGCGAGTGAATACCGTAAATTTAAAAGTCCTCACATTCGATGCCCGAAGGGCATAAAAACAGCATTTTCCTTTTTTGTTTCTTGCAAAGAGCATAAAAAGTGCTATTATTTAGCCATAAAATTACTAATCATACGGAGGAGGTTTTTTTAATTATGAAAGGCAATCCACAGTTGATCGAAAAGCTTAACGCCCTTCTTGCCGATGAATTGACGGCCATTAACCAGTACATGGTGCATTCCGAGATCGCAGCCAACTGGGGATACGCCAAACTGCACGAAATAGTTGAGAAGAGGGCCATCACAGAAATGAAGCACGCGGAAACCCTTATCGGCAGGATAATCTTTCTGGAAGGCATCCCGATAGTCTCCAACCTGAGGGAAATCCATGTGGGCAGCGATGTCCCCAAGCAGCTGGAAAACGACCATCACTCGGAAGAAGTTGCCATCAAGGGATACAATGAGGGGATAAAGCTGGCTGGGGAAGTAAACGACTTCGCCACCCGGGAGATACTGGAGCTTATACTGAAGGATGAGGACGGCCATATCGACGGCATAGAGGAGCTGCAGGACCAGATCGCCCACATGACACTGCCTGTCTTCCTCTCCACCCAGGTGTAGAGAATAAATTAGTAGGCCAATAAATTATAGCCGGATAAATTTTTTTACCGGCAAGGGTGCAAAGAGACCCCCCGTGTGTTTTCCCCGCGGCGGGTCTCTTTTTTTGGTTCATCAGGGATTTTTTTGTGTGGAGCGGACGCATTCGCTCCGCTAAGTGCCGTCTCACTGGTTTGCTGGCACACCGTGTACACCGCGCCGTGTTCCATAGTGACCGCTGCGTAATGTGACGCGCCCGCGCCACCCGCTGCGCTCACTGCATCCGCTCCTTGTGAGTTTCTCTGGTTTTTTTGCCTTTTAGGGGGCAAGGGCCAGGGGCTGAAAGCCCCGTTAAATAAAATATAGCCATTTTTGACTTTTCCGTTCCCCCGGCAATAGAATAGGTAAGTGAGCGCTAACACTAACGAGGCCGCCGGAAAAAAGGCAAAAAAGGCAAAAAAGAAAAAAGCAAAGATCATCATCCCGCTTCTGGCGATACTTGCCGCGGGTTTTCTTGCTGTTTTGCTTGTCTTGCGCCTGGGGCATAAAAATGCCGTTCCTTCCATCCATGTTACCGGTATCATCGACGGCTATGAGGTGAACCTCTCCCCTAAAGTAGCGGGGCGCATCTCATGGCTGGGAGCGGGCGAAGGAGACAAGGTCAAGGAGGGGCAGGTTTTGATCACCATGGACAGCGAGGACGTAAAAGCATCGCTGGCGCAGGCCGTGGCTGCGCAGAAAAAGGCGGGGGATGATATCAGGGCCGCCGGGGCGCAGGTGGAAAACTCGAAGGCGGAAATCCTGAGCGCCGATGCGGACGCGAAAAGCGCCGCGGCCGATGCGGATATGGCCCGCGCCCAGCAAGCTGAATCCGGAAGAGAGGCAAAACGGGCGGAGGACCTCTATAAAGATAACTTTATATCCACGCAGTCCCGTGACCAATCGGTTTCCGCTTATGATGTGAACAAGGCGGCGTACAACTCTTCACTGGCCAAACTCGCCTCGGCGCGCGCAAAAAAGGAGGCGGCGGTCACCGGGTTTGATCTGGCCCAAAGCCAGCTTGAGTCCGCAAAGGCGGTCCTCAAGGAGGCCCAGGCGAACGTGGCCTATTATCAGTCCAAGCTCGACGATACCATCATAAAGACCCCGGTGGACGGCACCGTCATATTCAAGGCGCATGAGCCGGGAGAGACAGTCAGTCCCGGAAACACCATATTGACCGTAGTGGACATGAAAGGCCTTTACGCAAGGGTGGACATAGATGAGACAAAGATAGGCCGCGTGGAGCTGAACGGGCCGGCATATATTACCGTGGACGGGGTGCCCGGTAAGGTGTTTAAGGGCAGGGTCACCGAGATAGACCGGTATGCGGAGTTCGCAACCCAAAGAGACGTGATCCGGGGCCGGGAGGACATAAAGACATTCAGGGTAAAGGTGAGTGTCCTTAACGATCCGGACAGGATATTGAAACCGGGGATGACGGTGGAGGTCACGATACCGCCCGGCAGAGGCCTGTGATCTTTCGTATGGTGGCCTCTTTTCCCCGGTTTTTTGATTAGGGAGCATTTTAGGGAGAGATTTTTCGTGAAGGCATTTTTTTATTAAGGGGGGCGCCAGATTGTTGCGTGACGGCAAGGCGATTACCGTATCCGGGATAACCAGGGAATTTGGCCCCGCCACCGCCGTGGACGGGATCAGCTTCGAGGTGGACAGGGGAGAGTTCTTTGGTTTCCTGGGCCCCAACGGAGCGGGGAAAACGACCCTTATACGGATGCTCACCACCCTTCTTAAGCCCACGAGCGGGCAGGCCATTGTTTCAGGTTTCGATGTGGCGGAAGACCCCGCACGGGTAAGAAAGCACATTGGCGTAGTGCCCCAGGCCATGACAAGCGACCTGGACCTTACGGGCCGCGAGAACATGGACATATACGGCCGGTTCTACGGCATCCGCTCAGGGGAAAGAAAAGAAAGGATCGAGTATCTGCTTGAAATGGTGGGTCTTGCGCCAAGGGCGGATGACCTTGTGGCCACCTATTCCGGGGGAATGAGAAGGAGGCTGGAGATCGCCCGTGTGCTTGTCCATAAGCCGGCCCTGCTTTTCCTGGATGAGCCCACCATAGGGCTCGACCCACAGTCCAGGCGCGTGGTTTGGGAGCTGCTGAAGAAACTCATGCAAGGGGATTCGATAACGATATTCCTGACCACCCATTACATGGAAGAGGCGGAGCTGCTCTGCGGCCGGGTGGCCATAATAGACGCCGGGAAAATAATAGCCATGGGAAGCCCTGCCGCGCTCAAGGCGGGCATACCGGGCAACGATATTGTCACCCTGAAGGTAGGCGGTCTGACTGATGAGATCATCGGGGCCATGGAAAAATTGCCTTTTGTTCACAAGGTGAGCCGGGAGGAAGACTCCCTTGCCGCCTCGGTGGACAACGGGGCTGAGAACCTTCCCCAGCTTATAGACGTGGTAAGGGCCTCCGGAGGGGCGATAGTTGCGGCCTCTGTCCATGAGCAATCGCTTGAAGACGTCTTTATTCACTACACGGGAAAATCGATAAGGGAAGAAGAGGCCAGGAAGGTCAGTTTCCTGATAGGGGCCGGCATGCCCCAGAGGCTTGGCAGATGACAAAGCTTCTTGCCGTCATAGAAAGGGACCTGAAAAAGTTCAAACGCAATCCGGTTGTGCTTGCCATGAGCATACTCATGCCCATGATCTACCTGGTGATACTTGGCAACTCTTTCCAGGGGAAGCTCACGGACCTGCCCCTGGCGGTTGTTAGCCAGGACCAGGGTCCGTACGCAAAAAGGCTGATGGAATACCTTATGGCCGTGCAGGCCGGCCCAAGGACGTTTCTGGTGCTGCCCATGGACGACCAGCGCGCGGCGGTGGACGGCGTGCGGGCCGGAAAATACAAGGCGGCGCTCATCATACCTCCGGATTTCAGCAGAAGGGTGGCAGTAAGCGGCAGGCCGGACATCGGACTTTTCCTTGATAACACGGACAGCATCTCCGCTGACACCATAAGGAACCTCATAGACGCGGCTCTGCTTTCGATAAGATCGGAATATGTGCCCGTAAGGGAGCCAACCGGGGAGCCCCTGCTCAGGGACATAAACCTCTACGGCAAGGTGGACTACTACCAGTCCCTCGTCCCGGGTGTGGTGATAATGGCCATATTCCTTGGCACACTTACCACGGGCGCGTTCAACCTGGTCATGGATCGTTTCCTTGGTATTGAGGAAAGCTACCTGCTCACGCCGCTTTCAAAAGGGCATATCGTGGGCGGGCTCATTATCAGCGGCCTTTCCATAACCACGGTGAACGCCATCCTGATATTCATGATGAGCGTGCTGATAACCGGCATCCCCTTTTCAAAGGGGTTTTTAAATTTTTTCCCCATCCTGCTTGTTGTGCTCCTCACCACCTTGTGCCTTCTCAGCCTGATGTTCGCCATCATGGGGAGGATAGGCCATCCCCGCATCGTGGGCGTTTTAAGCGGGTTTCTGAACGTGATCCTTTTTTTCCCGAGCGGCGCGGTGTATCCGGTGGCGAGTTTCCCCGGATGGCTTAAATCCTTCGCCAGGATAAACCCGGAGGCCTACGCGGTGGATGCCCTGAAGTCCATCCTTTTTAAGAACGCCGGCATGGGCAACATCCTGGGAGACCTCACCTTTCTTGCGCTCTTCACCGTGGCGATGATGAGTCTGTCCATACTCACCTTCAAGCGCACTCTTTAAGAAAATATCAAAAAAAACAAAATCAAAGAATTAAAATTTTCTTTTTTTCTTCAAAATCCTCTCATTATGTGGTATATGTAGCTTGAGGACGGCTCAAATAATTTTCCCAAAAGGAGGATGGATATTTATGGCGGTAAAGAAAGCTGGCGCAAAGGGGGCGAAGGCCCCCAGGACGAAGGCCGCAGCCAAGAAGACCACCACGAAAAAGCCAGCCAAGGCGGTAAAGGCTTCAGCTGCCAGGCCCGCTAAAGCGGTGGCAAAAAGGCCTGCCGCAAAAGCCGCGAAAAGGGCCGCTCCCAGGCAGGCGGCAACCAGGCAGGCGGGCCAGGAAGCGGGCCGTTATGGCTGTGAAGTGTGCGGCCTCATGGTCTCCGTGGACGAGTGGGGCGAGATGAACGTTGTGAACCTGGTTTGCTGCGGAGAGCAGATGCAGCCGGTGTAGGCTACAAAAAAATTCCTTGCAGCCCGCCAGGGTGATTCATTGCAGGGTGATTCATTAAAAAAAGGGGGCTCCGGCAAGGACCCCCTTTTTTATCCGTAAAAAATTATACCTTTGCGCAAAGGGCCTTGAGGAGACTGCCCAGGGCGCTCAGGATTGGCTGCGGCCCCTGGGGTGCAAACCTGCCGACGAGGTTCTGCACCGAGGGGTGCAGGAAACCTAAAAGGGCATTGGGATATATGCCAATCCAGAAGACCAGCAGGGCCATCGGGGCGATGGCAATAAACTCCCTCGCGCTTATGTCCGGAAGCCCTTTTAGTTTCGGATTCACTTCAGTGAAAAATACCCTCTGGTAAAGCCATAGCATGTATGCAGCGCCTATTATTATCCCGGTTGCGGCAAGGACCCCCGCCAGCCTGTTGGCGGTGAAACCGCCAAGTATTATCAGGAATTCCCCGATGAAGCCGTTTGTGCCAGGCAGCCCTATAGCCGCAAGGGCAAAGATCATGAAAAAACCGGCATACACCGGAAGGACGCTGGCAGCCCCTCCGTAGTCGGCTATCTGGCGCGAGTGAGTACGGTCATAGATGATGCCGATCGAAAGGAAGAGCGCGCCGGTCACTATGCCGTGGTTCAGCATCTGGAGAATGCCGCCTTCCACGCCCTGGATGTTCAGGGCGAAGATGCCAAGGGTCACAAATCCCATATGGCTAACGGAGCTGTAAGCTATAAGCCTTTTCAGGTCCGTCTGGGCGAAGCAGACGATCGCCCCGTATATGATCGCCACCACCGAAAGGGCCATCATGGGAACGGCCATGGCCCTGGTTGCGTCAGGGAACATCGGGATGGAAAACCTCAAAAACCCGTAAGCGCCCATCTTGATGAGGACCGCGGCAAGGATCACGCTGCCTGCCGTGGGGGCCTCCGTGTGGGCATCGGGAAGCCACGTGTGAAAGGGGAACATCGGCACCTTAACCGCGAAGGCCGCGAAGAAGGCCCAGAAAAGCCACATCTGCATGGACAGGGGATATTTCAGGCTCTGCAGGTGAAGGATATTGAAATCCCCGCCAGTATAGTTGTACATGTAGATTATCCCTACGAGCATCAGTACGCTGCCCGCGAGAGTGTAAAGGAAAAATTTTATCGCGGCATAAAGCCTGTTCGGGCCGCCCCAGACGCCGATGAGCAGGTACATGGGTATAAGCATCGCTTCCCAGAAGATGTAAAAGAGGAAGAAATCCAGGGAGCAGAAGACTCCTATCATTGCCCCCTCGATAAGGAGGATGGCCATGAAGAACTCTTTTACCCTTGTTTTAATGGAATTCCATGATATCAGCACGCAAAGCACCGCTATCAGGGTGGAAAGAAGAACGAACAGGGCGCTTATGCCGTCCACGCCCACAAGGTAATCGGTATGAAAGGCCGGTATCCAGGTGCGCCATTCTACAAATTGCATCTTGGGCGTGGTCCTGTCAAAATTGAAAAATACCGGCAGCGATGCGGCAAAGACGGCCAGGGTTACGATGAGGGCCCATGCCTTTATCAGCCCTTCGCGCTGCCTGCTTATGAGCCCAAGCAGCAGGGCCCCCGCGATGGGCAGGAATATGAGGGTGCTCAACACCGGATATCCAAGGGAGTTCATTATCATTTTGCAACGCCTTTCCGGAGTCTGCCAGAGAAAGGTTTTTTTATTTTTATAAAAATGAAAGCGTGCATTTTTTTGGTCTCTCCTATAAGCGCAACAGCAGGGCCGCCGCGATGAAGATGAAGACCCCAAGCGCCATGATGCCGGCATAATGCTGGGTGACGCCGGACTGCACCTTCCTGAGCCGCTGTCCGAAGACACCGATGGCCCTGGGAACACCGTTTACGATGCCCTCTATCCATTTTCCGTCGGTGACGCCCACGATCACATTTTTTGCCACCCAGAAGGCAGGCTTTACGATCACATGGTCATAAAACTCATCCACGTAATACTTGTTGAAAGAGAGGCTGTAGGCCCGCCTGCATGTGCGGGCGATCGCCTCCGGCAATTCAGGGTTCCAGAGATACATGTAAGCCGCCAGCAGGATACCCAGAATGCCCAGGGCCGAGGATATGGCCATAGCGGTCATCTGAGCCGCGGGCACACCCGCCGCTGCCGTCCCTGCTGAAACAGGGCCCCCGATCACCTGGTCAAGGAACGGCCCTATTTTATCTATCTGTCCAAGGCCAAGGGCCTGGCTGATAACAGGGGGTATGCCCACCCATCCTGCGCCTACCGCCCCTACGGCAAGGACCAGGAGGGGTACGGACATCGACAGGGGAGACTCGTGCAGATGGTGTTCCTGCTCCTTGCTGCCCCGGAATTTCCCGTGGAACGCCAGAAACAGGAGCCTGAAGGAATAAAAAGCCGTAAGAAGCGCGGTAAGGACTCCCACGCCCCAGAGCACTTTCCCGAGGGGCCCGGCGGAATATGCCCGCCAGAGTATCTCGTCCTTGCTGAAAAAGCCCGCAAATCCTGGGATGCCCGAGATGCTCAGAGAGGCCAGAAGGAATGTCCAGTAGGTCACGGGCATGTATTTTCTGAGGCCGCCCATCTTTCTCAGGTCCAGCTCCCCGGACATCGCGTGCATCACCGAGCCCGCACCGAGAAACAGAAGGGCCTTGAAAAAACCGTGGGTGTAGAGGTGAAAAACGCCCGCCCCGTAAGCCCCCACGCCGCAGGCCAGGAACATGTAGCCAAGCTGGCTTATGGTGGAATATGCGATGATGCGTTTTATATCGTTTTGAGTGAGTGCTATGGTCGCGGCAAAAAGAGCCGTGAACGCGCCGGTTATGGCGACAACATCCATTGCGGTTGGAGAGAGATTGAAGATGGGGCTGCACCTGGATACCATGAAAACGCCGGCCGTGACCATAGTCGCCGCGTGGATGAGGGCGGAGACTGGCGTGGGGCCTTCCATTGCGTCAGGAAGCCAGACATGCAGCGGAAACTGGGCCGATTTGCCCATGGCCCCGCAGAAAAGCAGCAAAGCTATTATCGTGGGAAGGGGGACGTTCGCGCCAAGCAGGTTTACCGTCTGGCCGGCAAGGTTGTGCGCGGCCTGGAACACCTGTCCGTACTGGAGGCTCCCCGTGGAAATAAAGATGAGCATTATGCCAAGGCCGAACCCGAAATCCCCGAACCGGTTGACTATGAACGCCTTTTTCCCCGCATCCGCCGCCGATTTCTTCTCATACCAGAAGCCTATCAGGAAATATGAGCAGAGGCCCACCGCCTCCCATCCGAAATAAAGCTGCAGGAAGTTGTTTGACATTACGAGCATGAGCATCGAAAAGACGAAGAGAGAGAGATAGGCAAAAAACCTGTAAAAACCCTTATCCCCGCGCATGTAGCCCGCGGAATAGATATTCACAAGAAGGCCCACGGAAGTCACCACGACCAGCATCACCGCGGTAAGCTGGTCCACAAGGAAGCCAACCTGCACCTTGAACGCCCCGGAGACTACCCATGTATAAAGGTCTCCATGGAAAACCCCGCCCCTGTAAACATCGTATACGGCCGCCATGGCCAGCGCCCAGGAGGCCGCCAGGGCCGGGATGGAAACCAGGTGCGCCTTGTCCTTTATGAATGCCTTGCCCAGCGTGATGTTGATGATGAAGGCAAGAAGCGGCAGCCCCGGTATGAGGAGAAGGCTGTTCATACTCATCCCTTCATCTCCGTTACCTCTTCTATCTGCGCGGTTGCCCTGTTCCTGAAGAGGGCGATGAGTATGGCAAGCCCTATCGCCGCCTCCGAGGCCGCTACCGCGATCACAAAAAGGGCCAGGACCTGCCCCCTGAGGCCGTTCAGGAAATGGGCGAACGAGACCAGGGAGAGGTTCACGGCATTCAGCATCACCTCTATCGAAAGGAACATCATTATGATGCTCCTTCTAGTGAGGAACCCGAACACCCCTGTTGTGAAAAGGGCCACGCTAAGCCATATGTACCATTGAAGCGGGACCATTTTTTTGTTTTTTACCTCACCTTAGTTTTTTCTTGGCAAGCACGATCGCCCCTACCACGGCCACAAGCAATATCAGGGAAGCTATCTCAAAGGGCAATATGTATTGTGTGTAAAGTAGCGTGCCCACCAGTTTTGTGTTTGTCTGCGCCGCGATGACCCCCGGGGTGTATGCGCCCTGCCGTCCTGGGACGATATTGCCCGTTATAAGGACCACGAGAAGAAAGAGGCCCGCGGCTATGGAGATCCCGAATGGCCAGCCAACGCTGAAGCGCTCGCCCTCCATCTCCTCCTTGATGTTCAGGACCATGATGACGAAAAGGAAGAGCACCAGGATGGCCCCCGCGTATACGATTATCTGCACCGCTGCCAGGAACTCCGCCCCCAGCCCAAGGTACAGCACCGCCAGGTGGAAGAACATGACTATCATGTACAGGACCGCATGGACAGGGTTTTTTCTTGTGAGCGACAGCCCGGAAAGCAGAAGGATGGCAGCGCCCAGATACCCGAACAGGTAGGGGTTCATTTGCCCTCCTCCTTGGCGGTTTTATTTTCAGATGTGTCCTTATCTGAGGGTTTTTTCATTTTGAAGACCGGCTGGCCGGGGTAGGCCCTGAAGCTGTCCTTCGTGGGGGTCCAGAACCTCTTGAAATACTCCCGGCCCTTCTCTCCGGCCATGAGCCTGTCCCAGTTATCCAGAAGTCTTTCCTTTGTCATGTAAAGGGCATCCCTCGAATAGTCCGAATACTCGTAATTTTCCGTAAGCACCACAGCCCCCACGGGGCAGGCCTCTACGCAGAAACCGCAGTAAACGCATCTCAGAAGCTCTATCTCATAGCGGTCGATGACCTTTTTCCTGGTCTCGGGGTCTTCCTTCGTGTAGATGTAGATGCACTTGGAGGGACATACCGCGCCGCACAGGCCGCAGGCTATGCACTTCTCCTTCCCGGTGGCCTCGTCCCGCACGAAGGCGTGCTGCCCCCTGAAGCCAGGGAACGGCTGCCTTTTTTCCTCAGGGTACTGCCTGGTCACCGCCGGAGAGAAAAAGGACCTCAGTGTGAGGGCCATCCCCTTCATTATCTCCGTCAGGAATATGGTATCTATTATCTTTTTAAGTTTTTTATTGTTTTTGTTGTTCTTGTTTTTATCTTTCATCTTGCGGCCAAAATTATCCTCTGAACAGTATTTTTACAAGCCCCGTGCCGATTATGTTCAGAAGGGCAAGGGGTATCAGCAGTTTCCAGCCCAGCGCCATCAGCTGGTCATACCTGTAGCGGGGCACCGTGGCCCGTACCCAGTAAAAAAGGAATATGAACACGTATAGTTTTATAAAAAGCCAGGCAAACGGAATGTAAGGTATGGCGAAAGGACCGTTCCAGCCCCCCAGGAAGCAGGTTATGCCCACCAGCGACATGACGATCATCCCGATGTACTCCGCCACGTAGAACAGGGCAAAGCGCATCCCGCTGTATTCCGTGAAATAACCGGCGACAAGCTCGCTTTCAGCCTCCGGCAGGTCAAAAGGCGTGCGGTTGGTCTCCGCGAAGGCGGCCACCAGGAAGACGAAGAAACCCAGGGCCTGGGGCCAGAAGAAGCCGCCGGGGAACCTCTGCTGGGCCTGCACGATCTCAGAAAGGTTCAGGGAGCCCGCCATCATCATCACTCCGACAAGCGAAAGGCCCATGGCTATTTCATAGCTTATCACCTGGGCCGAGGACCGGAGCCCGCCAAGAAACGAATACTTGGAATTGGAGGCCCAGCCCGCAAGCACCACGCCGTATGCGTTCAACGAGGACATTGCGAATATGAACAGAAGCCCGATGTTTATGTTGGCCACCACAAAGCCGCTGAAAAACGGGATCACGGAGATCGCCGTCATGCCGGCGAATATGGATATGGCGGGGGCGATGAAGAATATGGGTTTATCGGCGGCGGCCGGTATGATGTCTTCCTTGAAAAAAAGTTTTATGAAATCGGCGATAGGCTGCAGCAGCCCGTGCGGCCCAACCCTCATGGGGCCCAGCCTTACCTGCATGTGGCCTATGCTTTTCCTCTCGAAATAAGTGGCGTATGTAACATGCAGCATAAGGACGCCCACCACGACCAGGGCCTTTGCCAGGATTATGATCACCTGCACAAGAGGACTGTATGTCTCCGGCCTGAAAACGATGTTGTATAGGTCCATGCTTATAAAAATTTCTCCGCTTTAATCATATTAAAACTCTCTGACCCAGGAGATTTTTTTGTGTGAAAAAGTAAAAATCTCTCATTAAAAGAATCAAAGTGGGGTGATCTCAAGGTCCTTGACCATGGGCACGGGCGTTTTGGATTCAGGCTCCAGTTCGTAGCCGAAAAGCCCAAGGGCCCCTGCCTCCCGGAAGTTGTTTCCCGCGAACACGACGCCCGCAGGCAGCCCTTTTTCTATCTTTGCCTTAAGCACCATCTCTCCATCGGCCGTTGAAATCTTCACTTTGCCGCCTTCCGTGATACCCAGTTTTTTGCCGGTCTCCGGGCTCATCTTGGCCTCCGGCCCGCCCACAATGTCCAGCAGCGCGCCCGAGTGCCTGCTCAGAGTGCCCGAATGGAAAAGGGGTTTTTCTATTTCCAGGACCACCCCCGTTATTTCAACGGCCGGTCCCGGCCCCGGCATCTGTGCATCCTTCGTCTTGGGCTTCGTCATGGCCCTCATGGGCGGTAATGGCGGCACGTGGCCTCCCATGCCCAGCGGCTTGCCTTTATAGGGCCACATCATGCCCTCCTGCTCCAGGTCCTTAAGCCCCAGCCCCGCGTGAAGAGGAGAGACCCTGGCAAGCTCATCTATTATATCTGAAGAGGCGGCATAAGGCATATTATTGAGCCCTGCACGTTTGCCAATCCCGGCCAGTATCTTCCAGTCCTCCTTTGCTGTCTCCCCGTTTTTTTCAAGGGCCCTGTCCAGTTTCTGTATCCTTTTTTCCAGGTTCGTATAGGTGCCTTCCTTCTCCGGCCATGCCCTTGAGGGCAATACGACATCGGCCAGAGAGGCGGTTTCGGTCATGAAGATGTCCTGCACAACGAGAAAGTCCAGTTTTTCAAGCGCCTCCATTATCTTCTTTCCGCCTGGCAGGTTAAAAGCAGGGTTTTCACCCATTATGTACATGGCCCTGACGGCATCGCCTGCCTGCTCGAACATCTCCATCAGCGTGAGCCCCGGCTCCGGGTTCAGTCTCACACCCCATTCCCGCTCGTAGCTTTCCCTGAAGGTATGAAGCGAGACCGGCCTGCCTCCGGGCAGGAGGTCCGGGGCGCAGCCCATATCTATAAGTCCCTGTTCATTGGGGCGCTCGGAAATGAGGAAAAATCTCGCATTGATGATATAACCGATCGCGGCAAGCAGCATGAAATTCCGCCTTGCGTCCATGCTGGCCGCAAGCTC
>JAJYJB010000060.1 GCA_021789735.1 Nitrospirota bacterium
AAAGGGATGAAGGCGAAACACCCGTGGCCCCGGAGGAACCTGCTGAGGCCCAATAAGAGGATGCCGGACCCGGGAATTTAACATAGGTCGAGTAAGCTAGCCTAACTCGACCTATGTTTTTAAGAACAAAGTTAATGTTTCAGTTCTTCCATAAGGTCATGGACAGAAAGTATCTTGTCTATCCTGCATGCATTCGTACCGGCCGTGAAAAGCGGTTCCTCCACCGGATCATACCCGGCTGAACTTAGCAGGCCGTTACAGATGCAAAAATAATCGCCATTGTCCTGTTTTGCCGCACACCTTGTGAATTTGCCCGAAGGGTCTTTTTGAAGGACATAGCCCTTGTCGCACTTGGGCGCCCTTAGCCTTTTGAGCGCCGAGACGAACATGGGGGATTGTCTGATCACCCTGAAGGGCAAACCACATGGGGAACCGGGACTCTGCGCCACAATTATGTCTTCCTCTTTGGCATCTACCACCGCCTGTTTGTATTCATGTGACGCACCGCTTTCCACAGTGGCAAGAAATCTTGTTCCCATTTGCACACCGCTTGCGCCCATCCGCAGAAATCTTGCAATGTCGCTATGCGAATATATCCCTCCGGCCACAATAACGGGAAAGTCCCCATGCTTGAGCGCGATGTCCTTGACCGCGGGCAGCAGGTTTTCCAACCGGTTCGATCCCTTGTCCAGTTCCTCGATCCTAAACCCCAGATGCCCGCCCGCGAGAGGGCCTTCAAGCACTGCGGCATCGGGTCTGCGGCCCGCTTTTTCCCATTTCCGGCACACTATTTCAAGGGCCCTGGCAGATGAGACGATCGGTATCAGGGCAGTGTCTTTCGAAGGGTGAATAAGCGGCAGGTCAAGCGGTAATCCCGCCCCGGAGATGATCACGTCCGCGCCGGCATCAATGGCGCCTTTTACGGATTCACGGTAATCCCGCGCAAGGGCCACCATTATATTCATTCCCACATGTTTTCCGCCAGCTTCCCTTGCAAAAGAGACCTCCTCAAAGGCCGCCTCATAAGAATTCACTCTTTTGCCTTTCCTTTTGGAAACTATCCGGTCCAGGCCGGCACTGGAGATGATCCCCAGCCCCCCTTCCCTGGAAACCGCGGACGCAAGCGGGAACAGGGAAATACCCACCCCCATGCCGCCCTGTACGATGGGGACATCGATCTTATTTCCTCTTATTACCAGAGACGGAAGTAAAATGCCGGGACTCCTGTGGAACAGATGAGAAGAAACCTCATGCGTTTAGAACCACGGTCTAGTATAACAGAAAAGGCCTTTAACATGTGCCGGATGAAAAATCCTTCATGATAAAAAAACTCCTCCTTGACAGCGTTTGCCTAAAGCTGCTAGGCTTAATTAACCAAAACTACTGTTGCCGGATGAAAACTACGTCACTGTACCCCCCCTGAATACACTGGCTTTTTTCCCGAACACAGACAGAAAAAAGGAGACTATGGAATTCCAGAAATTGAATTTTCACCCCAATGTTGCGGCCGGGGTAAAGGCCGCCGGGTATACCACACCCACCCCGATCCAGCAGCGGGCGATCCCGCCGGCCATGCAAGGGCGCGATGTAATGGGGCTTGCGCAGACAGGAACGGGCAAAACGGCCGCATTCGTGCTGCCGGTCCTGGACAGGCTTATGCGAGGACCGCGCGGCAGGGTGCGCGCCCTCATCATTGCGCCCACGCGCGAACTCGCGGAGCAGATCCACCAGTCTGTCCGCAGCCTAGGAAAAGAGACACGGCTTCACAGCGTCACGGTTTACGGAGGCGTGAGTTTCAATCTCCAGGCGGATAAGCTGAAACGCGGAACGGAGATCGTTATCGCATGTCCGGGCCGCCTGCTTGATCATATCAACCAGCGCACAATAAAATTGACGGACCTGGAAATGCTTGTCCTTGATGAGGCCGACCGGATGTTCGACATGGGCTTCCTGCCCGATATCCGCAAGATCATGAAGCATGTCCCTGCGAAGCGCCAGACGCTCATGTTTTCAGCGACTATGCCAAACGACATCCGCAGACTGGCCCATGAGGTCCTGCAGGACCCGGCCACAATACAGATAGACCATGCCGCACCCGCCGATACCGTTGCCCATGCGCTCTACCCCGTCGGGCAGCATTTGAAGACGCTGCTTCTTCTTGGCCTGCTCCGCCAGACCGGCACGGGGTCGGTCCTGGTCTTTACGCGCACCAAGCAACGGGCCAAACGGGTCGCGGCCCAACTCCTCATGGCCGGTTACCGGAGCGCGTCGCTTCAGGGAAACCTTTCTCAGAACCGGAGGCAGGCGGCGCTCAACGGGTTCAGGACGGGCGACTATCAGATCCTCGTAGCCACCGACATAGCGGCCCGGGGAATCGACGTATCAAGCATTTCACATGTCATCAACTATGACATGCCCGACACTACGGACGCCTATACGCACAGGATCGGCCGCACCGGCCGCGCTTCAAGGACAGGCGATGCCTTTACCTTCGTGACGCAGGAAGATGAGATCATGGTGCGGAGCATAGAGCGCGTGCTCGGAGAAAAGGTTGAAAGGCGTTTACTGGAAGGCTTCGATTATGAAAAACCCGCACCCGGGTTTGCCAGCCAGTCCCGGCCGCACCATCGGAGCGAAAAAAGAGCCTCAGCCCCAAAAGTCTGGAGCTTCGGGAAAAAGAGGCGTTAGGGTACAGGTAAGTACGGGCCGGCGCGGAAAGCCCGGCCTGCCAAAAATTCCAATTCCTGAGACAACTATGACCTCGAACATATGCAGTTCGGGACACTGAGGTTTTTTTAGGCGATACCCTTTCTTCCGGCTCCATCTTCGCAGGACCTTCGGGGCCGGGTGCGCGATGGTGGGGGTCCCCCCTAAATCTCTTCAGATTGGAATAAAAAGGGGGGTGGCCCGGAAAGGCCAACCCCTTGTTTTTATTATATGAGCCGTGCAGGGATCGAACCTGCGGCCCGCAAAGAGGTGCACCCTCCGGGCACCTCTTTTCTTCTCCCGTATTTGTAACTGCTTGCCTTCATTGGAAAATTCTTAATCCAGGGAAACGCCATATCGCATCCAGTTTAAGGAGAGCGTTCAGTCTGCAAAAAAAGAACGGTTTTCAAACGCCGTCCGCCTTTATGGTGTTTCCGGGCCCTTTATCACTACCATGAAACGACCTTGTCGCAGGCCGCTATTTCATCTATTACGGCGTCGTAAGGGACCTCTTTTTTGGACAGGTCTATTATTTTGATCTGGTGTCCAGCCAGCTGCGCCTCTATTATGCCGCTTGAAAGTGCGCTCGGCCCGTCTGAAAGAATATGGAGTATCTTCATTTCTTTTTCACTTCCGAAGTGTGTTTTTTTATAACCTGATCACCTTGTCGGCCCCGTGCATCATTACCGCATTATTGTACTGGCTGCCGCAGATTATGCCTTCCGGAATGACGGCGTCTCCCATTTTCTGGTGCTCTGCGCTATGGACGCAAAAGCTCATCTTTACCCCTTTAAGCTCGTGCAATCGCGTGAATTCCGGCAACGCAAGGAGCTTTGTGCCCGCGTCCATGCTGAATATGACGACCTCATGCCCTTTTGAGACCGCCGCCCTTGTCAAACCGATCGCGTCTTCCAGGTGCCTGTCCGTGGTTATGAGGATTCCCATTTTCATGCGTTCGTTTTCCTTTCATATAAAATCGGACCCGGAAACCGATAAGCAAAAAATGTGCGAATTCTTACCCGGAAACTTTCTGCCTGGCAGGCAACGGGTGGCGAAAGCTCCTCAGGCGCTTCAGCAGAGGAATGAGCAGTGAGCGGCCATTTCTCCTCCTTGCGGGGATTTTTTTGCGGGTTGCCTTGACAACGGTTCCGGCCGCCCATTATCATCATTTTTAAAAAATCCCGTGAAAGGGGGAATGTCCTTATGGGGAAGAAAATCGCGGTAATCGTTAAAGACAGAGAAGAGGAGGCGCTAAGAATGGCTGTGGGCCTTACGCTTGAAGACGACGAGGTGAATGTCTTTTTAATGAATGACGTGCCTGTCCCAGGCGGGTCTGTTGAGGCCAATATAGAGACCTTGCGGGAGCTGGGCGGCCGGGTTTTCACGAACAACCCCTCCAACCCTTTTGAACTCATGGACACCGCGCAGATAGCCTCGGCCCTCACTGGCTTTGACGTCGCCGTTGCCTATTAGCGCTGAACCATATTTCCAACCATAATGGGCCGGAATGTCCTTAATTGCACATCGGAAGGCGGCAAATTGTGCAAAAAGGGACAATGGCGCCTTTTTTTGAGGGCATATGCGGGCATGTATTTTGCGTTCAAGCCCGCATATGAAGAACATTCTCGTTCTTGTTTTGGGGTTACTTCTGCTGGCCCCGGCGGCATATGGGGCTTCCGGCAAGGTCAAGCTGCTGTTTTTTTACAGGAAGAGCTGCAAATGGTGCGGGATGATGGACAGCGTTATCGATGACCCTTCGATCAAAAATATCCTTCAGGGCAATGTCAGCCTGGAAAAGATAAACATTTACGGGACAAGGAAGCTGGCAGGCGAAGGGCTGACCGGGACTGAACTTAAAAGGAAATACGCGGTCTTCGGCATCCCGACATTGATCTTCATTGGCGCTGGAGGCAGAGAGCTTCTCAGGATCCCCGGGGTCCTGACGAAAGAGGATTTCAGGGACCTCGTTTGCCATCACGCCGGGATAAAAAGCGCTTTTTGCGGAAAATAGAGGATGGGTCTTTCAGAAAAAAAGGAGGAACGGGGAATGAGGAAAAGCAAGGTTGTGGTTTTTGGCCTGGCGCTGGCCTTTCTGGCCCTGCCTGGTGCGGCGGTTGCCGGTGGAAACGCGGCAGCAGGCAAAAAGGTGGTCGACACAAAAAAGCTGGGCAACTGCGCGGCATGCCATGTCGTGCCCGGGATGGAATTTCCGGGTGATATCGGGCCGAACCTGATCACGGCCATGAGAAACTATACCGCCGCGGACAAGGACCTGCTGCGGCAGCGCATCTGGGACGAACGCAAGTTCAACCCGGACACCATAATGCCTCCCTTCGGGGCCAACAAGATACTGACCAGCCAGCAGATAGACGACGTTGTGGCTTACCTTTTGAGCCTGAACAAAAAGAAATAAAGGAGGAGATGATGAGGCAAGAGAACAGGGAAGAGCAGGAAGGCACCGGGCCGGCGCTCACCAGGAGAGGTTTCATCAAAGCGGCGGGAGTTGCCGGGGCGATGTTTGTCGTGGCCGGCGCTCTGCCTTCGCTGGCGGAAACCGCCTTTGCGGCCGTCAAGGAGGAGAGCATCGAAGCGGTGCTGAAAAGGCAGTTCGGCAACAGGAAAGTGACGATGGCGCACGTTAAAATAAACGCGCCGATAATCGCCGAAAACGGGGCCGTCGTCCCCCTAACCATCACTTCCGACCTGCCGATGGACAGCAATAACTATGTAAAGAGGATAAACGTGTACGCCGACGGCAACCCCGAGCCGTACGTAGCGGGGATAGACCTCACCCCCGCCAACGGGAAGGCCATGTTCGCCCTCAGGATAAAGATGAGGAAAACCTCGAACGTCCGGGCGATACTGGAGACCAGCGGAGGGCAGCTCTTCGGCGCCATAAAGCCGGTAAAGGTGACCATCGGCGGGTGCGGCGGGTAGGCGCAAACCGGGCGCCATATCGAAAAAAACCAGGGAAAAAATAAAAGGAGACATACAACATGGATGTAGGGAGGATAAAAATAAGGGTGCCGGGCACGATAAGAAAGGGCGAGGTCATCCCCGTGATGGCGCTGGTGATCCATCCGATGGAAACCGGGCTGAGGAAAACCAAGGCCGGCAAGGTGATACCCGCTTATTACATAAACGACGTGGACATCTATTACGGCAACGAAAGGGTCACCCACTGCGACTGGTCTTGGGCCATCAGCGCCAACCCCTTTATATCCTTTTACCTGAAGGCGGACAAGTCCGCCCCGCTGAGGATAGTTTACAAGGACAACAAGGGGGGGGTTTACCAGAAATCTGTCCAGATAAACCCTCGCTAAAAAGGGGAAAGGAGATACGGGGATGCGAAGGGATTTCTTTAGGGTTTTGGTTTTGATGCTTGCAGCCGGGTTGCTGGCCTCCGGCGCGGGGCGTAGCGCCTTTGCCGGGGAAAAAAATCATGCCGCAGGGATAAAGTTGTACAAGCAGAGCATCTCGACAAAGGAATACGAGAAGAGATACAACGAGGTGTATGGGAAGTTCACGCAGATGATGGCCGAGCAGGGCAACCCCGCCGATTTCACCCTGGATGACGGCAGGGCCCTGTTCAAAAAGGTCGAAGGCAGCGCGGGCAAGTCTTGCGCGAGCTGCCACGGCAAAAATGGAGAAAAGCTGAAAGGCATCGCGGCCTCCTACCCCAAGTACGACCCAAAGATAAATGGCGTCCTTACGATCGCGATGCAGATAAACAGGTGCCTCAAGGACCATATGGGCGCCCCGGAGCTTAAATACGAATCGCACAACGAGCTTGCGCTTGACCTTTATGTCAAGTCGCTTTCAAACGGCGTGCCGATCCACGTGAGCATAAGCGGCCCTGCCAAGCCCTTCTATCTGGCGGGTGAGGCATATTATTACAAGCGGCAGGGCCAGCTTAACATGAGCTGCGCGATATGCCATGTGAAATATGCCGGGCATATGATACGGGCCAACCTCCTGTCGAACAACAGGCACCACGCGGACCACTGGCCGGGATACAGGCTGAAATGGGGAAAGACCGGCTCGATCCAGAAGCGGTTTCAGGGGTGCAACAAGAAGATAAGGGCCAAGCCGCTCCCCTTGCAGTGCAAGACATACCGCAACCTTGAACTGTACCTCACCTATCAGGCCAACGGCCTGCCCATAGAGGTCCCAGGGTTCAGGATGTAGCGGAAAACGGTTTTTTTTAAGGAGGCCGGATGAGTATAACCAGGAGAAAATTTATTCAGATGCTGTCGCTGGCGGCGGGGGGCGCTGCGTTTACCTCACTTGCGCCGGCGGCGCTCGCGAAGGCCCTGAAGCCAGGCAACCTGTTCAGGTTCCCCGAAATGGGGGACCTGACCCTGGTGCACACCACGGACACGCACGCCCAGTTGGTGCCGGTTTATTACAGGGAGCCCGATACGAACATCGGCGTGGGAGCGGACAAGGGGCAGCCCCCCCATATTACGGGCAGGGCTTTCCTTAAATATTACGGTTATCAGCCGGACACGCCCCAGGCATACGCCTACACGTGCGACGACTATGCCCGGCTTGCCAGCGAATACGGCAAAATGGGCGGCTTTGCGTATCTGGCCACGGTCATAAAGGGCATAAGGGCGGAAAGGCCCGGGAAGGTGCTGCACATAGACGGGGGCGATACCGTGCAGGGCTCGGCGACAAGCCTCTGGACGAAGGGCGAGGACATGGTCACGGCCATGAACAAACTTGGCTGCGAGGTAATGACCGGGCATTGGGAGTTCACCTACGGGGAGGACCGCCTCAGGGAACTCATAAAAAAGATGGAGTTCCCGTTCATCGCACAAAACGTGAACGACGCCACCTGGGGCGACCCCATTTTCAAGCCGTATGTCATAAAGCAGGTGGGCGGTCTGACCGTTGCCGTGATCGGGCAGGCCTTCCCCTACACCCCGATAGCCAACCCCAGAAGGTTCATCCCGGACTGGTCTTTCGGCATAAAGGACTCGCACATGCAGAAAGTGGTGGATGAGCTGAAGGCCAAAAAGGTGGATCTTATAGTCGTGATCTCCCATAACGGAATGGATGTGGACAAAAAGATGGCCAGCCGTGTTGCCGGGATAGATGTGATAATGGGCGGCCATACGCACGACGGCGTGCCCGTGCCGGTGAAAGTGGGCAACACGCTTGTCATAAACTCCGGCTGCTACGGGAAGTTCGTTTCGAGGCTGGATCTGGAAGTGAAGGGCAGGAGGATAAGGAACTACTCCTTCAGGCTCATACCCGTGATTTCCGCGATGATAGATCCTGACCCGGAGATGGAGAAAGTTGTCGAGGGCCTGCGCGCCCCCTACAAAGAAAAGCTCGGGGAGGTGCTGGGCCACACGGAAACCCTGCTTTACAGGCGCGGCAACCTGGACGGGACCTTCGATAACCTGATATGCGACGCTCTCCTGGAGCACTATGACGTGGACTTTGCCCTTTCGCCCGGCTTCAGGTGGGGCAATACTGTGCCGCCCGGCCCGATAACGGTTGAGGACGTCTATTCGCAGACGGCCATCACGTATCCTAACACGTATAAATCCATGATGAAGGGCAGCATGATAAAGGGCGTCCTCGAGGACATCGCCGACAACCTGTTCAACCCGGACCCTTACATGCAGCAGGGCGGAGATATGGTCCGCTCAAAAGGGTTGGAATACACGCTGTATGCCGAAAGGCCGATGGGCCAGAGGATACAGGGCCTGAAGGTGCGGGGGAAGCCCGTCGAGCCCGGAAAGGAATATTCAATGGCAGGCTGGGCCTCAATGGCCCCCCAGGCCGGCCCGCCCATACACGACATCGTAATAGACTATATAAGGCGGAAAAAGACACTAAGCATACGTGACGAAAAACCGGCGCTCGTTGACTGAGGTTTTTTTGGCGCTTTTCTGCGGGGTCCGGGTTGAAGCCCGGGCCCCCTCAGACCCAAAGCGTTCCGGTTTGATAAACGGAACGCCCTTTTTTATAATACCGGGGTAAAAAGATGAACAGACATTTCTTGCGTTTCAAGGCGTTCCCGCTTTTTTCGGCACTGCTCTTCCTGGTTTCCGCGCAGCCCGCGTTCGCGAAACGGAAACTGACCCTGCTGCTCATGCCGCTTGATTCCCCTTCGGCGATGTACGCCAGGTTTCAGCCTTTCAAGCGGTACCTGGAGGCACGGCTGGGCATCCCGGTGGAGATCGAGGTGGCAAAGAAAAGGAGCGACATAATACCGACCCTGGAAGAAGGCGGAGCGGACCTGGCGTTTTTGTGCCCAAGCCTTTATTGCGAGGCCTCGAAACAGATGCGGATAGTGCCGCTTGCCAAGCTGCGCGTCAACGGCAGCTCCGTATACAGGAGCGTCATTCTGGTGCGGAGCGATTCCGGAATAAAAAATGTCTCCGCCCTCAGGGGCGGGACTTTCGTATACGGAAGGTATTACTGTCCGGGTTCGGGACTGCTGCCGGATGACATCCTCAGGAAAGCGGGCATAAAGAGGGGCGGCCTAATGGACACCGTCATACTGGGGTCTAATGAGAGCGCGATTCTGGCCGTCATGGCAAGGCTGTTCGACGCAACCGGCGTTTCCGAGGTCGCGGCCAGGCCCTATCTTAGCAAAGGGCTCAGGATAATCGGCTACTCCCGTCCCATCCCGCAGTATCTCTTTGCCGCCCGCGGGGGGTTGCAGAAAGGGCTTCTCTTAAAGCTGGAGAAAGCCATGCTGCTCGTAAACAGACTTAAAGACCCCGGCAGCGTGGTGGGCAGCATAGAGCCCGGCGCTGACGGGCTTTCAAAGGCCCGCGACAGGGACTATGACATCGTCCGCGCCCTGGTCAAAAAGGAGCGGGCGGGAAAAGGCCTGCTCATCCGATGAAAGTCCTGCGCCGGCTGCATGAGCGCACCAGCATAAAGACCAAGGGCATCGTCTACATGATGCTGGTGATTGTGCTGATATACCTTTCGGTCAGCCTGGTGGTGCTCTCCAACGCGCGCAAGGACATGGAGCTTCAGCTTAAGCAGTTCCAGAGCAGCATTGCCGAAAAACTGGCCGGCTCCGCTTCGGATGCCATTATCTCCAAGGACTACCGGCCCCTGCTGAAGCAGGTGAAACAGCTTGAGCTTACATCCGGGGTAAAGGACGCAGAGGTCGTGGACAGACGGGGAATAATAGTCCTTTCCGGAAATCTTGACGAGATAGGCAGCAACGACCCGGGCATCTTCGCAAGGCTCAGGAGCGCGGAGGGGTCCGTGCAGGGCGCCGGGTGGGAAGGCTCGCGTGTGCTCCTTCCGGTCAGCGTGGGCGGGGACTTGCTTGGGGCCATCCAGGTGGATTTCGAAAAAAAGGTCCGCCCCGGCAAGGAGTTTCGAAAGACCCGGATCGAGCTTGTCTACCTCTCTTTCCTGATATTCGCGGCAGGCATCGGCGGCTCTTTCATAGTCTCCTCCGTCCTGGCCAAACCCATAACCAGGCTTGTCCGCGAGACCGAGGCCTTTGAAAAGGAGATAACCTCAGGCGGCCCAGGGCTTAACGGCCGCCCGGCCATGGACGAAACAGTGCAGCTGGGCCAGGCCTTCCACCGGATGACCTCGAACCTCAGGAAATATCTCAGGGAGTTCAGGAAGATGTCCGAGGAGAAAGAGAAGCTCACCAGCATGGCCGCGGTAGGCCAGATGTCGGCCCAGATTGCGCATGAGATGCGCAACAGTCTTTATGCCATCCGCGGCGCGGCCTCCGAAACAGGCAAGGCCAACAGCCAGCCCGAACTGGAGGAATATATTGATATAATAAAGGACGAGTCCCTGGAGATGATGATAATGGCCGATGAGTTCCTCAGGTTCTCGAAGATACCATCTCCGATGCCTGGGCCCTGTCTTTTGGAGGAAATAGTGGACCGCGTAGCGGAGCTGCTGGAAACAGACCTTGAGGAGGCAGGCGTTAAAGTCGAAAACAGAAAGGCCGCCGGGGTGCCGCAGGTGATGTGTGACCCGGCGCTTTTAAAACAGGTGTTCATGAACCTGTTCATAAACGCGATACAGGCCATGAAGGGCGGCGGAGCAATAACGGTGAAGTACGAGGTCTCTGGCGAGTGGCTCAGGGTGCACGTTGCGGACACCGGGCCCGGCATACCCGAAAAGATAGCCTCCAGGGTGTTCCAGCCCTTCTTTACCACAAAGAGCGAGGGCAGCGGCCTGGGCCTGGCCACCGTTTACAAGATAATCCTGGCCCACCATGGGGACATAAAGCTCGCTTACTCCGGCGCGGGCGCGCATTTCGAGCTGCAATTGCCGCTGCCCGGCAACATGAATTCGCTCAGCCCCAAGGCTGGGCAGATGGAAAACTGAATGGAACGGGTCCTTATAGTCGAAGACGAAAGGAACGTACTGCGGCTCCTTGGCAGGGTGCTGAAGCAGGCGGGGTTCGACGTGGAGACCGCCATAAACTTCGAGGAGGCCCTCTCAAAATTCCAGTCGGGACCGGCCGTCGACCTCGTGCTGACCGACATGAGGCTGCCGGGGCGCTCCGGGCTGGACCTCCTGAACTGGGTAAAGGATAACAACCCCGACCTTCCCGTCATCATCATGACCGCTTACGGCAGCATAGAAAACGCGGTGGAGGCCATGAAGGCCGGCGCCGTGAACTATCTGACCAAACCGGTTGAGTCAGATGATCTCCTCACGGTGGTGAAGCACAGCTTCCTCCATAAGAGGCCCGGACTTGGCAGGGAGATAGTCCGCGAGGAGAAAGACCAGTACGGGATAATAGGCAGGAGCCCTGAAATAGCCGACATACTGGCCACCATACGGATAGTCTGCGACAGCCGCTCCAATGTGCTCATCACAGGTGAGTCCGGAACGGGCAAGGAGCTGATAGCGCGCGCCATACATAATGCTTCCAACAGGCAGGCCTTCCGTTTCGTCGCCATAAACTGCGGCGCCATACCGGGAGACCTCATGGAAAACGAGCTGTTCGGCCACGAGGCGGGCTCCTATACCGGCGCGTCTTCCAGGGAACCGGGGAAAGCCGAGCTGGCCAGCAAGGGCACCCTCTTTCTGGACGAGGTGGGCGAAATGTCACTGCTTCTTCAGATAAAGCTCCTCCGGTTCATACAGGAAAAGGAGTTTTACAGGATAGGCGGGACGGGTTCCGTGAAGTCGGACTGCAGGATCGTGGCTTCAACAAACAGGGACCTCGAAGAAGAGATAGAATGTGGCAGGTTCAGGGAAGATCTCTACTATCGCCTGAACGTCATACCCATCCAAATGCCAAGTCTCAGAGACCGCAGGGAAGATATCCCCCTGCTGGCGGAATATTTTTGTAAAAAATATGCCGCACAGAATCAGAAGTTCATCAAAGGCATAGACAGAAGGGCCATGGATGTCTTCATGGCCTACGATTGGCCGGGCAATATCAGGCAGCTTGAGAACGTAATAGAAAGGGCCGTCGTGCTGACCGGGTTCGATACGATAGTGCCCGCCGACCTGCCCAAAAAGATACTGGATAGCGCAGGCGGTACGAAAGCTGACAAGGCCGGCGGCTTTCAGGACATGAAGCTCCCGGAACTTGAAAAAGCCGCCATCCTGGGCGCCCTCGAGGCCGAGGACTGGAACCAGACAAGGGCCTCCAGCCGTCTCGGGATAACAAGGAGGCAGCTCCGGACAAAGATGGCCAAGTACGACCTGCTGTGAGTTCCTCCAAAGCACCCCCTGCTGTTCAAAAAAGGACACCCCTTCCGGACGGTTTGTGCATTTTTGGACACCCTCGCCCCTTATCCCCGGTATTTTTCTGGCACGGAAAATGCTTTTTCTAAAAAGACGGGAGATGGGCATATAAGCTCAGGATTTCAAAACAAAGGGGAGGTGCGAATGTCAAAAACAAGAAAGGCCCTGGGCTTGGCGCTTGTTATAGGCGCGGTTGTCTGGATAGCATACTTCATCATTAAGATCAGGGGGTATGCTTCCATGGACGCCTCGGGCCTGTCGGACGCGCAGATATCCGCAATTAAAAAATCGATAGAGTCCGGTGTCGTCATTTCCGGGTTTTTAATCGGCGGGCTCCTGGGGGCGGTTGTGCAGAGGTCCAAGTTCTGCATAGCCGCGGCGTGTCATAACGTGGTCACCACCCGCGACCTGACCCAGACCAGGGCGTACGCCATGGCTCTTTTTGTAGCCATACCCGCCACCCAGCTTCTCTACAGGGCGGGTATTGTCGACATTTCGAGAAGCATTTACATAAGTTCGCCTTTCACATGGCTAAGCTACATAGCCGGGGGGTTTATATTTGGAGTTGGTATCGTCTATGCCGGCGGGTGCGCAAGCCGGATACTTGTGCGCGCGGGAGAGGGCAATCTGGGAGGGCTGGTAAGTGTACTGGCTTTCATTTTCGCCTCCGGCGCCACGCTGTGGGGCATCACGGCGAAGGTAAGGGTGGACTACCTGGACAAGCTTACGCTGAACATGAGGGACCAGTATCTGCCCGGCTTCTTCGGCCATGTGCCGGTATGGACCACAGTGTTTGTCATAGAGGCCGCCCTCCTCATATTCATGCTCAGGTCCCCAAAGGACTCCGAATGGCGCTCGCTGAAATGGCCGCTCGCAGGCGCCGCCATCGGCGTCATAATAGCAGCGGCCTGGTGGGTGAACGGCCTGGCCTACAAGGCGCTGCCCAACGTGGACTCGTTTACCTTTACCGGGCCCAGCGATCCCACGCTTCTGCAGACATGGGCGCCCAAGAGCCTGACGTTCGCGCTTGCCGACGCGCAGACCTTCAGGTATATAATCCTCTGGACCGGAGAGACCATCAACTTTGCCGTGGCCACGGTTCTGGGTGTCATCGCGGGCGCTCTGGTCTCAGCGCTCATAAGCGGCACTTTCAACTGGGTCGCTCCCCCGCTGCAGCAGTTTAAATACAACCTGATAGGCGGTTTGCTCATGGGCTTCGGGGCGGTGCTTGCCATGGGGTGCAACATAGGGCAGGGGCTGAGCGGCATTTCCACGCTCTCCGTAGGGAGCTTCCTCACGATGTCGTTCATATTCACGGGCGCCATAGCCGGGGCAAAGTACATGACCTGGCGGGTGATGAGAGAGGCATGAACCGCAGGGCGCGGCTGGCCCGTACGCTCCTTGCCGGGGCCGCCGCCCTGTTCATTATGTGTTTCCCCGTGGCTGGGCGGGCGTTGGCTGGCGGCCGGAACGTGGACCCCGTGGTGATACGTTCCGTGCACGGAAATTTCAATACCGTCTGGGAAGACCTGAACATGGCGCTCACGGACCGCGGCCTTGTAGTATCCGGGGTATCGCATGTGCAGAAGATGCTCGACCGAACGGGAAAAGCCCTGGGAAGGACAAAAAAGATATTCGTCCGAGGGAAGGTGCTGGAATTTTGCAGCGCGGTGGTCTCAAGGGACATGATGGAGCAGAATCCCCATTTCATAGCGTTCTGTCCCTACAGGATAGCCGTCTATACCCTCCCGGGCCACGAAAAAACGGTTTACCTCTCCTATGTGCGCCCGGTCTGGGAAAGAGGCGGCAATAAATCCGCGTTAAGGGAAGTAGACAGCCTTCTGGACGGAATTGTGAACAGCGTTATCAATAAAGGTTTTTAAAAAGACAAAAATTAACAAAAAAACATTTCAAAGGAGGACGAGATGGCGAGCATAGCTGCGGAAAAGACAATCGACTGCACCGGGCTTAACTGCCCCATGCCTGTGGTCAAGACGAAGAAGGCGCTTAAGGAGGCCCCCGCGGGGCAGGTGATCGAGGTGATCGCCACAGACCCCGGCTCGAAATCGGACATACCTGCGCTTGTGAAAAGCATGGGCTCCGAGGTGCTGGAGACCAGGGACGAGCGGGGCGGGGCGATAGTTTTCCTTATCAGGAAAAATTAACCAGAAGCGTTTTTTTATTTTCCTTCTCCCTTCGGGCGGCGGAGGCTGCATCTGGTTGCCTCCGCTGTCCTTTTTAAATTTACTGGCAAAAAATACCTTCACCCCGCCAGCGTAGAACTCTTCCATCTTGCTCCATGGACTCTACGGACCAAAATACATGATTCAAAAAGATGCTCGTATCGTGCCAGCAGGAATCAAATCAGCTTTTAATCGGTCTTGCTCAAGTGATTTGAACAGCCCAAAATATCCCCTCTCAACTTTCCGTGATATGCTTTAGACAGGCATCACAAAAAATCCTGTCCCGGAGGTGTGAGATGGCCCAGATGAAAACCGCCATAAAATGGGAAAACGATTTTGCCGCCGCCCTGGAGCGGGCGAAAAGGGAAGGCAAGCCCGTCTTCCATGATTTCTGGTTCGACGGCTGAATGGGCTGCGCTGCCATGAATGCGGGTCCGTATTCAGAGGAAAAAGTGCAGAGGTTCATCGAGGAAGAGTTTGTGCCCATTAAGAGCCAGTGTTTCTGGAAGGAGCGCACGGAGCCCATGAAACGCTTCGATGTCATCTGGACACCCACATTCCTTTTCCAGGATGCGGAGGGCAAGGTGCACAGAAAACTCTCCGGGTTTCTCCCCACCGATGACTTCCTTGCCCAGCTGAAGCTTGGCAAGGGCATGGTGCTGCTTGAGAAGGAGCGAAACGCGGAGGCCATAAAATGGCTTGAGAGGGCCGTCCGGGAGCACCCGGATTCCGGGGCCGCACCGGAGGCTGTCTACTTTCTCGGGGTGGCCGGATACAAAAACACGCATGAGGCGGGCGCCCTCCGGGGCATCTACGATACGCTTACGAACAAGTATCCCCAAAGCGAGTGGGCGCGCCGGGCCCAGCCGTATTCCCAGATACCGGGATGAGAGACAGAAAAAACTTCTGGTCTGAATTTAATTTTTTTAATTTAATTTAATTTAAAACTTAGAGGAGCGCAGGTGGACGTTCACGCCCTCGCTGAAATGCAGCTCCACGAACCTGTCAAGCTCTGCCAGGAGGGGCCCGGAGGGTTTTATTCTTGAGAGTTTTTCAAGCGGGAAGGAGCTCAGGCTTTTGTGCATGGCTATAAGCGCGGCGGAAAGCCCCAGCGCCGGCCCCTCTTTGCGGCACCGCCCGCAAAGCAGTGCGCCTTCGCGCGGATAAAATACCTCGGCCTGCCCGCCGCAGCGGATGCATCCGTTCAAGGCCGGGGCATACCCGGCAAGCTCAAGCAGTCTTAATTTGAAGATGACGGGGACTAACGGCGAGGCCGGGTCCTTCTCCAGCCCGTCCAGGCCCCAGAGCACGAGATCGAAGGCCTCCTGGCTTTTGCCCTCCGGAGGCAGGAGTTTTAGCACCATC
>JAJYJB010000061.1 GCA_021789735.1 Nitrospirota bacterium
CGGGCTTACGGAGCCCACCCAGTCAAACAAAAACCTGTTGTCGTGGTTGTCGTTTTTTTCCTCCGGGCCGAAAAGAAAATTGAAGATCAGGCTCGAAGATGAAGAAGGAGTGACGGTGGTGGAGAGGCCGTAGGTCTTGCCAACGTTGTTGTCCACCTCGTCGTCCCAGCCGTTTAATATGTATGCGTTTGCCGAAAGCACCTTGCTGAAGGTATAGCCCGCCATGAACCCGGTGTGGGTAAACGGTATGGCGTAGTTGAACAGGAAGGAGCGGGAGTAGTTGTAGTCGCCGCTGGCCTCTATCACCTCTTCGCCGGTGAAGGTGACGAACTTCCCTAACTGCAGCGTAAGGCCGCTGCCTATGGGAGCCACATAGTCAACGTAGGCCTCTGTAAGGTCGAAGGGCAGATCAGGTTTGCTTGCGCCAAGGCCGTTAGAGTGTATGAACTTTGCCGTCTCCCCGGCCGCAAGCTTAAGCTTGAAGCCCACATGGCCCAGCGAGGGCGCTTTCAGGAACTGGAGCTCAGCCAGGTCCAGCGTGAAGCTGTTGCCGCTGTGGTCAAAGACCCTCCATTCGTTCGTGTCCGCCCCCCTTAAATTTCCGGTATAGCCGCCCTGAAGATAAACGCTTAAACCCAGGGCCTGCTTGATGGCGTCGACAGACCCCGGCTTCGGGGCGCCATCGGCAAAGGCGGTTGTAAGACCCAAAAGCAGGATGCATATAAAGGCAAGACCGCAGGCAAAAAATTTTTCCTTCATGACTTCTTCCATTCCTCTCTTCTGATTTATGTAAACGGTCCGGATATCTCCGGAGGTCAAAGACCGCCGCTTAATTCCTTCCTGTTTTCTCCGCTATTCTTGATGCCTTCCTCTGTCATCTCTTTTCTGATGCGAATGCCGTATTTTTTGAGCCTGTAATTGAACATCCGCTCAGAAAGTCCGAGCATCCTTGCCGCCCTGGACTTGACCCAACCCGCCTCCTTCAGGGCGCTTTTTATCTCGGACTTCTCCAACTCCTCAACCTTTTCCTTAAGGGCCATCCTGGTATTCATGAAATGCAATATATGCCAGAACCGTGCCAGGTCGCAAAGCTCCGGAATTGCTTCATTTTTGATGAGGTCCACCAATTTCAAAAATGTTGGCGTTTACATTTTTGTTATCACAAAAGCGTACATTTGTTTTGTGAGGGATGGATGGTTTCGTATGCTTGCACATTCCAAGGGGACCCAAATGCAGGCGGAGACATTGCCAAAAAAATATTGACAGCACCCCGTGTTGTAAGGGAGGATATTTCATGGAAATGAGAGTCCTTATACTTAAAAACATCCCCGCTGAGGGGCCGGGCACCATAGAGGATTATCTGAAGCGGCAGGCGGTTTCTTATGAGACGGTCGAGCTGATGGAGGGAAGGGAGCCCGAAAGGCCACTTGCGGACTACTCTCACTTAATAATGATGGGCGGCCCGATGGCAATCTACGAGATGCATCTGCACAGCCATCTTGTCAGGGGGGCCGGCCTGACGGAGGATTTCATAAAAAAAGGCAAGCCCGTCCTGGGCGTGTGCCTTGGGGCGCAGATGATAGCCCATGTCCTTGGCGCGAGGGTCTATGCCGGGGGCCAGAAGGAAGTGGGCTGGCATGAGGTGGACATAACGCCTGAAGGGATGAAGGACACTGTTTTCAAAAACCTTTCGGTGGATGGCGACCCTAAGGCGCAAGTCTTCCAGTGGCACGGCGACACCTTCGACCTTCCGGATGGGGCGGTAAGGCTGGCTTCCTCCCCGGTCTACGAGAACCAGGCCTTCAGATGGGGTGAAAGCGTCTATGCGCTTCAGTTCCACATAGAGGTCACGCCCCCGATAATCACGGAGTGGTTTGCCGCAGAAAAGGACTTCTTTGAGACCCAGAAGCTTTTCAAAAAGACGATCGAGATATACCCCGATTATTCGAAGCGCGCCGTGGGGTTTTACGGCAAGTTTTTTTCTTCAGGGCCGTAGAGTCCTTTGTTTCGCGCTCTGTCTTCAGATCGCCTCCCGCGCTCCCTTTTGTGTTAAATTAATAACAAAATGGGTTTTTCTTCTATTTTCACCGACCTGAAAAAGGATTTCAGGGCCGTGTTCGACAAGGACCCGGCCGCGGTGAATGGCCTTCAGGTGATCCTCTTTTATCCGGGTTTTCACGCCATAGTCCTGCACCGGGTGGCGCACGGGCTGCGGGGGCTGGGCGTGCCGTTCCTGCCAAGGCTCATCGCGTTTGTCTCCAGGGTCCTTACGGGCATCGAGATACACCCGGCAGCCAAGATAGGCCCCGGTTTTTTCATAGACCATGGGATGGGCGTGGTCATTGGAGAGACGGCGGAAATAGGCGAGGGCTGCCTGCTATACCAGGGGGTTACGCTTGGGGGTACGGGCAAGGAGAAAGGCAAGCGGCATCCCACCCTGGGGAGCCATGTGGTTGTGGGCGCGGGGGCCAAGGTGCTGGGGCCGATAACCATCGGGGATTATGTTAAGATAGGGGCTAATTCCGTTGTGCTAAAGTCCGTTCCCGATGATTCCATAGTGGTCGGCGTGCCCGGGCGGATCGTAAAGCGGAAGGTCCTCAGGGTCCACCAGGACGGGCTTGAAGAAGTGCTCGACCATATACGCATGCCAGACCCTTACGAGGAGAAGTTCTCCGCCATCGAGGGCCAATTGCAGGAAATCCTCGGAAAGGTCGAGAGGCTTGGAGGAAAGGGAGCACCTTCTTTGAAGATATATAACACCCTTACAGGCAGGAAAGAGACCTTTTCCCCGCTTACCACGGGCAATGTGAACATGTATGTCTGCGGCGTGACCGTGTACGACGTCTGCCATATCGGGCACGCAAGGAGCGCGGTCGTCTTTGACGCCATCAGGAAGTATTTCCGCTACAAGGGATACGGCATGCGCTTTGTAAAAAACTTCACGGACATAGACGACAAAATAATCAACAGGGCCGCAAAGGAAGGCATTCCCTGGGACCGGGTGGCCGCAAAGTACATAGAAAAATATTACGAGGACATGCACAGGCTGGGCGTGGAGGACGCGGACCTGGAGCCCCGCGCAACAGGCCACATCCCGGAGATAATAGATATCGTGAAGGGCCTTGTGGAAAAAGGCCATGCTTACGTCCTGGATGGCGACGTGTATTTCTCCGTGCCGAGTTTTCCGGGATATGGAAAACTCTCAGGCAGGCGGCTTGAGGACATGCTCGCGGGGGCCAGGGTGGAGGTGGACGAAAGAAAGAGAAACCCCATGGACTTTGCTCTCTGGAAGTCTTCGAAAGAGGGGGAGCCCGCCTGGGACAGCCCCTGGGGGCCGGGGCGGCCCGGCTGGCACATCGAATGCTCCGCGATGGTGCTTAAGCACCTGGGAGAGACAATAGACATCCATGCCGGCGGCGCGGACCTTATCTTCCCTCATCATGAAAACGAGATCGCCCAATCGGAGGCGTATACGGGAAAACCCTTTGTGCGCTACTGGATGCACAACGGGTTCATAACCGTTAACAAAGAAAAGATGTCCAAGAGCCTGGGGAACTTCTTTACCGTGGAGGAGATACTGGAGAGGTTCGACGCCGAAAGCGTGAGGCTTTTCCTCCTGCAAACCCACTACAGAAGCCCGATAGAGTTCTCCAGCGAGCCGCTTGAGGAGGCAGAACACACGCTCGAACGCTTCTATCAGAGCCTTGAACGCCTGGAAGATTTCTTGATGGCGGGTCCCCAGGGGAAAAGGGAGTCCGTCCCGGCTGGTTTCGAGGAGACGGAAGGTATCCTCGCCTCCTTCAGGGAGCGTTTCATGCAGGCCATGGACGACGACTTCAACACGGCGCTTGCCATAGGGCACATATTCGAGCTGGTAAAGGAGATAAACCGGTTTTTGGACGCCAAGCCGGCCGGCGCAAAGGCAGTGGGGCTCATGTCCAGGGCCAAACGGGAACTGACAGATGCGGCAGGCGTCCTGAACGTCTTTGGCAGGACCCCCGTCCAGTGGCAGCGGGCTCTCCTGCGGATAAAGAAGATCGGCATGGACGAGGCAGAAATAGAAAGGCTTATGGAGGAAAGGCGCCAGGCAAGGGCTCAAAAGGAATGGGCGCGGGCCGATGCTATACGCGCGGAGCTGGACGCAAAGGGCATCACGCTAGAAGACAAGGCCGGATCGACCGCCTGGCGGGTAAAGATATAGCATGAGGCCGTCAGGCCCGGATGCTCCGGGACTTTTTGTTCCAGGTGTCTTCCGTGGACCCTGGGCTAAAAAGGGACAAGCGACCTGGCCGCTTCAAGCACTTCCCTGACGTTTATCCCCTGAAGGCACTTGAAGCCGTATTTTTTATGGCACAGGAGCGGTTCCGGGGAATACCTGAAGCAGGGACCGCATCCGGCGACGGAGTTTCGCACCACTTTTGTGCGCTCTCCCCACGGGGAAACCCATTTTGGGTTGGTCGGCCCGAATATCCCCACAGTGGGCACCTTCAATGCCGCCGAAAGATGCATCAGCCCGGAGTCGTTTGAAATGAAAAGGCCGCACCGCTTCATAAGCGCGGCCGTCTGCCTTATCCCGCGGGTGTCTACAGCATGGACGAAAGCAGTTGCGCGTGAGCACCCCCGCTTTATCTCCTCTTTAAGGCCGGCCTCTTCCGGACCGCCAAAGACGAGGAATCTGCTTGCCGGGGAGATGCCCGATAACATGTCTATCAGCTCGCAGAACTTTTGGGCGGGCCACCTTTTGTTCACGTGCTCCTTGAACGCGCTTGTGCCTGGATGAAACCCGGCAATGAGGGTCTGTCCGTCTACGGATATGCCTTTTTCCCGAAGCCAGAGCTCCGCCTCTTTCTCCTCTTCTTCCGTAAGAAATATCTCCATCGGATACGGGATTGGCTCTTTTATGCCCAGGTAGTCAAGAAGCCTGAGGTTTTCCTCCACATTGTGCAGATTGTCATCTTCCCTGAACGTGCGATTTTTGAGGGAGTTTAATTCCCTTAAATTCCGTTTGACGTAAGTGTGCCCGATGCGCACCGGGCAGCCAGAAAGGAACGAGGCCAGGTTGTAATCGCGCCGGTTGGAAGGATAGAAGTTGATGGCGATATCGTACTTGCCCCTGAGCCCCAGGATGAACCTGGCGCTTGCGAGCCTGCCCGCTTCAAGGAACGGGAAGTGGATGTTTTCATCCACATTGGGGTTTTTTATGAGAACATCCCTTGTGGTCTTGAACATGTGGAGATAAGTCAGCCTGGCGGAGGGGAGTTTTTCTTTTATGTTTTTCAAAGCGGGGGTTGTCATCAGCACGTCCCCTATGCCGTAAAGAGGCAGGGCCAGTATTTTCATGTCTTTATTTTTAACCATCCAGTCCATCTTAAATTTAACATTTTTGGAAAATCGTTTTTTGGTCCCGGTTCCCTTTGGGTGCCCGGGAATTGATTTTAAAAGTTCTTGAATGTAGTATAAACTTGATGCATTAAGCTCTAAAAGGAGGTTAGACATGTTTACAGCACTTGCTTGGGCGGCGGCGCCGGGTGCGCCTGCGGGGGGGCCTGGCAGCATGTTTACCAGTTTTCTTCCGCTCATACTTATATTCGTAATATTTTATTTTCTTCTCATCAGGCCTCAGCAAAAGAAGGCAAAAGAGCACAGGCAGATGCTGGATGCCCTTAAAAGAGGGGACAAGGTGGTGACCCAGGGCGGCATATACGGCGTGGTGGACCAGGTGGAGCAGCACACGCTTATGCTCAAGATAGCCGAGAACGTGAAGGTGAAAGTTGGCAAAGCCTATATCGCCGCAGTCAGGCCGGAAAAAGAGCCGGAGTAACAACGGCGGCAACGGCTTCCACGCCATCGTGGATTCCGTTCTTCAAAATCAGAAAGCCGCCCTCTACATAGAGCTAGCGGACGAGTACCTGCGGCAGCTTGGCTATACGGAACACGGCCTGAGACATGTAAAGATAGTGGCCAGTTCCGCCTACCACATGCTTAAAAAACTTGGTTTTGACGAGAAGGAGACCGAGCTTGCCGTGCTGGCCGGCCTCCTTCACGACGTGGGCAACCTTGCGGGCAGGCACGAGCACCACAGGACCGGCTCCCTTCTAGCGAAAGAGGTGCTCGAAGAACTGGGCTATCCCCTGCGGGACATCGCCACGGTGATGACGGCCATCGTGGTGCACGACGAGTCCGAAGGCGTGGTCCCCAGTCCCGTGGCCGCCGCCCTCATCATCGCTGACAAGGCGGACGTCCACAGAAGCCGCGTGCGCAAGGTAAACGATATAAAAGGCGACATACATGACAGGGTGAACTTTGCCGCCACCGAATCCGACCTGAACGTGGACCCTTCCGCCAGGCTTATAACATTGAACCTGATCATAGACACCCGCATCTCGCACGTGATCGAATATTTCGAGATATTCCTGGCCAGGATGAAGGGCTGCCGGGAGGCCGCACGCAGGCTGGAGGCCGAGTTTCAGCTCTTCATAAACGGTCTTCGGATGGCCTGAGACTTTCTTAATTAAAACCCCCTTGCCCCGCTTGACACATTTATGTCAATATAACGGGAGTGTGTAAATTTTTGGCCTTTTTTTGAAACGGCGCTGCAGGCCTGACCGGGTTTCGGTGTTATTTCCAAGGCGCCCTTCTGGAGGTTTTTGCATACGATGAAAAAAAAGATTGTATGGCGGATCATCCTTATAGCAGCGGTCGTGGCCGCCAGCGTTGTTTTTTTCCTGCCCAACACCCCCGCCTTCAAATACATGCCTTCCTGGTGGCGGGACAACATGCCCTCCAGAGGCATATCGCTTGGGCTTGACCTCCAGGGCGGGATACATCTGGTCTACGAGGTGGAGGGCGACAAGGCCGCCCAGAGCTCGACCCAGAGGATAGCGGACGCCATAAAGGCTGCCATCGCGCAAAAGGGCCTTAAGGATACGGTCACCATTTCGGGGCTGAACATACAGGTGTCACCCGGTTCCCTTGACGCCAGAAAGATAGTCCAGGACAACTACCCGGACCTTGCTGTGAGCGAGGGCGCCGGCATGGTCACCTACAGGCTTAGCAACAAGGCCATTGCCAATATAAAAAACAACGCGGTAGACCAGGCGCTTGAGGTCATCAGGAACAGGGTGGACCAGTTCGGCGTCGCCGAGCCCTCCATTCAGAAGCAGGGGACGGATGAGCTCGTGGTGGAACTGCCGGGCATAAAGAACCCGGCACGCGCCATACAGATAATAGGAAAGACAGCAAGGCTCGAGTTCAAGGTCGTGGATGACGAGTCTCCCGTTGCGGCACAGCTCCCGGGCACCATCATACCGGGGGAGGAAAGCCAGGTGCTTTCGCAGTTCGCTGGAAAGATCCCGGCAGGCGATCAGATCCTCTTTGGCAAGGTCACGAACCCGGACACCGGCTCGATGACCGAGACCCCATACCTTTTAAAGAAGCAGACCCTTCTGACTGGTGAATACCTCACGGAGGCCAGGGTGGCGATAGACCCCCGGTTCAACGAGCCCTATGTCGAGCTCAAGTTCAATCCGGAGGGGGCAAAGCTCTTCGATCAGATAACGGCCGCGAACGTTAAGAAAAGACTCGCGATCATCCTGGACAACAACGTTTATTCCGCCCCGGTCATAAGGGAAAGGATATCAGGCGGCAACGCCCAGATATCCGGCAACTTCTCGATGAACGAGGCCAAGGACCTGGCCATAGTGCTTAAGGCTGGCGCCCTGAAGGCCCCGCTCAAGATGCTGCAGAACGTGACTGTCGGGCCTTCCCTGGGCAGAGACTCCGTGCGCGATGGCGAAAGGGCGGGTATTGTGGCCCTTGTGGTCGTGCTCGGGTTCATGATCTTCTATTACAAGGTTTCGGGGCTCATTGCGGATTTTGCCGTTATTCTGAACCTTCTGCTTCTCATGGGGTCGATGGCGTCGCTTAACGCCACGCTCTCCCTGCCCGGCATGGCCGGTGTGATCCTGGCCATAGGCATGGCGGTGGACTCCAACGTGCTTATGTTCGAGAGGATGAGGGAGGAGCTGAAGGCGGGCAAGACCCCGAAGGCCGCAGTCGAGAGCGGCTACCACAAGGCCTTCTGGACCATTTTCGACTCGCATGTGACCACGCTCATCACCTCGGCCGTGCTCTTTCAGTTCGGCACCGGCCCGATAAAGGGTTTTGCGGTCACGCTCTCACTGGGTGTGGCCATAAACCTGTTTACCGCCCTGGTGGGCACTAAAACCATCTTCGACCTTCTGCACCTGAGAAAAGAAGTGAGGAAACTGAGCATATGATAGAGTTCATAAGAAATACCAAAATAGATTTCATGGGGAAGAGGAAGTTCATGTTCCTCATATCCGGAGTGCTCGTTTCGCTTGGCATATTTGCGCTGATAATGATCTGGAGCGGACACGGCAACATGGGAATAGACTTTGCCGGCGGCACGGAGGTGCAGGTGAAGTTCCAGAAACTGGTGCCCATGAGCGAAGCCAGGAGCGTCCTGGAGAGTACCGGGCTCAAGGGACTGCAGCTCCAGGAGCTTCCGACGGTCAAGGAGCTGGTGGTGGAGGTAAAGGGAAAGCAGGAGACGCTTGGCGGCATATCCAACACCATAATCAGCACGCTTAAAAGCCGCTTTGCCGCGGAATCGCCGGTCGTGGACATGACAACCGAAGTGGGCCCCAAGGTGGGCAACAGGTTGAGAAAGGACGCCATTGTTGCCATCATCTTTGCTACACTTGGCATCCTGGCCTACATAACCCTGCGCTTCCAGTTCCGGTTCAGCGTTGGGGCTGCCATAGCCACCTTTCATGACGTCTTTGCGGTGCTGGGGATCTTTTACCTCCTCGGCAAAGAGATAAACCTGATACTGATAAGCGCCCTTCTCATAATCGCGGGCTATTCGCTCACCGACACGGTGGTCGTCTTTGACCGCATAAGGGAAAATATGCGCAGCATGCTCAAGGACCCGATAGAAAAGGTGGTCAACAAGAGCATAAACGAGGTGCTCTCAAGGACTGCCATAACCTCCCTGACTGTGCTTTTCTCGTCCCTTGCGCTCCTGTTCTTCGGAGGCCAGGTGATACATGATTTCGCGCTTGCCATTACGCTTGGAGTTATTGTGGGGACCTATTCCTCCTGGTTTGTGGCCAGTCCAATGGTCATACTGATAGGCGGCAACAAGGCTATAAACCGTAAGCGTTGATGCCCTGAACCGGCCGATGAACCGACTTGCCCGCAGACCGGCCGGTGGACCCTTCCGTAGAACGATACTTTTATTGTCTTTGCCCGCGCGCCGGCCAGCCAGCCGGGAAAATATCTTCTTATGAACCGCCTCTGGATAGTCCAGCGGGCTAACAGGGAATATGTCGAGTACCTTTCCAGGGCGGCCGGGATATCCGGTGTGGTTGCGCGCATACTCATCAACCGCCAGGTAAAGACACCGGGGGCCGTACAGAATTTCCTGGGGTCGGGATTGGAGGGCCTTCCAGACCCTTTTGAGCTTGGGGGGATAAGAGAGGCCACGGAGATAATCCGCCGGGCACGGGCCTCCGGCAGGAGTGCGCTTGTCCATGGGGACTACGACGTAGACGGCATATCGTCCACGACCATTATGGTGGATGCCCTGCGGCGTTACGGACTCCAGACCGATTATTTCATCCCCAACCGTTTTGACCACGGATACGGCTTCCACCCCGTCGGCGTTGAGCGCGCCGTTCAGACCGGGGCCGGACTTATAATCACGACAGACTGCGGAATAACGGCTTTTGAGACGGCGGAGCTTGCTGCAAAAAAAGGCATCGAGGTCATAATAACCGACCACCATGAGCCGGTGCGGGACGAGGAGGGGAATCCACGGCTTCCGGCCTGCGGCGCCGTCATAAACCCAAAGCTCCATCCCGGCCAGACCGAGCTCTCCGGCACCGGGGTTGCCTTCAAGCTGGCACATGCCCTCCTTGGTGAAGACGCCATGGCCTTCCTGGACCTGGCGGCCCTTGGCACCCTGGCGGACCTTGTCCCTCTTTCGGGAGAAAACAGGATAATCGCAAGGGCCGGCCTTGATCTTATCGAGAGGAGCGAGCGCACCGCCCTGCGCGCCCTGAAGGAGATATCCGGCTGTTTTGGAAAGCCGGTTGGCGCGCGCGCCGTATGCTTTTCGCTTATCCCCAGACTTAACGCCCCCGGCAGGATCGACGACGCCTCATGCGGAGTGCGCTTTCTCCTTTTGTCAGAGGAATCGGCGGCCCGCGAGGCCGCCCTTGAGTTGGACAGGATAAACAAGGAAAGACAGCGGCTTGAGGAAGCGGTGCACGTGCAGGCCAGGGCCGCGGTAGAGAGGGAAGGTTTTGACGGGGCCATTGTGGCCTCCGGCGAGGGCTGGCACAAAGGGGTCTTGGGCATAGTTGCCTCCAGGCTCTCTGAGAGGCACCTGAGGCCAAGCGCGGTATTGTCGGTGGAGGGAGATATGGCCAAGGGGTCCGCCCGGAGTATTCCCCAGTTCGACCTTTATGAGGGTTTAAACGAGCTCAAGGATATGCTCCTTGGCTTTGGCGGCCACAGGCAGGCTGCCGGGCTAAGGATGAGCGCGGGCATGGTGGAAGACTTCCGGCGTGCGTTTTCCGGGCTGGTCCGGCAGCGGGTAAAGGAATTCCGGGCGACTCTAAAGATAGACGCCGAGGTCAGCCTGAAAGAACTCAGCCCTGGCCTCGTAAAGGAGATGGCTCGGCTTGAACCATACGGCTCTGGGAACCCGGAGCCCCTCCTGGGGGCGAAGCGGCTCCAGGTCCTGAACCCCAGGGTAGTGGGAAAAGGCCACCTTAAGATGAAACTCAAGGAGGAAAAGGGCCACTTCCCGGTTGACGCTATCGGGTTCGATATGGCGGGCTTTCTCAGGCAGATAGAGGAGTGCGCGACAGTCGATGCGGTCTTTACCCCGGTGATGAACGAATGGGAGGGCGGGAAGTCCCTTCAGCTTAATTTAAAGGGTTTGCGGCCCTCGGCCCCTTGAATCAGGGCCGGGCAAGGATAAAAAACAGTTGAGCCATTACCAGATGGCAGCGCCTTGAAGCCTCAAATATGTTAAAATTACATGTCGTACGGATGGGATTGAAATATCCAGAAGCTTTTTTGTTTTTTGTGCGTTTTGCTTGTGTTTTTTATGGCGTGAAACGTTTTTGATAGGGCGGTTAGCTCAGCTGGGAGAGCACCACGTTCGCAACGTGGGGGTCGAGGGTTCGAATCCCTTACCGTCCACTTTTCCTTCCTTTAAAATCAAATGACGGATGTGGAATTAAGCAATAAATGTCGATGACACTTATTGCTTAATTACGAATTACGACAGTTTATGCTTAATTTGTAATTCCTACAAATGCCCCTCTTTTCCTCCCAAATATATCCTTGAGGTGCCGGGCATCGAAGAGCCCTTTTAACCCACGGCTAATACCCATGTACCGAGTTTTATTTTTTACTTGAGAGCATTTTGCGAAGAACTTTTCGCAATGAATGCTTTTCGCTCAGTTACTTTAAACCTGCGGTAACCGGAGCGGATAGTCCCGGGAAGGGACGAGTTAGTATTTTGCGGTCAATAACCAGAACGACACAGTGGGATAACGGCTCAGGCGCCTTCGACGGCACGATATTCAAGTTTGACCCTTCGACCAATACCGAGACCCATCTTTACTCGTTTAGTCCTGGTACCAAGTGGGATCAAAGCCCAAGTGTTCTGACCTACGACCCCTCTAACGGAATGCTCTACGGGACGTCATATTACGGCGGCACGAATGGCTACGGCGCGATATACGAGTTCAACCCTTCAAACAATACCTGTACCGCGATTTACTCGTTCACCGGCACTACGCCGGACGGAAAAAACCCCAGTGTTCTGACCTACGACTCCTCCAACGGGATGTTCTACGGAACTACAGATCTCGGCGGTACGAATGGCAACGGCACGATATACGAGTTCAATCCTTCGAGCAATGCCTTGACCACACTTTACTCGTTTAGCAGCGCGGATGGGGAACCTATATCTGACCTGGTCTACGTCTCCTCGACAGGGATGTTCTACGGGTCGACAAATGTTGGCATCAGTTATAGCCACGGCGGCTCGATATTCGAGTTCAATCCTTAGTGGAAGCCTTTTGGCTTGGGCGTTTTTTTTTAATGAACTGGAAAAGGGAGGCCAAACAAAACAAAAAACCTCCCTTTTCGTTTCTGTTTTCGTGTTTTTGCTTTAGTTTTTGTCTTAAGTGACGAATATCGTCGCCCTTTTAAGCATCACCTCGTTCAGGTCGCCAAGCAGCCTGTGGTGCTTTGCCTCATCGGCCAGAAGCAGGGTGAGGATGTAGCGGGTGACGAACAGTTCGCTCTGCTCAAGGGCCTTCGAGGCAAGCTGCACGGACTTGCTTTCCGCCTCGATGTGCCTGTTCATCTCCTCGGCCAACGGGGCAAGCTCATCCGGGTTCAGGTGCAGGGGTTCCCTTGACAGCCCGTCTATGAGGAGCTGCTGCATGACCTTGTGTTTCTGGGAATCGAACTTTATCATCTCCATGATCATCCGGATGATGGGGTTTTTGCTTTTGGCGATGAGTTCCTCCGAGTTCCTGATGGTGTCATCCTCCAGTTTCTGCCACTGCCTTATGGTGTCAAGGAACTCCTCGGACATCTCCATCGGTTTTTGTTTGCCGGCCGTTTTCATTTCCATGCCTTCATCGCCTCCGAGAGCCTCTGCTCGGCTTTCTCCCAGTTGATGTTCCGGAAAAACGCCGTTATATAGTCCTTACGGTTAAGCTCGTAATCGAGCATAAAGGCATGCTCCCAAACGTCCATGACCAGAAGGAGCTGGCCGCTTGCCGGATGGGACACATGGTGTTCGTTTATCCAGAAATTCAAAAGCCTGCCTGAGTGAGGGTCAGCGTAAAGGGCGGCCCAGCCCACCCCCCGCATCATGCCCACGGCCTTGAAGGACTTCTCCCAGTTGTCAAAACTCCCGAAGTCTTCGGAGATCTTTTTTGACAGGGCCCCGTTCTTATCGACCTTCCCATCGCCGCCAAGCGAACTGAAATAAAACTCGTGCAGGCGCATGCCGTTGAACTCAAAGCCCAGCCGCCTGTTGAGCTCGGCAAACCTGGGGTCCGTCCCGTCCTGCGGCAGCTCGGCTATCTGGTCCTGGAGCTTGTTCGTATTGCTTACGTATCCCTGGTAGAGTTTGAAATGGTTGTTCAGAAGCCTGTCGCTGAAACCCTCCATCCCCAAAAGCTTCGCAAAATCCTTTGCCTGATACGCTATTGTCTTGACCGGCATATGAATTACCCCTTTCCGTTTTTTTCTTTTCCCGCCGTGAGGCTCATGACACCTTCACTAGCAGTTTTTCCACTTCACTGATGGCCTGCCCGTAGTCGGGCTCATTGGTCTGCTCCGGCACGACCTGGACATACCTGATGGTATCGTCCCTGTCTATGACCATCACGGCCCGGGCAAGCAGGCGCATCCGCTCTATCAAAAGCCCGTATGCCTTTCCGAAGGAGGCGTCCCTGTGGTCTGAAAGCACGACCGCGTCCCTGATCTGTTCTTCCTCAATAAAGCGCGCCAACGCAAAGGGCAGGTCCATGCTTATGTTCAGCACGGCAACCTCCGGCCCGAGTTTTGCCGCCCCGCTGTTGAACCTTACAAGCTGCCTGTGGCAGACGGAGGTGTCCAGCGACAAGACGGAGCTTATGACCTTCACTTTCCCCCGGAACCATCCGAGCGGGACCTCGTTCAGGTCCTTGTCCAGGACGGTGAAATCCGGGGCCCTGCCGCCGGGGGCGGGCGTCTGCCCGTAGAGCGCAAGGGGTTTGCCTTTGAACGTGATGCGGTTGTTTGCCATGTCGTTGCCGCCTCAGGCGCGCTTCTGGAACTCGTGCTCCGGCCAGAAGTTCCTCTCCGAAAGGGCGCTTATTATGTTTTTCCTTGCGATTATCCCCACAAGCTTTTTGCTCCGGTCGCTCTCCACGACGGGGAGGACAGACATTTTCTGCTTGTACATGACCTCAAGCACCTTGTCTATCGGCGTGCCCTGCGAAACGCAGACAGGCTCGTTGCACACGCCTTCGTGCTCCATGTGGCCGCACCCCATGATGCTCTCCGCGCTGAACTCGTTGACGGTGCGCGCGTTCATCAGGGCATCGAACACGTCGTACTCGGTGACTATGCCCACCACCTCGTCATCCTCGTTTACCACGGGAAGGCCCGGATACTGGCACAGCAGCTTGTTTATCAACGACCTGCCCGGCTCCTTCTGCGGCAGGCTTAACCTGGGATGCATGATGTCCTTGGCTGTTATTGCGGGCATTTTTTCCTCCCTTTTCCGTAACTGGTATTTTTTGACCCTTTGATTGTCCTGGTTCTGAGCTCCCCGGGCCCGTGCCATACGGGGTCCGTTCCGGGCGCTGTTTTTTCCGCCTTTTTAAAAGTTAGCACACATTTAAAAGTTGGCAACTGGGGAGGCTGCATTTTTTTGTGAGGACAGGTTTAAGCCCGGATTCACCTGTGGTATCATTAAAAACTGTCGCTTAAAAGGCGTGCCCGGGCCGCAAAAAAACAGGGCCCGCAAAAAACAGGAAGGCGTGAAAACGGAATGAAAAAAAACCCCCTTCTCAAGGACACCATAAAAAAATATCTGCTTGCCGGGGATCTCTCAGGGGTAGTGGATATGGGCAGGAAGCACAAGGGCATATTGAGGCTCCTCATATCGCTGACCTATGACAAGGGCGAGCTTGTCTGCTGGAGGGCCATAGAGGCGGTGGGGCTCCTTTCAGCGGACATGGGGCAGGCGGCGGGCCTAGACGCCATAGACAGGCTTTTTGTGATGATGCGTGATGAGTCGGGCGGAAATCCCTGGAGCGCTCCCGAGATGATAGGGGAAATAATAAAGGGCGACCCCTCCTCGTTCTCGCACCTGCTGCCGGTGCTGGTATCTTTCCGTGATGAGGCGCTTTTTGCCGCGGGCATACTTTACGCCCTTTCCAGGCTTGCCCCTTCCAGTCCGGGGCTTGTTCAGCCCTACAGGGAAGTGGCGTTTCTTTCCCTGCGCAGCGGGGACCCGGCCGTAAGGGCAAACGCCATCCTGGTGATGAAGAACCTTGGGGACGATACTTACGCCTCCTCCATAGCCGCGCTGACGGACGACGGGGCCCGGTTCGCCTACTACGACGGCGAAACCGTCTCAAACGTGTCCGTAGGGGAAATAGCCAGGCGGACACTGGAGTCTTTCGGAGGGCGGAGAGGATAGACCGGCATCCGCCGGGTCTTTTGGTTCGGTTTTTTGCGAAAAACAGCTTGTGGTTGATTTTTTTGCTACAAAAAAGTTTTAATAATTATAGTCTTGTGTGGCGTTCTTTGTTTTTATTTCATTAACCACCGGACAAAAAAGAACAGGGAGTCGAATTGTTAGAGGGCAAGCAGAAACAGGACATGCCCCTTTACCCCATTGGGGTTGTTTCGGAGTTGGTCGGGACCACTGACCAGACCCTCAGGCTTTATGAGAAACACGGCCTCCTGAAACCCTCCAGGCGCAACAAGAACCGCTACTACTCGGAAAACGATATAAAGTGGCTCATGTGCATCCGGGACCTCATCCACCACAAAAAGATAAGCATAGAAGGGATAAAGCGCCTGCTCCAGTACGCCCCGTGCTGGGAGATAACGAACTGCTCGGAGGAGCGCAGGA
>JAJYJB010000062.1 GCA_021789735.1 Nitrospirota bacterium
TGCCGCAGCCGCCCACCGACAGATAGTCTATGCCGACGGCGAGGACTTCTGTTTGGACCAGGAAATCCGCAGCCGCGGCCCCAAGGTGCGCGAACCCCTCACGGAACAGGCCGGGGTAGCGCCGCCAGAAAGCCGAGTTTCCGGTCTTAAGGAGTATCCTTTCCCCCCGGCTTATGCCGTGCGCCTCAAGCTCCCCTTTGCCTATGCGGCCGCTCCGGTCCCCGCGCGCCTCTATCACCCGGGCCGGGCCGGCGAGCGCCTCCGGCGGCATTGATCCTATGTCCGCTGCCCCCGGGATGTAGTGCAGGGGCGCATCGACGTGTGTTCCGCTATGGGCGCCCATGGCGATGCGGGAGACGTTCGCCTCGTCTCCCTCCGTAATGTCCTGAAGCCTTTCCAGCTCAACCTGCGGGTCGCCCGGCCAGACGGCCATGCCCGCCCTCACCGGCACGGAGATATCTATAAAACGGCCGGAGGGCGGCTTTTTACGTGCGGGCCTCATTTTATATCGTATTTGGCCAGGCGGTGTCTGAAGGACCGGAAGCTCAGGCCCAGGAGTTTTGCAGCTTCGGCCTTCCTGCCCCCCGACTGGTCCAGGGCCTTGAGCAGGTAGTCTTTTTCCAGGCCCTCAAGGAAAGGCTCAAGCTCGAATCCATTGCCGATCTCGTTTAGAGGACGGGGCCTGCCAGGACAAAAAAAGTCCCCTGTTATTTCATCGGGTATTTCCTGGACGCCTATGAGCTCCTGGTCGCTGAAAAGCAGTATCCTTTCAACAATGTTTTCAAGCTCGCGGATATTGCCCCGCCACTGATGGTTCATGAGCAGTTCCAGGGCGTCTTTTTCGAAGCGCTTTTCCTTTTTCCTTTTTTTGAGGAAATGCTCTATAAGGGCCGGGATGTCCTCTTTGCGCTCGCGAAGTGGGGGCAGGTGGACCGGTATGGCGTTGAGCCTGTAAAAGAGGTCTTCCCTGAAAGTGCCGTCCTGGACCGCCTCTTTGAGGTCCTTGTTGGTGGCAGAAAGTATCCTCACCTCCACGGTGATATCGGTGGTGCTCCCCAGCCTCCTGAAGGTGCCCGTCTCAATCACGCGCAGGAGCTTTGACTGAAGCTGAACGCTCATCTCGGCAATTTCATCCAGGAAGAGCGTCCCCTTGTCCGCCACCTCGAAGTAGCCCTGCTTGTTCTGGACCGCCCCGGTGAAGGCCCCTTTCATGTATCCGAAAAGCTCGCTTTCCAGGAGGCCCTCCGGCAGGTTGGCGCAGTTTATGGCGACAAAGTTTGAGTCCTTCCTCGGGCTCAGGCTGTGGATGGCGTTCGCTATCAGGTCCTTGCCGGTGCCGGACTCCCCTGTTATAAGGACGCTTGCCCTGCTTTCGGCCACGCGCGGCAGCATGCGGAGGACTTCTTTCATCCGCGGGCTTCTGGCCACAATGTTGCCGTCGGCCACGGGGTCGGTCCTTTGCCGCAGAAGCGAGAGCTGCCTTTGCATCCTCTGCTTCTCCAGGGCCTTTTTGACCATGAGCCGTATCTCGTCGATCTTGAACGGCTTGTGAACGTAGCCGTAGGCGCCCATCTTCATCGCCTCCAGGGTGGACTCCAAAGTGCCGAAGGCGGTTATCATGATGATGGCCGTCTCCGGGCTGACCTCGAGCGCCCTTTTGAGTATCCCAAAGCCGTCTACCCCCGGCATTCTTATGTCCGTTATGACCAGGTTGAATATCTCGTTTTCGAGCGCCCGTATCCCCTGGGTGCCGTCCGCCGCGGTCAGCACTTCAAACCCCTCCTGCTCAAGGAGCATCTTCAGTATCTCCCGCATGTGCCGCTCGTCCTCGACTACCAGTATCTTTTCCTTTTTCTTTGGCATTCTCAAAAAAGCGCCTTTCAGTTTACGGGCAGGGTGACGCAGAATTCCGTCCCCTGGCCGGGTTCGCTTTTAAAGCGGATGTTTCCGCCGTGATCTTCCATTATGCGCAGGGCTATGGACAGGCCGAGGCCCGTGCCCGAATCCTTGGTAGTGAAAAAGGGGAAAAAGACCTTTTCGGCGTCCTTTGGCGAAATGCCGGCTCCCGTGTCCGCGAAAGTTATCCTGGCAACGCCGTCTTCTTTCCTGCCGGAAACGCGCAGGACCCCCCCTCCGGCCATGGCATCGAAGGCGTTGAGGACAAGGTTGTAGAAGACCTGCTGGAGCCTTCCCGGGTCGGCCGTCACGCGCATGGGCTCAATGTCCGGCCTTATCTCTACCCCTGCCGGCGCCGATTTGCCCAGTATATCGAGGGTGCCTTTAAGGAGCATGTCCAGCTCGACCGGCTCGGGCTCGTTCCTTGCCGGCCTGGAGTACATGAGGAAGTCTGTGATTATCCGGTTGAGCCTGTCTGCCTCGGCAAGGACCATCAGCATAAGGGATTCCTGCTGCTCGCGGCTGGTGCCGCCGCGGTGGAGCATTTCCACCGCCCCGCGAAGCGACGCCAGGGGGTTCCTTATCTCGTGCGCGATATTGGCTGAAAGTTCCCCGATGGCGGCCAACTTCTGCTTCAGCTGCATCTCCTGCTGCATCTTTTTTATTTCTGTCAGGTCGGAGAATATGCAGACATAGCCGGTGGGCTCCCCTTGGGAGTTGTTCATTGCCGAGACCGTAAGGCCTATGGTCTTTTTTGAGGGCCCTCCGGCCATCTCCCCCTCCCCCCGCTCAAACGGCGCTTTCAGGTCCCTGATGAAGGGGAAGATGTCCTGTATCCGCATGTTCTCGTGGGTGGCCCGGTCCAGCCCTGTTATGGCCTCTCCGGCCCGGTTCAGAGACAGTATCCTCCCCTCGGCGTCCGTTGTCATGAGTCCGCTTGGCATGTTCTCCACCACCTCCCTGTTGAAGACGCTGAGCTTGCGGAGATCGGTCACATTCTTTTCGAGGGTGATGGAGGTCCTCTCGAGGCTGGATGAGAGCTGCCCCATTAGGTAGGCGCACACATAAAGCGCCACTATGTTGGAAAAGATATTGTACAGGAAGTCCTTTTCGTGGAGGACCAGGCCGTATGGCACCGGTATCATCCGCCAGTACTGGAGGTCCAGCATCGCCCCGTAAAGGATGCTGGACAGGGAGGCGGCCACGAACGCGGCCCTTTTGTCTATCACCGTACCAGCTGCTATGACTATCAGGATAAGCAGGAAGGAAAACCAGCTCTCTATCCCCCCGGTCAGATATATGAGGGCAAGGGCTGCGAAGACGTCCAGGACGATCTGGAAATACGCAAACGGCTTTGGCCTTGCCCGTCTGAGGAGCAGGGCGTATATTATCGTCAGCCCGTAGAGGACCTCTATCAGGTTGAAGACCGTCTTGGTGTAGGGGAAGGCCCCGTTGCCGATCTCGAAAAAGGTGAAGGACCCCAGCAGGACGGTCACGAAAAAGGCCCTGAAAGCGACCAGGGCCCTTACTTTCGATGTATGATGGTCCGTCTTTTCCATCCGCTCTGCGTCTAGTGGATGTACTTCATTATCTTGAATATCGGCATATACATGGCCACAACTATGAAGCCCACGGCCCCGCCCAGAAAGACCATCATGAGCGGCTCTATCATGGAGGTCAGGTTGGACACGGCGGCGTCCACCTCGTCGTCATAAAAATCGGCTATCTTGTTGAGCATCGAATCGAGCGCTCCAGAGGACTCGCCGACGGAGATCATCTGTGTGACCATGCTCGGGAAGACCTTTTCAGTGGAAAGCGGCTCGGCCAGCGTCTTGCCCTCCTGCACCGCGTTCTTCACCCTTACCACTGAGCGCTCCACCACCTTGTTGCCCGCGGTTTTGGCGGTTATCTCAAGTCCGTCCAGGATGGGAACGCCGCTGCTTACGAGGGTGCCAAGGGTCCTGGTGAACTTCGCCACCGCCACCTTCAGAAGAAGCATCCCGAAAATCGGCAGCTTTAAGAACATGCCGTCCGTTACGAGCCTGCCTTTGGCCGTTTTCCTGAACTGGACAAAAGCTATGCTCAGCACCACGAGGAGCCCGATTATCAAAAGGCCCCCCTTGCCCCCGAGGAAATGGCTGATCCCGACGACGATCCTTGTGGGGGCGGGCAGGCTGCCGCCAAAGGAAGTGAACATCTGGGAGAACGTGGGCACCACAAACACCATGATGACGATTATGACAGCAACGGCAACAAGGCTCACCACGACGGGGTATGTCATGGCGCCCTTGACCTTCCTTTTCAGTTTCACCGCTTTTTCCATGTACGCGGCTAGCCTGTTCAGGACCGTGTCCAGGATGCCGCCGGCCTCTCCGGCCGCCACCATGTTCACATAAAGCTCATCGAACACCTTGGGGTGCTTCTTGAGCGCATCGGCATAAGTGGAGCCACCTTCCACTTCGCCTTTTATCTGCCTGATCACGGAGGCGAAGGACTTGCTGGCCGCCTGGCCGGCAAGTATGTCCAGCGCCTGCACCAGGGGCAGCCCGGCGTCTATCATCGTGGAGAACTGCCTGGTGAATATGATCACGTCCTTGTCCTTGACCTTCCCCCCGAGGCCGAAGGGCATCCTTGCCGGCGCGGCCTCCTTCTTTTTCTTTGTCACGGAGGTGGCAACGATGCTCCTTTTCCTTAACTGGGATATTACCTCCTCCTTGGAGCCGGCCGTTATCTCTCCGCTCTCCAGTGCCCCTGCCCTGGTCTTTCCCGACCATTGAAAAACTGTAGCCATCCCGTCACCTCCTCAGATTGGGGGATTTCTCTTTTTCTTTCTTTGCCGCCGCAAGGAACTCGTCCAGGACCGGCGAGTGTCCGGCGGCCTCATCGAATGAGATCAGGTTCCTGCTCATAAGGTCCATTAGAGACTGGTTCATGGTCTGCATGCCCGAATGGGCCTGGCCTGTCTGCATTATGGAATATATCTGGTGCAGCTTGTCTTCCCTTATCAGGTTCCTTATTGCGGGGGTCGGTATGAGCACCTCGACCGCAAGCACCCTGCCGGAGCCGTTTTTCTTGGGTATGAGCTGCTGGGCTACAATGGCCTCAAGCACAAACGAGAGCTGCACCCGCACCTGCTCCTGCTGGTGCGGCGGGAACACGTCTATTATCCTGTTTAACGATTGCACCGCGGAGTTGGTGTGCAGGGTGGCCAGGGTAAGGTGGCCGGTCTCAGACACGGTGAGCGCCGCCTCTATGGTCTCCAGGTCCCGCATCTCGCCCACGAGGACAACATCCGGGTCCTGCCTCAGGATATGCCGCAGCGCGTTTTTGAAGGACAGCGTATCCGCGTTCACTTCCCGCTGGTTTATGAGCGCTTTTTTGTGCATGTGGAGGTACTCTATCGGATCCTCCACGGTGATTATGTGGCAGTGGCGCTCGGAGTTTATGAAATCCACCATGGAGGCCAGGGTGGTGGATTTGCCGCACCCAGTGGGGCCGGTGACCAGGACAAGCCCCCGCGGTTTTTTTGACACTTCCACGATTATGTCCGGAAGCCCCAGGTCATGAAAGCTCTGCATGGCGAAGGACACGGACCTGAACACCCCCGCCACCGCGCCGCGCTGCATGAAGATGTTCCCCCTGAAGCGGCTTACCCCTTTGAGCCCGAACGAAAAATCAAGCTCGCTTGTCTCCTCGAAATGGTGCTTCTGGCTGTCCGTGAGCACGCTGTAGCAAAGGCTCTTCGTGTCTTCCGCGTTCAGGACCTCGTACTGCTCCATGGGCGCCAGCCTGCCGTCTATCCTGAACCTGGGCGCGCTTCCGGTCGTGATGTGCAGGTCGGAGGCGCCTCTGTCCACCATTGTCTTTAAAAGCTCATATAAGGAAACCACGGCTTTTTTCTACCCCCTTTGATGAATGCTAGTCGCCAAAAGTGGCTCTAAGGACCTCTTCGATGGAGGTGATCCCCTCCCTGGCCTTGGACAGCCCGCTCATGCGAAGCGTCCTCATTCCGCCACTGACGGCCATCTTTTTTATGTCGTCGGTGGAGGCCCCCTCAAGGATGAGCTGCTTCATCTCGTCCCCCACTGTCATCACCTCGTAAAGCGCTATCCTGCCCTTGTACCCCGTGCCGTTGCAGGCCGGGCACCCCTTCCCTTTATAGACCTTCAGACCATCGAGCTGGTCCTCCGGGAAACCCAGGTTGACGAGGGCATGCCTTGGCACCTTCTCCTCCTCTTTGCACTGCGTGCAGACCCTGCGCGCCAGCCTCTGGGCAAGGATGAGTATCACCGAGCTTGAGACGAGGAAAGGTTCTATGCCCATGTTGAGGAGCCTGTTTATGGTGCCGGGGGCGTCGTTGGTGTGGATGGTGCTCAGGACGAGATGGCCGGTGAGCGCGGCCTTGACCCCGATCTCCGCCGTCTCAAAATCCCTTATCTCGCCCACCATGATTATGTCCGGGTCCTGTCTTAAAAAGGCCCTCAGGGCGGAGGCGAACGTAAGGCCGATGTCCTCGCGCACATGCACCTGGTTGATGCCCAGGAAGTTGTATTCCACCGGGTCCTCGGCCGTCATTATGTTGGTGCCGGGCTTGTTCAGGTAATTAAGGGCCGAATACAGGGTGGTGGTCTTTCCGCTTCCGGTGGGGCCGGTGACCAGTATCATCCCGTAAGGCTTGTCCAGGGCGGCCATGAAATCCTTGAGCGCTTTTTCGTCAAACCCCAGCTTGGTGAGGTCCACCTGCAGGTTGGCCTTGTCCAGGAGCCTCAAAACGGTCTTCTCGCCGAAAAGACACGGCAGCACCGATACGCGGAAGTCTATCTCTTTTCTTTTTCCTAGTTTCAGTTTTATCCTTCCGTCCTGGGGCAGCCTCCTTTCAGCTATGTCCAGCTTGGACATTATCTTGAGCCTCGAGGTGAGGGCGGCCTTTATCTTCATGGGCAGGTTCATGACCGTATAGAGGACCCCGTCAACCCGGTAGCGCACACGCAGAGCTGTCTCATAGGGCTCCACGTGGATGTCGCTGGCCCTCGCCTTTATCGCGTTCACCAGGATGCCATTGGCCAGCTTCACGATGGGGGCCTCGACATCCTTGATGATTTCCGTGTCCTCTTTTTCCTCCACCGCCTCGATGTCGTCCAGGGCGCTGCCTATTACCTTGTCGAACTCGTCCACATCAACCACGGAATCAAGCGACAGCCCTTCGTCGGCGTCATCGGCGGCCTCCCCATTCCCGCTCGCGACGAAATCCTTTGCCTCAAGCAGCCTGGCCGTGGCTTCCGTGGCGCCCGCAGACTTTTCGGCCTGCTTGACGGGCACGCCGTAATAACCGGCGATGGCGGCTGCGATGTCGCTTTCCCCTGCCAGCACGACCTCCACGTTGTAGCCGGTCATGAACTTGACGTCGTCTATGGCAAAGACGTTCGAGGGGTCCGCGGTGGCTATGGTCAGCGTCGCGCCCACACGAAGGACCGGGACGATCTGGTATTTCTTCGCCATCTCGGCGGGGATAAGCTTTACGATGGCAGGGTCTATCTTTGTCTCTGCCATCTTTATCGTCGATATGCCGTACTGCCTGCTCAGGAAGTTAAGGAGGTCTGCCTCGGAGATATAGCCAAGATGAATGAGGGCGCTGCCAAGCCTCATCCCCTCCCGTCTCTGAAGGGCCAGCGCCTGTTTGAGCTGCTCCTCGGTAACCACCTGGAAAGAAAGGAGCATCTGGCCCAGCTTCGTAGTCGTAGACATTGCCTAAAAATATAAATAAATCATTGATATATTGTCAATGAAGCGCGTCACAAAACGTCCAGGAAAACCGGAAGAAAAAACAGTGGGACAGTAAAAAAACATTCCAGGCACGGCGATGTCTTTTTTAGCGCGCGGGATCAGTCGCTGATCTCGTAGCTCCACTCTTCTATCACGGGGTTCGCGAGCAGTTTTTCGCACATCTGCCTGATGGCGGGGCCGGCCTCCTCGGCCTTCATCCCGGGTTCAAACGTGATCTCTATGAGCTTGCCGACACGCACGTCTGAGAGCCCCCTGGCCCCAAGCCCCTGAAGGCCTGAAAGGACTGCTTTCCCCTGAGGGTCCAAAACAGAGTCCTTCAACCTGACAAACACCCTGGCTTTCAATCTTTCCTCCTTTATTAGGACCTATCTCAAAATCGTTTCAGGCTGCAAGAGGCTGAAATCGCGGCATACAGCGTCATCAAGGAAAAATCGTCCTCAGGCGCAGCGCTGCTCTTGCCCCAAAAAGTCATTGCTTTTTGGGGACCCCGTTGCGCCTCCGGGCGCTTTCCCCTTTCTTCCCGTTGGAAGAAATATTACTGCCACGCTTTCCTCTCTCTTTCGCTTCAGAACTGATTTTGAGATGGGTCCTACTTATTTAATGATCTTATTTTCCGCCTGCCGGCCGCGGCCTTTTTTCCGGAAGCGGCCTTTAAAACATCATCGCCAAATACCCTGCCGAATATATAATCCACGTTCTCCAGGTAAGGCTCCATGGTGAAAAGCCCTTTCAACCCGGCCCTGCCCAGAAGCCTTGTCACTTTCTTGTCTGCCAGGAGGAGCTTGAGGAAACTCTCCCCCTTCTTCCAGCTCTTCATGGCGTTTTTCTGCACCAGCCTGTAGGCGTCCTCCCGGGACATGCCCTTTTGCGTGAGCGCCAGGAGCACGCGTTGGGAATTGTACAGGCCGTGGCTGCGCTCCATGTTGGCCTTCATCCTTTCAGGGTAGACAAGCAGTCCTCCAAGTATATCAGTAAGTCTTGCCAGCATGTAGTCAACAAGGATGGAGCTGTCAGGTATGATCACCCGTTCCACGGAGGAATGCGAGATGTCCCTTTCATGCCAGAGCGCGATGTCCTCCAGGGCGGCGATGGCGTTTGAGCGCACCACCCTTGCGAGGCCCGAGAGGTTCTCGGCCCCGATGGGGTTTCTCTTGTGCGGCATCGCCGAGGAACCTTTCTGCCCTTTGGCGAACGGCTCCTCGGCCTCCAGCACCTCGGTGCGCTGGAGGTGCCTTATCTCTACCGCTATCTTCTCTATCCCCGCGGCGGCAAGGGCCAGCGCAAGGAGGTACTGCGCGTGCCTGTCCCTTTGGATGACCTGCGTGGCCACGGGCTCCGGTTTGAGCCCCAGGCGTCTGCATACGCTCTCTTCTATTTCAGGGGGGATGTTGGAAAACGTCCCTATGGCGCCGGAGAGCTTGCCCGTGCTAATGACCTGCCTGGCATCCCGGAGCCTCTCCAGGTTCCTGCGCATGTCCTCGTGCCAGAGGGCGAACTTGAGCCCCAGTGTCATTGGCTCCGCGTGCACGCCGTGGCTTCTGCCCATGCAGACGGTATTTTTATGGGCAATAGCCTGTTTTCTGAGGACGGCAAGGAGGTCCTTTACATCCTTTATTATGATGTCCGATGCCTCCCTCATCTGCAGCGCGAGGGCGGTGTCCACCACGTCGGAGGAGGTGAGCCCCATGTGGATGTGCCTGGAGGCCGGGCCCACCTTCTCGGCCACGCTCGTAAGGAACGCTATGACGTCGTGTTTTACGCTGGCCTCTATCTCGTCTATCCTTGCGGTATCGAAGCCGGCCTTCTGCTTTATCTCCTTGAGCGCGGCCTGCGGGATGCGGCCTTTTTCGGCCCAGGCCTCGCAGACGGCAAGCTCCACTTCAAGCCATTTTTCATATTTGCTCTCTAGCGTCCACAGCCGGCCCATCCTGGGCCTTGTATATCTGGATATCATTTCCGCTCCGGCCCCATGTCCCCAGGGGATTTTTATTTTATTTTAATTAATCTGCGGCACGGGATATTTTACATGCTTGCGGAGGCCGGTGTAAATGGAAGGACGGCCGCCCCTCCCGTTTTCCCCTCGTTTCAGGTTATACTAGTAGGCTAATCTGGAAAAGCGAGGTTTTGATTGCAGATGACAGTAAAGAGAGAGGACCTGCGTAATATCGCCATAATAGCCCATGTCGACCACGGGAAGACCACCCTGGTGGACGCCATGCTGCGGCAGTCCGGCATATTCCGGGCCAACCAGCAGGTGGAAGAGCGCGTGATGGACAATATAGACCTGGAGCGCGAGAAGGGCATAACCATAATGGCCAAGAACACGGCCGTCAAGTATGAGGGGTGCAACATAAATATAGTGGACACGCCCGGCCATGCCGATTTTGGCGGAGAGGTGGAGCGCACCCTGAAGATGGTGGACGGCGTTCTTCTGCTTGTGGACGCCTCGGAGGGGCCGCTGCCGCAGACGAGGTTCGTCCTCAGAAAGGCGCTTGAACTGAAGCTCACCCCTGTGCTGGTCATAAACAAGATGGACAGGCCGGACGCCCGCATACAGGAGGTCCTGAACGAGGTCTATGACCTTTTCATAGACCTGGACGCGGAGGAGGACCAGCTCGACTTTCCCATCGTCTACACGAACGCGAAGGCGGGACTGGCCACAACCGACCTGTCGTCCCCCCCGCAGGACCTGAGGCCACTTTTCGACCTGATCATAAAGCACATACCCGCCCCCGAATTCACGGAGGGCGCTCCTCTGCAGATCCTGGTCACGAACATCGATTACGATGACTACAAGGGCAGGCTCGCCATAGGAAGGATATTCTCCGGGCGCCTGGAGCACGGAAACCCCGTGGCCATAATAGGCAAGGACGGGGAGATAAAAAACGCCAAGATCTCCGCCATTTACGGCTTTGAGGGCTTAAAGAGGGTGCAGACAGAGTCTGCAATGGCCGGGGACATAATCTCTCTTGCCGGTGTGGAGGGCATAAACATAGGGGACACCATAGCCTATCCGGACAACCCGGTGGCCCTGCCCAGGATTGCCGTGGACGAGCCTACCATCTCCATGGTCTTTTCGATAAACTCCTCCCCGTTTGCCGGCCGGGAGGGGAAGTTCGTCACTTCAAGGCACCTGAGGGAGCGGCTTGAAAAGGAGCTCCTGTACAACGTGAGCATCCGCGTGGATTTCGGCAGCACGGACTCATTTATCGTGATGGGCAGGGGGGAGCTCCAGCTTGCCATACTTATCGAGATGATGCGGCGCGAGGGGTATGAGCTTTCCGTCTCGATGCCGGAGATAATAACAAAGAGGGAAGACGGCGTCTTGAAGGAGCCGATGGAGCACCTGGTCATAGACATCCCGGAGGAGCATGTGGGCGTCATAACCCAGCAGGTGAGCACAAGGAAGGGCAAGATGCTAAGGATGCAAAACAACAACCACGGCAGGGTGCGGCTGGAATACCAGATACCTTCAAGGGGGCTCATAGGCTTCCGGTCTCAGTTCCTGATAGACACGAAAGGCACCGGCCTGCTCAATCACATATTCATGGGATACGAGCCGTGGCAGGGCCCGATGTCCAAGCGCCAGACCGGGGCGCTCGTGGCCGACAGGAAGGGCGCGTCCACTGCCTATGCCCTTTTCCATCTGCAGCCCAGGGGCACGCTCTTCATAAGCGACGGCGTCCAGGTCTACGAGGGGATGATAATAGGGGAGAACTCGCGCGAGGTGGACATAGACGTTAATGTCACGAAGGAGAAAAAGCTCACGAACATGAGGGCGTCCAACGCCGATGAGGCCCTGAGGCTTGTGCCTCCGAGGGTGCTGTCGCTTGAGCAGGCGCTGGAGTTCATAAAGGAGGACGAGCTGGTGGAGGTCACCCCCGGGTCCATCAGGCTGAGGAAGAAGGTCCTGGAGTACCAGAAGCGCCCGAAAAGGCAGGAGGCCGAATGAGGGGACGGCAAAAAAAGCGCGTGGCCGGGGTATAATAGACCGGACGGGCCCGCGGGCCCCGAAGACGTTAAGGACCAAAAAATTCAAAATAAGAATCTTGTGCCGGAGTTTTTATGACGAAAATATTCAAGATAGAGCCTTTTCACAGGGAGCTGATATCAAAGACGTCGCTCCTTAACTTCCTGTCCTTTCTGGATGCCAACGACGTGGAGCTTCCGGCGCTGCTTATGGACAGCGAGCGGCTCAGGAAAAAGGCCAATGTCATAGGGAAGAACATAAGGAACTCGAAGGTCTTTTATGCCGTAAAGGCCAACGCCGCAAGCGGCGTGATAGAGCTGCTGGACGGCATGGGGCTTAATTTCGAGATAGCGAGCGAGGGGGAGCTTGAGCCGCTGGCAAAGGCGGGCGTTTCGGCAGACAGGATAATAACGAGCAACCCCGTAAAGACGTTCAAGTTCATGAAGCGGGCCGCCGAATACGGGATAAAATATTATGCCTACGATTCCAGGGACGAGGTGGACAAGATAGCGTCCATCGTGCCGGACGCGAAGGTCTATATCAGGCTTTCGGTCCCCAATGAGGGCAGCGAATGGCCCCTGAGCAAGAAGTTCGGGGTGGAGATAGACGACGGCATCTCCTTGATGACCTACGCCGCCCAAAAGGGGCTCGACCCGGTGGGTATAACCTTCCATGTGGGGTCCCAGTGCACGAACCTGTACAACTGGGACAATGCCCTGTACAAGGCAAAGATCCTCTGGGAAATGGCCACCCAGAAGGGCATAAACATGAGGGTGCTGAACATTGGCGGCGGATACCCTGTAAAGTACACGAAGAACGTCGTGGACATAGAGGAGATAGAAAAGAACATAGACGTGTTGATAGGCGAGCTTTTCCCTCCAGGCATAGATGTCTTCGTAGAGCCCGGCAGGGGTGTGGTGGGCGACGCCGGCGTCTATGCCTGCCAGGTGATCGGCAAGTCCAAGCGCGGGGATGAGAACTGGCTGCATATAGATGTTGGCGTGTTCAACGGCCTCATGGAGAGCATAGGCGGCATCAAGTACTGCTATATAACGGAAGACACGGGGGGCGGAAAAAAGAACTGGACGATAGCCGGGCCAAGCTGCGACGGCTTTGACGTGATAGACAAGAACGTCATGCTCCAGGAGCCGGAGATAGGCAGCACCGTGCTCATCCTGTCCTGCGGGGCGTACACCATCTCGTATGCGTCGGAGTTCAACGGGTTCGCCATTCCGAAGACCTTGATGATCTAGGAGGTGGGAAAAATAAAATGATCAAATTTTTCGAAAACGCGCCTTTTGTTCCGGTGCAGAACTCCTACGAGGTGGACAGGATACTCCACAAGGAGAAGAGCCGGTTCCAGGAGATAATGGTCATAGAGAACCCAGATTTTGGCAGGATGCTGCTTCTGGACGGCGTAGTGCAGATGACCGAGGCCGACGAGTTCTTCTATCACGAGATGATCACGCACGTGGTCATGCATGCCCATCCCGACCCGAAACAGGTAATTGTCATAGGCGGCGGGGACGGCGGCGTGGTGAGGGAGGTCCTCAAGCACAAGAGCGTAAAAAAGGTGTATTTCATAGAGATAGACGAGAAGGTCATCGAGGTTTCTAGGAAATTCTTCCCTGAGATATCCCGCGGCAGCAGCGACACCCGCGTGGAGATAAAGGCCATGGACGGGGCGGAGTTCGTGAAGAAGGCCCCGAAGGGAAGCATAGACGCCATAATCGTAGACTCTACCGATATCATCGGTTTTGCGCGGAGCCTGTACACAAAAGAGTTTTTTTCCTCCGTCAAAAACTGTCTTGGAGAAAACGGCTTTTTTGTCACTCATTCGGAGTCTCTCATGTTCCACAGGGAGACGGTAACCAAGGTGCAGGAGATACTTAAAAACGCCTTCCCGGTAGTAGACCTGTACGCGACCCCCATAGCGACCTATCCCGGCTACTGGTGGACCTTCGCCGTGGGCTCCCTCTCCCTGGACCCGCGCAAGGCCAGGCGTCCGTTCGAGATAGAAACCAGGTACTACGACGACGAGATACACGCAAGCTCCTTCCTCACGAGGAAGTTCTACGAAAAGCTCATGTCGGACAGGCTGGGCTGGGGCCTCAAGGCCAGGATAAAGAACGATTGACGGGGCCGCTCCCCCTTCTGCAGCGGTAGCCCCGCAGCCCGTTTCCCACGCCTTCTGCACTTTCATGTCCCCTGTTTTTTGCCTCTTGACAGCGTGCTCCATAAGTTGCTAAATTAATTTAGCACTCTCGTTGCGGGAGTGCTAAAAGAGAAATGGAAGGTTTTGGTTTTGCCTTAGCGCAAGAGGGAGCGAAAACAAAACATGCTTAACGAGCGCACTGAGAAGGTGCTTTTTGCGATCGTGGAGAGTTTTATAAACACCAATGAGCCGGTCGGCTCCAGGTTCATAACGAAGACATACTCGTTCAACCTGTCGCCGGCCACGATAAGGAACATAATGGCGGACCTTGAGGAGTTCGGGTTCCTTGTGCAACCGCACACGTCTGCGGGGAGGGTCCCCACTGACAGGGGGTATCGTTTTTACGTGGACTACCTTGCCAGGCGCCAGGAGATGGAGGATGCCTTTCTGGAGTCCTTTATATCGAGGCTTGAGGCCACGCGGGAGGACCTGGACGGCCTTTTGGAGAGGGCTGCCAGGACCCTGTCGGAGCACTCGAGATATCTGGGACTGGCGGCGCCCATGAAATCGGGCAGGAGCACCCTTAACCGCATAGAGCTCTTCGGCTACCGGGCGGACTACATAGCCGTTGTGCTGATCACGGACGAGGGGCCCATAAAGCACAAGCTCATAAAGGCCGGCCAGATGCTTTCCCAGAAGACGCTCAGGCGGATATCGGATTATCTGAACCAGGAGTTCTCCGGTTACACTCTCGATGAGATACGCCTTAAGCTCATAAAAGAGATGTCGAGGGAAAAAGCGTTATGTGATATCCTGATAACCAAGGCCGTGGAGATATGCCGCGAGGCGCTCACATTTCCTCCCGGCGATATCTATGTCTGCGGTTTTTCGGATTTCATCGGCCTGCCGGACTTTTCCAGCCGCATCAAGGAGATAGCCGGGGCCATAGAGGACAAGCACTTCATGCTCAGGCTCCTGGAGCAGGTTGGGGCTGAGGTCGAGGGGCCATCGGTGCTCATCGGCTCGGAAAACCCTGTCAAGGAGATGAAGGACCTGAGTCTGGTCGTTTCCACCTACAAGCAGGGCGGCAAGGTCGCAGGCAGCATTGGCGTAATAGGCCCCACGAGAATGGATTACCCCAGGGCCATAGCCATGGTCCAGACCGCCGCCAGATTCATTACGGAGGCGCTTTCACGATGAAAAGGAGCAGGAAGACCCATATGGCGGGCGAACACAATTTAGACAGTCAGCACGAAGAAGCAGGCCAGGAGACGGAAAACCTTGTGGAGGAGAGACCGCCCCAGGAGGTCATCCAGGAGCTCGAAAAGGAGCTGGAGGAAGAAAAGTCCAGATATCTGAGGCTCTACGCCGAGTTCGAGAACTACAAGAAGCTGGTCTCCAGGGAAAAAGAGGAGATGATCAGGCGCGCCGGAGAAGACCTTATCAAAGAGCTCCTGCCGACGTTTGACAACCTTGAGACCGCTTTGAAGCACGCCACGGGCGGGCCCACCGGGCTTTCCCAGGGCGTTGAGATGACCTTCAGGGAGCTTAAAAGGGTGCTGGAGAAGTGGGGGCTTAAGCCCATCGACGCTCTTGGCAGGCCCTTTGACCCTCAGGTCCACCATGCCATATCTCAAGCGGAGCGTGACGATGTGGAGGACAACACCGTGGTGGAGGAGTTGAGGACCGGCTACGTGCACAACGGCAAGGTCCTCAGGGCGTCTCTTGTCGTCGTGTCCAAAAAGAAGGAAAAGTAATTTTTTATTTTTTTGTTGCCTGCTTTAGATATTTATTTTTTTAGATTTTTGAATTAAAACTTTTAAAAAATCAAAAGTATGAAGGAGGACTTAATAGAATGGGCAAGGCCATAGGCATAGACCTGGG
>JAJYJB010000063.1 GCA_021789735.1 Nitrospirota bacterium
GGCCAGGGCTAAGGCCGAATTTGAATGTCCGCCTGGAATGCCCCTGGGCAAGTTCAACATGCTGGTTGTGATGGTGGACGCCAAGACCAAAAAGGAATTAGGCAGCGGAATAATCCAGTTCATGCTTCTTCCTGCCGGCGTAGGCGGATGCTAGGAAGGGAGGGCTCCAAAACATGGATGATTTTGATTTTGGGATAGCAGGCTGGTTCAAGGCCTGGTACAAGAAGTTCTTCCGTGAGAAATGGCCCCTTTGGCTTGCGGCCCTTTTCATGGCCATCTCGGGCATCATGGCCTATGGCATCGCCACATGGTCGCTGGCCAGGACCGTGAGCGGAGACAACCCCTACGATCAGGCAAAGCCCCTGGGCACATTCCTGGGGCTTAAGGAACTTGGGGGGCTGATAGACAACCTCCTTGGCAAGATAGGGCTGCCGCATTATCCGTTCAGCGGCTATATCTGGCCCAATGGGACCATCAATTTCTTCAGGCAGCTCCCGAACCCCATGCTTGAGCCCACGGTGGGCACCATGCTTGGCATCCTCTTCGGGGGGCTTATAGCCGCCCTCCTGGCAAAGGAGTTTGCTCTTAAGGTGCCGCTCGACAAGAGCGAGTACGGCCTTGCTGTCAGCGGGGGCGTGTTGATGGGTTTCGGGACAATCTTCATGTTCGGCTGCCCGCTGGCAAGCACCACGAACACGGGCGCCATGGGTGTGCAGGCGCTGCTCATGATAGTGGGTATGACCATAGGCTCCTATTTCGGGGCGAAGCTGATCGTGCTGCTCGAAAAGCGACGAGTGTCATCTATTGACCTTGCATTCGCCGATGGGGCCGGGTACAAGCCGCTCATGCACTTTGAAAAAACGAGGACCATATGGCCCATGCTCCCCGAGAACGCGGACGGGGGCGAACCCAAGTCTATCAGGTACCAACCGTACCTTGCCATAGGGCTGGTGCTGGTAATGATAGCGGTACTCTTCAGGTTCGGCAACATGGGCTACCCCGCCCTCGCCCTTTCGTTCGCCGCGGCCACCCTTACAGGGTTCGCCATGCAGCGGGGGGGGATATGCTTTGCCCATGCCTACCGCGAGCCATTTCTTTCCGGGTTCGCGGACATGTCAAGGGCGATAGCTTTTTTGTATATCCTCCTGATACTGGGATTCCTGCCCATGAAGCTCCTTGCCGCAGCCAATCCGGACCTGGCATACGCGGAGATATTTGCCGTGAGCCCGGCGGGGATAGGCATTGTGCTTGGGGGGGCCCTCTTTGGCATCGGCATGGCGCTGAACGGGGCGTGCGTAAGCGACAGCCTCTGGAGGACAGCGGAGGGCCAAGTGAAGATATGGGTAGGGCTGCTGACCCTCATATGCGTCTCATCCTGGCTGTTCCCGATGAGGAACGAACCGTGGTTCAAACACTACTTTGCCCCTTATGGCTCCCATAACATAAGGAACGTGTATCTGCCGCACATCCTCCACAGCTATCCCCTTGCGGTCGCGCTGATGATCGGGTTGATCGTTCTGTGGGCCCTGGTGATGACGTGGTTCAGCGGCAGGACGTTCAAGAAATACATGGAAGGCTGATCCGCGGGATCAGGCGCCAAAAACATACAGGAGGAAGATATGAGCGGCAATATGGGAGAAACTGGCGGGGACGCCTCGACCAGGAGACTCGATGTGAAGGGGCTTGTCTGCCCCAGGCCCATGGTCATGACCATGAGCATGCTTAAAACGATGTGCGCGGGGGAAACCCTGGAGGTCAGGGCAAACGACAGCAGCGTCAAACACTCCATCCCCTCGCTATGCGAGAGGGCCGGATACAAGCTTTTGTCCCAGAGGGACGAAGGAGGTGAGTTTATTTTTCTGATACAGAAGTGACAAGTTTTTTTGCGGGGGAAAAGCCTAAGGAAAATTAAAAAAGAAACGACCAAGATGCTTGGGGAGGTAATTATGACAAGCTTGCCAAAGAGGAGAACGGGCCTCCTGCTGCTCGTTGCCCTGGCCTCTGTTCTCGCTCTTACGTTCCAGGGCTGTGGAGGCGGGGGAGGGACATCAAGCTACTCCACCCCCTCCACCACCTCTACCGGAGTTGTAGTGGACGCGGCTACTGTCAAGAGTTGGGTTGACAGCGGGAAGGTGAACGGGACGGGCTTCGACAGGGTGGTGATACTGGACTTTGGCAGCGCGGCCGACTACGCTGCCGGCCACATTCCCGGGGCCCAGTGGGTGAACTCCAGCAGCCTTTATGAAAACCGCAACGAAGGTGTCCTTACGGACGTCAACATGGTCCTTGACGGCCCCACGATGGACGCCCTTGTCAAGAAGTACGGGATAGACCAGAACACGACTATTGTGTTTACCAGTTCGGATTCGACGGCAAAGAGCGTTTCTCCATACTGGACCGTCGGAAGGGCGTACTGGACCTTCCGCTATTGGGGATTTCCCAAGGACAGGCTCAAGGTCTTAAACGGCCTTGACGCCGCCTATGCGGACCAGTACGGGCTGACAACCGCCTCCTCGCCGGCCGTTACCCCTTCCACATACAGCGTGCGGGACAACCCGTCCTTCAGGGGTGACCTCAGGGCTTCCCTTATGGACATGATAAACTTCGCGGACGGGAAAGACTATAACACCGCCGTAATAGACGCCAGAGGCGAGGACGGCGACGGTTACGATACAAAGTCCTCCTACAGCGGTGACAAGGACCAGACCCCCGGCGTATGGCAGCCCAAGACCTGGGTGGCCTTCGAAGGCCACATCAATGGCGCTATAGCCGTAAACAGCAACTTCTTCTATAAGACGGTCACGGGCAAGACCCAGACCTATAAGGTGTTCCTTTCCCCTTCGGACATGGCCGCGATGCTTGCGCAGCACGGGATCAACTCCACACAAACGATCATTGTGCACTGCCGCACGGGTGTCATCGCCGCCGGGGCCTTCGTGGCCATCGACGCCGTGCTTGGCTGGAACGTAGAGAACTACGACGGCTCATGGAGCCAATGGGGCATGCTGGCCTCGACCGCAAACTGCGGCCCTCTGTCCCCCAGCTCCCCGTGGAGGACGGATACCCCCCAGCGGACGGCAAACCTGACCTTCAACGAGGTCGCAATCGGAAACTGCACCGGCATAGAAGACGCGACCGATGGAGGCACTTATTCCGTCAACTCATTTGATACGGACCTGAACCAGATAAATGAGCAGGACAGCGCCTATTTCTCCAGCAGCGGCGGCAGCAGTAGCAGCAGCTCGGGAGGAGGGAACATAGGATGCTAGCAAACAAAATTGCGCCCAATAAAAACAAAGCCCTGTCTTTAAATGGGGGAGGAGGAAGGTCATGAAGGGAGCGCAAAGAACGGCGCTAATTATAGCGCTATTTGCAGTGTCGCTCTTTCTTGCGGCAGGCACCGCCCGCGCGTTGCCTCCCATTGTTATAGGCGACCAGGGAGCTTTTATCAAAATGGCCCTTCAGGGCCAGCTTTACGGCGTGTGGAGGGACAAGGGCTCCGGCAGCAACGGGCAAGGCAATTCCACCGACCTGTTTTTCAGACGCAACAGGCTCACGGTCTGGCTGCACGGCAACAGCAAGTACGGTGCGATCACACAGCTAGAGTATGTCGGGACCAGGAACATCGACGACCTCGGCGTCACCGACACCCCCGGCTCCGAATTCTCAGTGCTGGACGCATATTTCATGGCGGATTTCAGCAATGAGTTCAGGATATATGCCGGGAAGCAGAAGATACAGTTCACGAGGGAAAACCTGGAGGACTGCTTCGTGCCCCTCACCCTGGACCGCTCGCTTTTCATCTATACCCTGGAGCACAGCAGGGACACCGGCGTAGTGTTCTGGGGAAACCTGCCAAGCATCAAAAGCCAGTACCGGTTCGAGGTCTCAAAAGGCAATATGGGCAACGACTCGCCGCAGGACAACTTCATGTATACGGCCAGGTTCTCTTTCTCCCCGTGGAGCCCTGAGTACGCCTATGGTTACAAGGGCACGTACCTCGGGAAAAAGAAAGTCCTGACCTTTGGAGTGGCAGGCCAGTTCCAGCCCGATGCCGTGTACGACAACACGGTCGCGAAGACCGGGGCGAAGACGTATTATGCCTGGACGGCGGACGGCTTCATGGAGTATCCGCTTGACCACGGGAATTCGGCCGTCACCCTTTCCGCGGCCTATCTCGACGAGTCGTTCAACAACGCGTACCAGGGAAGCAACCCGGACCCCAACAGCATAGGCCAGGACGGCCAGAAAAACGGCTGGTACGTCAAGGCCGCCTATCTGCTTCCTCGCAGGATAGGCCCGGGCCAGGTCCAGCCCTTCGTGCGGTATGAAAAATGGAGGTATGCCGACCTGCTTGGCGTAATGAACCAGGACATCACCTGGACCGGCGCCGGGTTGAACTACCTGATAGAGGGAGAGAACCTCAGGGTGACGGTGCAGTACTCCAGGACGGATTTCGGCCAGGAGGCAAACGCTCAGTCGCAGAATTTTGACACTGTGACCACGATGCTTCAATACAGGTTTTAAAATGAAGGACCTGCAGATGGGTCTGTATTAGTCTTTTTCCCTAACCCCTGGATCCCACCCCGGGGAGGCTAAAACCCTCCCCGGGGACTTTTTTCGGAAAACCTTTCTTATTTTTCAGGTACGTGCTTTGTGCCGATTAACCTCCCGGTATATATGATTGAGTGAGCATGCTGTACCGGGTCCTGGAAAATAAAGTTTCGCCTCTCCGGATGGTTCCCTGAGAAGCCCGCTGATCGAATAAAACAGAAATAAAAATAAAAATGCAAAAAAACCCTGTTGACAAGCGCGCGCAGCTTTGGTATATAAAAAGTAGGTTTTTGTGTTTCTTTTATTTCAGGCGCGGCCTTTCCAAGTGCAGGGCACACCCCCTCAAAAAAACGGAAAACTTATCCCGATGCGGACGGAAACCAAAAGCATTTGTTGGCCTGAGGCAGATAGCGTTTTTTAATGCGGTGCAGACCGCGGCAAACAACAAGAAAAGGAGACGGAAAATATGAAAGCAAAAGTTATCATCGTATTGGCGATAGTCTTCATTGTGGCGCTTTTTGCGGGCGTGATGACGAGCATGGCCCAGGGCACACCTGTTGTTCAGGCACGAGCGTCCAATATGCTTTATGCCCAGATGTCCCCTGGCGGGATGTCCAATGCCACGGGGGCGTATCCGCCTACGCTGACCGGAAACAGGTCCACGGAATTTGCCGCATCCCGCCAGTCCGATGCCCAGTCCGTATGCGACCAGGTTGCATCCGATAACAACAAGAGCTCGTGCACTGCCAAAAAAGGCACCGGCACGGACTTATGGTATTGCGAATGCCAGTGAGCGCCTGACGGTGTTTTAAAAAAGGGGCGGGCTTTTCCGGAAGAGGCCCGCCCCCGCAAAAAAGACCACGCGGTCCGCTAGATTTCCCTGCTATCCTGCTCCATTTGAGTTTTTTCACGCTAATAAAAAAAAATCCTCCGGCAAAAACCAGAGGATTTTTTTAGTAATTCCGGCCAGCTGGAAGGATGCCCTAGGCCGTTTTCTCTGCGGTCTCCTCAGGCTTTGCTTCCTTTTTCTTCCTGCCCCGTTTTGCGGCGGGCCTGGCGCCAGGTGCAGCCTTTGTTTTTTTGGTCCGACTGGCAGCGGACGGCCGCCTGCCGCGCTTTGGGCCCCGGCGCGGCGCCCCTTCTCCGAGGACGCCTTTTCTGATGTCATTGAGGAACGTCTCCAAATTCTTGTTGCGAGTTTCCTCAGGTATCAGGCTTATCAAGTGCTTGAGTTGCTCGGAGAGCTTGCCGGTAAGCTCGTGGATATCGGCAACCCGCTTTTCGCCCTGCTTTTTTATCAGGTCTATTATGTCAGGCATTGTGTCCTCCCAAAAAAGAAAAAATTTACTGAAAATACTATATGTTTTTTAGATTTGCCTGTCAACAGGCTTTGGCGCCGGAAAGGGCTTTTTTTCACATGGAAATATTAGCGCCTATTTTGCTTGAATGGACAGCCTTGCGAGTTAAAAACCGGGGCGAATATGAGCGGCAACTCAAAGGAGCCGTTCTTCATTTCTGGACACGTGCCGTCCAGGGAGTCCGCAAAATGTCCTCTCGCCAAAAAAGAGGGCCCGCGCAAGCGGGCCCTCAATAAAACCGTAGATGTAAAAGTCGCGTGCTAAACCGATCGGACCCTCCTGTATTTCACGCCCCACGCCGCCATTGCCGCAAGGCCAAGACCGACGAGAAGGAAGGTAGGCGGCTCGGGGACTGAGGTGGGTTCTTCATGGGAAAGATCGTATATCTGGCCGCTGCCGCTTGTGTAAGAGGCATCGGGATCCAGAATATTGAGGGTGTATAGGGCGGTGTCCCCTGCATCCATCGTTGCCGATGCCCCCCGATGAAATAGGCCGGAGTTGTATCTGTCCATCCGGCGCTGGCGCCAGATGTCCCCTTCAGGTAATTTCCGATGTCATAGGTCGAACCCACGTCAACATACGAATCCACAGTTATCGATGTGGCAGGGTCAGTGGAAGAATTTGGCAGATTCGCCTGATTTCCAGCTTGGTATATGAGGTTGCCTTCATACAAGTTCCATCCGCCAGTGGTAGCGATGTCCGAGTAAACAGAGCCCGCGAACGTGGGATAGGCATTCTCGGTCCATATCGCAGCCCATGGCGCCGTAGCCCAGGACGGATCGGCCGAGGCTGAGGCGTTAAGCTTGAATGTGGTTTCCAGTTCGACCTGCGTGCCCACCGGCAGGGTGCCGGAAGTGATCGTTATGGTGTCTCCCCAGTTGCTTTGTCCTTGTGCCATGCTGTTGCTGTCCGGCTGCAACTGGGAATTTCTCCGCCGCCTGGGTCTGCGTGGCGCTGGCGGTTGTGTAGACATGGTTGACGCCCATGCCCACGTTTGCCCATGCGGAAGCCGAACCGCCAAAGGAATATGGATATGCCTGGTAATTGTAATACTCGTAACTGGTGCCGCTGCCGCTGCCGCCTGCCGTAACGCCTGGCTGCGTGGTGTATGACGAGTATGGCTGGCCCGCGGGAGCCGGCCATGAGGCAGAGGCAGAGACGCTCGTGCCGGAAGCGTAATACATGGAATTCGCATAGACAGGCTCAAGACTTAAGACAAGAAAGGCGGCCGTTGCCACAAAGAAAAACCCTTTGATCCACTTCATGATTTGCCTCCCCGCAATCTTTTTAACGTTTATTGTTTGTTTAAAAAACTTGTTACTTTGATTAATGCAAAAAAAATGCCATTACATAACTTATTGTTTTTAAATTTTTTTAATAAAAAACATGACAATCAATGTGTAAGGGAAACCTTACAGATGAAGAAAAATCTTACACTTCCAGCTCAGGACCGGTTTCGTGCGGATCGCTTCAGTTCATGGGAAGAAAAGTGGAAAAACATGGTGGGCGATGAGGGTTTCGAACCCACGGCCTCTGCCGTGTGAAGGCAGCGCTCTCCCGCTGAGCTAATCGCCCTTGAGACTAAAATTTTAATTGCTTTAAGGGCTCCATGTCAACATTTGGCCACATTTGGCCATATCGAAGAAAAATCGAAGAAAAATAGGTAAGGCGCAGTTTATTGATTTTTCCCCGGAGGCGGGTTCGCTCTCTACGGTTCTCTTCTGCCGTTGCATGGCTCGCTTCGCTGCATCTCCTGAACTCGCCTTTGGCTCAGACGGAAGGAGATGCGGCCGCTTTGCTTCGCCGTCATTGGCAACGAAAACAACCAATGGCGGCTCAAGCGCCTCCTGCCTCGTCCGAATTTTGTTTGATAATCGGTGGCCATTCTGGTTTTCGTTTTTTCTGTTTCTCTGAAAAATCCCCGGCGCGGCTGGGGGCGGGAATGCGGATGTTATAATCAATTGAAAAGGGAGGACGAGATGAGATGAAAAAGCTCGCGGACGAGAAAAGCCCGTACCTGCGGAAGGCCGCAAGGCAGAAGATAAACTGGATGCCATACTGCGAGGAGGCCTTCACGAAGGCTAAGCAGGAGGGCAAGGCCGTATTCCTCAGTTCAGGGGCCGGATGGTGCCACTGGTGTCATGTGCAGGCCGAAGAGAGCTTTGAGGACCCGGAGGTGGCGGAGATGCTGAACCGGGATTTTGTCTGCATAAAATTAGACCGGGACCTCCGCCCCGATATAGACAGGCGGTACCAGGAGGCGCTTGCCGCGATGGGGCATGGCGGCGGCTGGCCGCTCAGCATATTCCTTACGCCGGAGGGCAAGCCGTTTTACGGCGGCACATACTTTCCACCCGCCGATTCCATGGACAGGCCCGCTTTCAAGAAGGTTCTTGCGGAGGTGGCCCAGTTCTATTCCCAGAACAGGGAGAAGGCCCACGAGTATTCCGAGCGCGTCATGGAGCACCTGAGGCACGGGCTTCTTTCAAGTCTGGAGCAGCCCGCGGCGGAGGGCGGCGAGGAAAAGATAAACGCCTCCTGCCTTGAGGACGCGGAGATGGACATGCTCAAGGAGTTCGACCCTCAAAACGGCGGCTTTGGCAAATATCCCAAATTCCCCATGCCCGGGGCCATAAGATTTCTTTCCGGGCGGTATTTTATGGAAAAAAGCCCATCGCTGGGCGATGCGGTAAGAAGGACGCTGATGAGCATGGCAACGGGCGGCGTCTATGACCAGTTGGGGGGCGGGTTCCACAGGTATTCCACCGACGCTTCGTGGATAATCCCGCACTTCGAGAAGATGGCCGAAGACAACGCATGGCTTCTTGTAAATTACGTGGAGGGGTTTTACCTTTTCGGGGAGCCGCTTTTTAAAAAGACCGCGCTCGGGATAATAGATTTCGCAAAAAGCGTGCTTTCGGACCCGCAGGGCGGGTTCTATTCAAGCCAGGACGCGGACATAACGCCAAAGGACGAGGGCGGCTATTTCACATGGACGGAGGAAGACTTCAAAAGCGCGCTTGAAGGGGACGAGCTTGCGGTTGCGTCCCTGCATTTCCTTCATGAGAACGGGGCCATGCCGCATGACGGGAAGAAGAAATACGTGCTTTTCATTGCCATGGAGGCCGGTGATGTAGCCCGGAAGACGGGGCTCGATGCAGAGCGGGTGAGCGAGCTTATTGAAAGCGCGAAGGGCAAGCTGCTTGCCAGCCGCTCCGGCAGGGAGACGCCCTTCGTGGACACGACCCTCTATTCTTCCGTGAACGGCCTTTTCATCTCCGCATACCTTTCGGCCTGGAGGCTTCTGGGGGATGCCTATCTGAAGGATTTCGCCCTTCTTTCCCTGGACCGGATACTGAAGGAAAACCTGAGGGACGGGGTGCTCTACAGAAGCGGCGACGTGCCTGGCGTGCTGGACGATTACGCCCATATGACGGGGGCCCTCCTGGACGCCTACGAGACTACAGGGCAGGCGGAGTTCCTTGAAAAGGCGGAGGGGCTTGCCCTGGCGCTTCAGAAGGACTTTTCCCTGGACGGGCAGGCAGGCGGATTTTTCGACAGCAGGCAGGAGGTTGTTGGCCTGAGGTTCAAGAACGTGGAGGACATCCCGCACCCCTCTGCCAACGCGCAGCTCATATGGCATTTCATCAGGCTTTCGGCCATCACCGGAAAGGACGGTTACATGAAGGCTGCCAAAGACTCCCTGATGGCATTTGCGGACAGGGCAAAGGGGCTCGGCATTCATGCGGGGTCCTATTTCTGCGCGCTTGACGGGTTTTACAATTATATGGTCCTGAACGTGGAGGCCGATGCGGAAAAAAGCCCGCTTGCCTCCGCAGCCAGAAACACTTACAGGCCAAACAAGATAATCTCCTACGGCGTGGACGCTTCAAAGGGCAGGGTCACCCCGTGCATGCCGGGCAGGTGCCTTGAGGCGGCGGCGGACGCCTCCGCGCTTGAAAAGATGGTCTCCAACCCGGCTGTTTGAAAAAGTAAAAATTTCCTCGAAGCGGAGCGTACCAAGAACGGGAAGGCGGCAGAAAGGCCGCTTTCCCGTTTGGCTTGCGTAAAGATATGGCCAAACGATTTTTTTTCGATTTGACCTCCCCTGCCCGTTTGTGTTTAAATACTCCAAGAACCTTTAATTTAGCCCCGAGAGGTTAACAAGGTAGGAGAGCGCGTGAAAAAACGGACAATAAAACCTTGCCAAGCGGACCTTCCCTCGGGGGAAGGTTTTTTTATGCCATCTGATACAAAAACCTGGGCCCAAAAGCGGGGAGAAAACTGAAACCATGACAAAACAGCTCCTTGACAGCAAAGAGATAGAGCGGACCCTCACGAGGATAAGCCACGAGATCATAGAGAGGAACAAGGGCACGGAGGGGCTCTGCCTGGTAGGCATACAGCGGGGCGGCGTGCACCTGGCAGAAAGGATCGCAAAGAAGATAAAGAACACCGAGGGGGCCGGCATCCCCGTGGGCTCGCTGGACATATCCTTTTACCGCGACGACTTCAGGATCCGCCAGCCCTCCGTAGTGAGCCGCACGGACATGCCCTTCGACGTGGAAGGCAAAAAGGTCGTGATAGTGGACGATGTCTTTTTCACCGGGCGCTCCATCAGGGCCGCCATGGACGCCATCATGGACATGGGCAGGCCGGCGCTCGTGCAGCTAGCCGTCCTTGTTGACCGAGGCCACAGGGAGCTGCCCATAAGGGCCGACTACGCTGGCAAGAACATCCCCACCTCAAGGAGCGAGCGCGTGGAAGTGCTGCTTGAGGAAGACGGCCATGCGGACAGCGTCCTGCTGGTGCCGGAGGAAGAGGCGAAAGACAGGAACAAAGAGTCCGGAGGTGAAAAATAAGATGGCCCATGCAAGCGGCAGGCATCTTCTTGGCATAAAGGAGCTTTCAGCCCAGGACATAATGCTGTACCTGAACTCCGCCGGGTCTTTCAAGGACATACTTAAAAGGGACATAAAAAAAGTCCCGGCGCTCAGGGGCAGAACGGTCGTGAACCTGTTCCTGGAGCCCTCCACGCGCACGCGGACCTCTTTCGAGCTTGCCGCAAAAAGGCTCAGCACGGACGTGATAAACTTTTCCGCCCCCTCCAGCAGCATCCTTAAAGGCGAGAGCCTTCTGGACACCGCCCTGACCGTGGAGGCCCTGGGAGCGGACATAATAATAATCCGGCATTCTTCCTCCGGCACCCCGCACATGCTCTCCAGGCACCTGAAGGCGCACCTCATAAACGCGGGAGACGGGACGAACGAGCACCCGACGCAGGCCCTCCTGGACGCCTTCACCATCAAGGAAAAAAAAGGCGGGTTCGAAGGGCTGAAAGTGACCATAGTGGGGGACATAATCCACAGCAGAGTGGCCAAGTCCAACGTCTACTGCCTAAAAAAACTGGGCGCGGACATATGGCTCGTAGGCCCGGCAACGCTTCTGCCTGAAGAGTTCAGGGAGCTTGGGGTAAGCACCACAAGCAGCATGGATGAAGGCCTGGACGGGGCGGACGTGATAATGATGCTAAGGCTGCAGCTGGAAAGGCAGGGGAAGGGTTTTTTCCCGACTACGGCCGAATACTTCAGACAGTGGGGTCTCTCAAAGAAAAGGCTTGAGGCGGCAAGGCCCGACGCCATAGTGATGCACCCGGGGCCCATGAACCGCGGGATAGAGATCGCCTCCGCGGTGGCCGACGGCGATAACTCCGTGATACTGGAGCAGGTGACAAACGGCCTTGCGGTGAGAATGGCCGTCATGTACCACCTGGATGAGAGGAAAGAGCAATGAGGATACTCATAACCGGCGGCCATGTCATAGACCCCTCCCAGGAGTTTGCCGGCGGGGCCGACATACTTATCGAGGACGGGCAGGTAAAGACCTTCGCAAGGGACAAAAAGCTCAAAAACAATCTTTCCGGACAGGACCGGGTGATAGACGCCTCCGGGATGTGGGTGGTCCCCGGGCTGATAGACATGCACACGCACCTGCGGGAGCCTGGCTACGAAAACAAGGAGACTATAAGGACTGGCTCCATGGCGGCCCTTGGCGGCGGTTTTACGACGGTCTGCGCCATGCCCAACACCAACCCGGTAAACGACAACCCCGGCGTGACGGAGTTCATCCTGAAGAAGGCCAGGGCCGAGGGCAACGCGAGGGTCCTGCCTATAGGGGCGGTCACGAAGGGGCAGATGGGCGAAGAGCTTGCGCCTCTCTACATGATGCGGGAGGCCGGCTGCGTGGCCTTCTCGGACGACGGCAGGCCGGTTGCCAACCCACTTATCATGAGGAGGGCGCTTGAGTACGCAAAGGGGCTGGACGCGCTCATAATCTCGCACGCGGAAGACCCGCTCCTGTCTGACGGCGGCGTAATGAACGAGGGCCTTCTGTCGGCCACCATGGGGCTCAAAGGCTCTCCGGCGGTGGCCGAAGAGGTGATGATATACAGGGACATCGCCCTCTCCGAGCTTACCGGAGGCAGGGTGCACATAGCGCATGTGTCCACGCTGGGCGGAGTGCGGGTGATAAGGCAAGCCAAGGAGCGCGGAGTGGCCGTGACCGCGGAGACATGCCCGCACTATTTCACCCTCACGCAGGAGGCGGTGGGCGGCTTTAACACTCATGCCAAGGTAAACCCTCCCTTAAGGACGCAGAAAGACATGGAGGCCATAAAGGAAGGGCTCAGGGACGGAACGATAGACATCATTGCCACAGACCACGCGCCGCACGGACTTGCGGAAAAGATGTCCAGGCAGTTCGACGATGCCCCGCCCGGCATCTCGGGGCTTGAGACGGCGGTCCCGCTGTCCCTGGCCCTTGTTGAGCAGGGCGTGCTTTCAGAGATGGAGCTTATCAGGAAACTCACCCAAAACCCGGCAAAGGCGCTCAGGATAGAAGGCGGCACGCTCCGGGAAGGCAGCACTGCGGGGCTTGCGGTGATAGACCCGCAGAGACGGTTCGTGCTTAAAGCGCGCGACCTTATTTCACTCGGGAAGAACACCCCATTTGACGGCATGGAGCTGAAAGGGGCGGTCGTTAAAACCGTCTTTGGCGGGAAGGTAATGGAATGGCAGCGGGCATGATGGGGAAAAGAGAAAAGGCCCTGCTTGTCCTCAGGGACGGCCTGGTTTTCGAAGGGCGGTCCTTTGGCGCGCCTGGCCAGGCCATAGGTGAGGTGGTCTTCAACACCTCGATGACCGGATACCAGGAGATACTGACCGACCCATCCTACAAGGGGCAGATAGTGACGATGACCTATCCCCAGATAGGCAGTTACGGCGTGAACATGGAGGACGCGGAGTCCGAAAAGACCTATGCCCAGGGTTTCATAGCAAAGGAATACATGCCAATGAGGAGCAACTGGCGTTCCCATGCGCCGCTCGGGGAATACCTGAGGGAAAACGGCGTGACCGCCATAGAGGGGATAGACACAAGGGCGCTTACGCGCCACCTGCGGGAAAAAGGCGCGCAGACCGGGATAATCTCCACTACGGAGCTGGACCCGGCAAAGCTCCTTGAGCAGGCCCGCGCCTACCCGTCGATTGACGCCTTCGATTTTGTGAAAGAGGTCTCGACAAAAGAGCCCTACACCTGGCGGCAGGACCTCTGGCGTTGGCCCGAGGGGCTGGTCTCAGCCAAAGAGGGGAGCCTGAAAAGGAAAAAGATAGCGGCCTACGATTTTGGCATAAAGTTCAATATTCTGAGGAGCCTCGTGGCCTCGGGCTTCGACGTGACGGTAGTGCCCGCCCTCACCCCGGCCGAGGAGGTCCTTGAGATGGACCCTGACGGCGTGCTTTTAAGCAACGGCCCGGGAGACCCAAGGACCACCACGTACGCCGTCCGGAACGCCAGAAAGCTCATAGGCAAAAAGCCGGTGCTTGGCATATGCCTGGGCCACCAGATACTGGGCATCGCGATGGGCGGAGATGTCTACAAGCTCAAGTTCGGCCACCACGGCGGAAACCACCCGGTGATGGACCTTACGAGCGGCAAGGTGGAGATAACCTCCCAGAACCACAACTACTGCGTGGACATCAGGAGCATGAAGGGGGCCGTGCGTCTTACGCACAAAAACCTGTACGACGGGACCGAGGAGGGGATGGAACACACGGAGCAGCCCGTCATCTCCGTGCAGCACCATCCGGAGGCCGGGCCGGGCCCAAACGACGCCTCGCACATATTCAGGCGCTTCAGGAGGCTGCTTGGCCAATGACGGCAGCCACTAAGGATTTCGATCTTTCAATAAATGAAAGCGGGCTCAATTTCAGGACCGCCTCCTACATGGCGGATAAGGGCAGCGTGCTTTCGCCCTTGATCTACAGCCACGATCTTTCCGCGATGCTTGCCTCGGCGGTCCCGGCGGCGGCCGCCTTTGTGCTTCTGGGCGGCGCGGGAGCCGGGCGCTATGCCGCGGCGGTCGCGGCCTATGCCGCTGGGTTTTACATCTTCAGGGCATTCGTCTTCAAAAAAAGATACCTCACGTTTTCCATAAATGGAAAAACGGGCGAGGCCCTGCTGAGTGAGCCGTTCAGGGAGAAAAAGAGCTTCAGGACCGAGGAGATAGAAAAAGTGGAGGCGGAGAGGTCCACCTTTGTGCCCGAAAACCCGGAGGGCCTCAAACAGGTGGAAAAGATAGCCCTGCACCACCACACGGTGCTGCCGGAACTGGACAAGCCCATGGAGTTCTACTCCGTGCGCGTGCAGCTCAAAGACGGGAAGGGCTTTCTCATCTACGCAGGCAGGGAAGCAGGGGCCGCAGCGGACATAACTTCAAAGATAAAGGAATTCCTCAGAATATAAAATGCCCAAAAGAACGGACATAGAGAAGATACTTATCATAGGCTCCGGCCCGATAGTGATCGGCCAGGCATGCGAATTCGATTACTCGGGCACGCAGGCCTGCAAGGCCCTCAAGGAAGAAGGCTACAAGGTGGTGCTGGTAAATTCAAACCCGGCCACCATAATGACGGACCCGGAGATAGCCGACGCCACCTACATAGAGCCCCTTACCGCCGAGGTGCTTGAAAAGATACTGGAGAAGGAAAGGCCGCAGGCCATCCTGCCCACCATGGGGGGGCAGACCGCCCTTAACCTTGCGGTAGAGATATCCGAAAAAGGGATACTGGACAGGCTGGGGATAGAGCTGATAGGCGCAAGGCTCGGCTCTATAAAGAAGGCCGAGGACAGGGAGCTTTTCCGCACCGCAATGAAGAACATCGGGCTTGAGGTGCCCAAAAGCGCGATCGTCTTCAGCGTGGAAGAGGGGATGAAGCAGATCGAGCACATCGGGTTCCCGGCCATTCTGCGACCAGCCTTCACGCTTGGGGGCACGGGCGGTGGAATCGCCTACAACAAGGAGGAATACGAGGAGCTCCTGGACAAGGGCCTGAAACTCTCGCTCAACCACCAGGTGCTGGTGGAGGAATCCGCCCTGGGCTGGAAGGAGTACGAGCTTGAGGTGATGAGGGACATGCAGGCCTG
>JAJYJB010000125.1 GCA_021789735.1 Nitrospirota bacterium
GGCGGAGTATAGAGTCCCTGCCGCTTGCCGGGCTTTACCCTGCCACCTTTTTTGTGGGAAAATAACAGGCATTGAAAAAGAAAAAAAGGCTGGACATGCTCGTTCTGGAGCGCGGACTTGCGGAGACCAGGCAGAGGGCGGCCGCCCTTGTCCTTGGCGGGCTGGTATACGTGGACGGCGTCGCCGAGACGAAGGCCGGAGCGCAGGTGGATGAGGGGGCCTCGATAGAGGTCCGCGGCGCTCCGCAGTATGCAAGCAGGGGGGCGCTGAAGCTCGCGGGCGCTGCAAAGGCCCTTGGGGCAAGCTTCCAGGGCAAGACGGTCATGGACGTGGGGGCCTCTACCGGTGGGTTTACGGACTACATGCTGCGGATGGGGGCGAGCAGGGTTTATGCGGTGGATGTGGGCTACGGACAGCTTTACTACAAGCTGCGTGAAGACCCGCGTGTCGTGCTGCTTGAAAAGACCAACATAAGGCATCTTGAAAGGGAGGCGGTCCCTGAGGACATCGACCTTGCGACGATAGACGTGTCCTTCATTTCCCTTAGGCTGGTGCTCCCAAAGGTGGCGGAATTTTTAAAAAAGGGAGGCGAGATACTCGCGCTTGTAAAACCCCAGTTCGAGGTGGGCAAGGGCGAGGTGGAGAAGGGCGGCGTGGTGAGGGACGAGGAGAAAAGGAAAAAGGCGGTGCGGTCCGTTATCGAGGCCGCCCAGGCCCTGGGGCTCTCTTTTTTAGGACAGTATGAGTGCGAGGTCCGGGGTCAGAAAAAGGGCAACATAGAATATTTTGTCCACCTGAGAAAAGATTTTTGATTTGATTTGATTTTGATCCGGGGAATATATGGCTGAACAGGACGAAAATCCGGTATCTGAACTGGCCAGGCTTTCGGCCGATGCCATGGAGATACTGCTTGACGAAGCCGAGGATGAAAATATGTTCTCGGAGGCCCTCAGGCTGAATGGCGAAAACATGGAGATATTGAAGCTGATCTGCAATCATCCGGGCACTCCCCCGGAGGTAAGGGCTGAGGCCGCAAGGGCCCTTGGCATCGGCGGCCCCGCCGGGAAAAAGGCCGCAGGCACGCCGGGGGGGCAAAAGCCTGCCCGGACGGAAGAGGCCAAACGTGAGAGCATCGCCAACAAGATCCGCGGCCTCACGGTGGGGGAGAAGATACGCATTTCGGTGAAGGCGGGCAGGGAGGCGCGCTCCCAGCTGCTTAAGGACGCCAACAAGCAGGTGGTGCTTGGGGTCATGGCCAACCCCAGGATAACGGTCTCGGAGGTGGAAATGGCGGCCCGCTCGCGGTCCATGCCGGAGGAGGCCCTGCGGGAGATAGCAAAGAACAAGGAATGGGTAAAGAGCTATTCGGTCATATACAACCTGGTGTCGAACGCGAAAACCCCTCCGGGCGTTTCGCTCGGTTTTCTGCCATGGCTAAAATCGAAGGACCTGCACCTCCTTGTCAGGAACAAGGATGTGCCGGATGCGGTGCGCACCGCCGCCCGGAAATTTGCCGAGACGAGGGACAGGAAACGCCAATCCTGATTCCCAAAAGCCCTCGAATTCTAAATATAATTGACTTTCAAGGGGCTGTCTGATATGTTATGGCTAAATCAGAAACATACTTTTTTCTAAAAAAATGAAAATAAAAAAAAGGCGCACCCTTAAAGGCAACTCTGTAATAGCGCACACCGGGTTCAAGGGCGAGCTTAAACCATTTCCGAAGGCGCCGGACCTTGCCCAGGAAGTGGAAAGCGCGATCAAAAAGACCCATGGTTTCTTCCTTTCGGAGCAGCACGAAGACGGGTACTGGTGGTATGAGCTGGAATCGAACTCCACCATCACCGCCGAATACCTCATGCTCCTGCATTTCCTTGGCCTGGAGGACCGTCGCAGGGACAAGATGATCGCCTCTTACCTGCTGGACAAGCAGAGGCCGGACGGCACATGGCCCATACACTGGGGCGGCCCGGGTGACCTCAACTGCACCATAGAGTCCTATTTCGCCCTGAAGCTTGCCGGGTTGGGCGCCGATGCGCCTCCCCTTAGAAGGGCAAGGGAGTTCATATTGTCCCACGGCGGGGTTGGGGCTTCAAGGGTTTTCACCAGGATATTTCTGGCCCTGTTCGGCCAGGTGGCCTGGAGGGACCTGCCTTCCATGCCCGTGGAGATAATGCTTCTGCCCCCGAGGTTTCCCTTCAGCGTCTACAGCTTTTCGAGCTGGGCCCGCTCCACTTTCGTGCCGCTTTCAATAATCCTTGAGATGAGGCCGGTTGTGGAGCCCCCGGAGAGCGCGCGCATAGACGAGCTTTTCATCAAGGGCGGCAAGGGGTACGGCCATGGCCAGGACAAGCTGCTCCACGCGGCCATCAAAAAGTTCTTTTGCATGGTTGACAGGACAATGAAGGGCCTGGAGAGGTTTCCGCTCAGGCCGCTCAAATCGCGGGGCCTGAGGGCCGCTGAAAAATGGGTGATCGAGCACCAGGAGGAAACAGGCGATTGGGGGGGCATACAGCCTGCCATGGTCAATTCCGTCCTGGCCCTTTCGGCGCTTGGGCACGGTGTGGAGAGCCCGCCTTTGCGCAAGGGGCTCGAGGCTTTGGGGCGTTTTGCGATAGAGCAGGACGACGGGCTGGTGCTCCAGTCCTGCATCTCGCCGGTATGGGACACCGCCCTTACATCGATAGCGCTTGCCACCTCGGGCATACCGGTAGAACACCCCGCCCTGGTGAAGAGCTGCGAGTGGCTGGAGTCCAAGCAGATAAACAGGAAAGGCGACTGGAGCATTAAAAGGCCGGACCTGGAGCCCGGAGGCTGGGCATTTGAATTTGAGAACAGCTGGTACCCGGATGTGGATGACTCGGCGGTGGTCCTGATGTTCCTTGGCAATTACGCGGACAAGGAGCACGCGAAAAAGAAGATAGAGAAGGGGATAAACTGGGTGCTCGGCATGCAGGGCAGCGACGGGGGATGGGGGGCGTTCGATGTGGACAACGACTTCGAGGTCCTGAACCAGATACCCTTCGGAGACC
>JAJYJB010000064.1 GCA_021789735.1 Nitrospirota bacterium
TATGGCTTTCTCGCTTTTGAACATCTACTCTCCCCTTATGAAATTTTTTCTTTTTTGATTTTTTCAGGTTTTTTCATGTTTTCCAATATTGTTTTATTATACAAGAACCTATAGATACTGCCGATAATCGCGGTCGGCTGTCTACAAACCAGCGGTTGCATCGCAGCCGGCGGTTATTTGCCTGTTTCAGGATCAAAAAACTCCCCATTCGCCTTTGATCTCTCCGGAGCACACCGGACAAATGCCTTTCCCTTTCAGTTTCATGTCGAGAATGCGGTAACCGCTCCTTGAAACCACAACCGCCCCGCAGTAAGGGCAGTACGTGTCCTCGCCGCCCTGCCCCGGCACATTGCCCATGTAAACGTGTCTGAGACCCTCCTCCAACCCTATCTGCCTTGCTCTCTTCAGCGTGTCCACCGGCGTGGGCGGAGCGTCAAGCAGACGGTAAGTAGGATAAAACTGGCTTACATGCCACGGGATGCAGGGGTCCACCGACCGGATGAACCGGACGATGTCCCGCAACACCTCCTCCGAGTCGTTATGGCCGGGAATGACAAGCGTGGTGACCTCGACCCACACGCCTTTCTCCTTCATAAGCTTGATTGTCTCCCTCACCGGGGCGGCCCTTGCGTGGCAGATATCACGATAAAACTTCTCATCGCCCTTCAGGTCTATGTTGTTTGCGTCCAGGTAGGGGGCGATAGCGCAGGCGCTCTCGGGGGTCATGAACCCGTTGCTCACAAAAACGTTCCTGATGCCGTTTTTTCTGGCCAGAACGGCGCAGTCAAGGCAAAACTCCAAAAAAATGGTGGGCTCCGTATAGGTGTAGGCGATGCTCTTGCAGCCCCTCTGTGCCGCAGCTGAAACCACCGCTTCCGGTGTCATGTCCGTGCCTGGAATGTCTACATCAGGCCTTTCCCTGGGCCACTGGGATATCTCATAGTTCTGGCAGTGCTCGCACCTGAAGTTGCAGCCCACCGTCGCTATGGAATAGGAAAGCGAGCCAGGCAGAAAATGGTAAAGCGGTTTTTTTTCTATGGGGTCAACGTTCATGGCGATGATCTTGCCGTAAACCAGAGAGTAAAGCGTGCCCGCCCGGTTTTCCCTGACCGCGCAAATGCCTCTTTTGCCCTCCCCTATAACGCACCGGTGGGCGCACAGAAAGCACCTCACCGCAGGTCCGCCGGTCTTTTCGTAAAACATGGCCTCTCTCATAGTTGATATTTTAACACCATGGGCGGCGGGGCTAAAAAAAATTGAATTTGTCCGTCCCCCGGATTATAATTTCTTATGAAAAAAGATGAAGCGAACGGGATAAACAAATGCTCCTGCTGTGGTGAGCCGGAAGACAGCTGCTCCTGTCATGGCGGGTGAGGGCATGTCTGCCCCCTGGACATGGGGGAGCCATTTTGCCCCATTTGCAAGCCGGAGCCTGGCGCTTCCTTTAAAGAAAAAATCGCTTCTCCGCCCGGGGAAGGACCGTCGGCGCTCCAGCCCCCGCGATGGGTTTCCTTTTAATTCCGCTTTTGTTGCGGCGGAAGTCGGGATAGAATAATAACATGTTCAGGGCACGCTATTTTTTTCTTCTTTCAGCCCCTCTTCTGCTGCTCCTGCTTGGCGTGCCCCGGGCCGGCGCGGCGAATCGAAGGCCCCGGGTCATAGTCATAGAGTATGACGGAGTGATAAACCCGGTCGCCAGCCAATACATCGAGGGCAACATCCGGCTGGCAAACAAGACCGCAGCCCAGGCGCTGATCATCGAGCTGGACACGCCTGGCGGGCTTGACAGTTCCATGCGATCAATAATCAAATCCATAAACGCAAGCCCCACGCCGGTAGTGGTCTATGTGGCGCCAAACGGTGCAAGGGCGGCCTCGGCCGGCGTCTTCATTACGCTTGCCGCGCATGTGGCGGCAATGGCCCCTGAAACGAACATAGGAGCGGCCCATCCGGTGGAGATTGGCGGAAAGCTCAGCAAGACGATGGAGAAAAAGGTGACTAACGACGCCGCCGCCTATATAAAATCCATTGCCCAGATGAGAGGAAGGAATGCCCGATGGGCCGAGCAGGCAGTGAGGGAAAGCATCTCGTCAACGGCGAGCGAGGCCCTGGAAAACGGCGTCATAAACTTTATCGCCCCGGACCTTGGCAGCCTCATCAAGAAATTGAACGGCATGAGGGTCGTGACCGCTGCCGGGCCAACCGTGATAAACACAAAAGGGGCCCGGATCATAGTAAAACCGATGAGCTTCAGGCTGAAGGTGCTTTCCGCCCTAAGTGACCCCAATGTGGCATATATCCTGATGCTCCTCGGCTTCTACGGCATTTTTTTTGAGATAATCAGCCCGGGGGGGATCCTGCCCGGCGTCATCGGGGCCATCTCGCTTATAACCGCTTTCTACGCGTTCCAGATGCTGCCTGTAAACTATGCCGGGGTCCTCTTGATCCTGCTTGCCATCGTCATGTTCGTACTTGACGTGAAGCTCACCTCGCACGGAGCGTTGACCGTTGGCGGGATAATTTCCATGGTAATAGGTTCCATGATGCTCTTTGAAAGCGGAGGGCCACTGCTACAGCTTTCTCTTGCCGTCATCGTTCCTGCGGTCGGGGTAACCGTCCTTTTTTTCTATTTCACGGTCAGGCTCGTGGTCCAGGCCAGGCTCAGGAAACCGGTTACCGGCATCGAGGGGCTGAAGGGAGCGGTGGGCCTTGCGAGCACTGCAATTGACGGACAGGGGATGGCAAGGGTCCATGGAGAGCTGTGGTCGGCCTGGTCCGATGAGCCCATAAAGGCAGGCGAAAAGGTAGAGGTCGTTTCCATAGACGGGCTTAAACTGAAAGTGAAAAAGTCTCAGGAAGACAAAAACACGGAACCCAAGGAGGCAGAGGAATGAACCTGGTGACTTCGTCGGCACTGGGCGTTATCGCGATCATCATCTTCGTCATCTATTTTTTATCAGCAGCGATCAGGATACTGAAGGAATACGAGCGCGGCGTCATATTCCGTCTGGGCAGGGTCATACCGGTAAAGGGGCCGGGCCTGATAATAATATGGCCGATAATAGACAAGCTGGTCCGGGTGGGCCTGAGGACGGTCACCATGGACGTGCCGTCCCAGGACGTGATAACCAGGGACAATATCACCGTGAAGGTCAATGCCGTTGTCTACTTTCGCGTGGTCGACCCCGTAAAGGCCATAACGGACGTTGAGGACTTTTTTTATGCGACCAGCCAGATCGCTCAGACCAGCCTGAGGAGCATCCTCGGGCAAAGCCAGCTCGACGACCTCCTGGCCAAGCGGGATGAGCTGAACACGGCCCTGCAGCAGGTGATAGATACCCAGACGGAGCCATGGGGGATCAAAGTGACGGCGGTGGAGGTCAAAAACGTGGACATCCCCCAGGAGATCGTCCGCGCGATAGCCAGACAGGCTGAGGCAGAAAGGGACAGGAGGGCCAAGGTCATCCACGCGGAGGGGGAGTTCCAGGCCTCGCAGAGACTCTCGGAGGCTGCCGACATAATGTCCCACAATCCCATTACACTGCAGCTGCGGTATCTCCAGACACTATCCGAGATCGCCACCGAAAAGAACTCGACCACAATATTCCCTATCCCCATAGACATATTGAAACCGCTCTATGACATGGTATCGAAAAAACAATGAGGGATATCTTCCCCTGAGTCTCCGGTCGCCCGCTCCGCCACGCCGGCATGTTTTTTCTTTTTCCCGGCTGTCCGCGGCCGCCCTGCAGGTGCATCCCGAAGGGGCATGGACGATGGTGCGCCACAGTTACCGGGGGGTATATCCCTATCAGATGGCACGCGGGTTCCTGGGGATTGCGCTGGCAGTATTCGTCTGCTACATGTTCGGGAAGGGCCTGGTAAAACAGCGGGGATGGCTGCATATCGCCGTCGGGGCCTCTGTTATGGTCCTGTGGGACTTCCTGGGCCTGCTTTATCCCTCAGTGGACAGCTCCATTGTCCTGGGCATGGGAGGGTCTTTTTTCGGGACGAAAGCGGCATTTGAAAACGTGAACTTCTGGCTTTACATGCTGAACGGCATTTTGCTTGCCGCGTCCCTGTTTTTTCTTTATCAGGGCATCAGGTGGCACTACAGGTCGATGGAAGGTAAAAAATAAAAAAAATGTTCTTCTTCCCGCTTTATCCGGTTTATCTCTTTGATATCCTGACCTCGGCCCTGGTCATTTTCTTCGCCATGGCCGGTCTGAGGCTTTCGGTCAGGCTTTTCCGCGCGGAGCCGGACAATCTTTTCTGGCTCTATCTCATATGGCTTATGGCGTCGCTGTCCGTCTTTGCAGTTTCAAGAGGGTTTGAGCATATGCTCAAATACGCGCTTGCATACTCCGGACAGGGCCGATTCTGGGGCATCATAGAGCCTTACAGCGGCAGCCTGGATACGCTAAGTTTTGTGTTCGTGGGCGGTGTAAGCCTGTTCTTTATCATGGTGAACAACCTTTACCAGAAGGTTGCGGCCGACAGAAAAAAGCTCTCCGAGCTTAACGCGGAGCTCTCCAGGCTGAACGAGGAACTGGAAAGCGTGGCGTCGGAGCGCTCACTTAACCTCATGGCGCTGCGCGTGGCCGACAGGGTCAGGAACCCGGCCACGATCATCGGCGCGATCGTTCTCAGGCTGTTCCACACCCAGGACCTCTCAGAGCCCGTGAGGAAGAAGCTTATGGATGTGCGGGAGGCCTCCGGCAGGCTTGACCTGATAGTGAAGGAGTACGAGGACATACTCAAGAGCAAGGAAAAGTTCTTCAAGGTCGAGGACCTGAACGAGATAGCCAGGGAGACGCTCCTCACGTTTGACAGCCGCATAAAGGAAAAGAAAGCCGCCCTGGCCCTGGAGCTCTCGGATGTTCCCCTGTATTTTTACGCCGTGAAGCACCTCATGCGCATCGCGCTTGTCCACATGATCAGAAACGCCCTGGACGCTTCTCCAAAGGGCGGCAGGATCGTCATTCGCTCAGGCTTTTCCGACAAGCGCATTTTCCTTTCCATAGGTGACCAGGGGCCGGGCATAGACCGGAGCGACATCGAAAAGATATTTAACCTTTTTTACAGCACGAAGGGGCGCATGGGCACGGGCCTGCCCATGGTGAAGCAGATAGTCGACGAGCACGGAGGAGAGATAGACGTAGAGAGTTCCGGGGAGGGGTCCGTGTTTACGCTTTATTTCCCGGCGGGCTGGATAGAGTTTGCCGGCTCGCTACCATTCAATAAGGGCCGAGGCCCAGGTGAGCCCTCCGCCGAAGGCCTCGAGTAACACGTATTCACCACGTTTCAGCCTCTCCGCGCGGACAGCCTCATCCAGAGCTATGGGGATCGAGGCGGCCGACGTGTTGCCGAACCTGTCAATGTTTACGGCCACGCGCTCCATCGGTATGCCAAGTCTTTCGGCAGTCGCCTTGATTATCCTCAGGTTCGCCTGGTGCGGTATAAGGAGAGATATCTGGGACGACTGAAGACCGTTCGATCTGAGGGTATTGAGGACCAGGTTTTCAAGCGTCTTGACAGCCACTTTGAAGGTCTCGTTGCCGCTCATCTGCAGGTAATGGAGCCCTTTTTTCACCGTCTCCTCGGAAACGGGCATCCTGGAGCCCCCCGCCGGTATCATAAGCAGATCTCCCTTGCTGCCATCGGCGTGGATGTCCACCGAGACTATCCGCCCCTCTCCCACTGGCGCCGGTTCGACCAGCACCGCGCCGGCCCCGTCTCCAAACAGCACGCAGGTGGAGCGGTCCTGCCAGTTTGTTATCTTCGAAAGCACTTCAGAGCCGATAACGAGGACTTTGCCGTATTGCCCGCTTCGGACAAATGCGTTTGCGACGGACAGGGCATAGATGAACCCGGAGCAGGCCGCGTTTATGTCCAAGGCCGCCGCCTTCATCGCGCCGAGCTTTTCCTGGACCATGCAGGCCGCAGAAGGCACAAAAGTGTCAGGGGTTACGGTCGCCACAATGATAAGCTCCAGCTCGGAGGGTTTTATCCCTCTTTGCGTAAGCGCGCTGGCCCCCGCCCTGGCCGCAAGGTCAGAGCACGCCTGGTTTTTGGCGGCTATCCTTCTTTCCTTTATGCCGGTGCGGGCGGTGATCCATTCATCGCTCGTATCGACCATCTTCTCAAGGTCCTGGTTCGTCAGCTTTTTAACAGGGACGTAAGAGCCTGTAGCGGTGATCCTAGCCTGCGGCAACGGGGTTACCTTTCAGAGGGAGCATTGCCCTGTTCTTGTCTATTTCCTCCCTTATTATCTCGTACATCTTCTTTCTGGAGAACTCTGAAGCCACCTTAAGGGCGTTCTTAATGGCCTTTGAAGTGGAGCGGCCATGTCCGATTATGCAGGTGCCGTTTATGCCCAGAAGGGGCGCGCCTCCGTATTCCGCATAATCCGTCTTCTTTTTAAAACCCCTCAGCGCGTTCTTTATGAACAGGTAGCCAAGCCTCCCGGTAGGCAGGCTTCCGATCTCCTGCTTGAGCATTTTTATCACCGTCTCGGCCAGCCCCTCGCTGGTCTTTAGAACTATATTGCCAACAAAACCGTCGCAGACGACAACGTCCGCCTCGCCCGAAAAGAGGTCTTTGCCTTCTATGTTGCCCATGAAGTTCAGCCCGGCAGGCTGTATGAGCTTGAAGGACTCTTTCGTAAGCTCGTTGCCCTTGCTCTCCTCTTCGCCTATGGAAAGGATGGCGACCCGCGGGGAAGGCCTGCCAAGGATGTGTTTCGCAAAAGCGTTGCCCATGAGCGCGAACTGAAACAGGTTCACGGGATTGCAGTCCACGTTGGCGCCAGCGTCTATGAGGACAAAGGGTTTTTTAAAGGTGGGCATCATTGCCGCAATGGCGGGCCTGTCAACGCCCGCGGAGGCCCCAAGCACAATGAGGGCAAGCGCCATTACCACGCCTGAATGCCCGGCGCTCACCACCGCGTCCGCTTCCCCCGCCTTGACCAGATCTACGGCCCTGCGGATGGAGGAGTTCCTTTTTTTCCTTATCGCCGCCATGGGGGACTCCCCCATGCCTATGGCTTCCGGGGCGTGGATTATCCTGATCCTCAAGGCCGGGAACCGTTTGCCAAGGAGCTCCTTTTTTACGGCCGGCTCATCCCCCACAAGTATGATCTCCAGATCGTCATACTCGTTCAAGGCTTCGACAGCGCCCTCCACGATAGCCGAAGGGGCGTGGTCGCCGCCCATTGCGTCCAGCGCGATTATCATCCCTCTTTTTCGACTACCGCGAGTATCTTGCGTCCGTCATACATCCCGCACGCCGGACAAACCCTGTGAGGCATCTTGGGTTCGCTGCACTCGGGGCAGGCCACCACCGCAGGCTGCTGGCCCTTCCAGTTTGCCCTCCTTTTGTCTCTCCGGCTCCTGGTGTGTCTGTGTGTCGGGTTGGCCATCTTTCTCTCCTTTCCAAGAAAAGACTAAAAAATAAAATTTTTTATTTTAAAAAAATCCGGTTTGATTCAGTTTTTTCTGTTGCCGTTTTTATTCCCCTCGAAATATTTCTTAAGCTCATCGAATTTCGAAGGCGGCGCCGCGTCTCCTGATGGGCATATGCACCCCTCCACGTTCAGGTCGCGCCCGCACCGTGGGCAAATACCCTTGCATGCCTCGCTGCAGAGCACTTTTATCGGCACGTTAAGGAGGATCTGTTCGGAGGCGATAACGCCGGTGTCAATCTCGTCTGCCCTGTAAAAACCCATATCAAGCTCTTTTTTCCCTATCGCCCCATGTTCTTCTTCCATATCTTCCACGGGGTTGTAGACCAGGTCCACCGGCATGGAAACGTCCCTGACGAACTCCTGAAGGCACCTGCTGCACGTAAGCCTCATGCCGGCCTCCACCTTGCCTTTCACGAGGACCTGGGGGCCTCTCTTGTCAATATGGAAGCTGACGCTGGCCTGCGTTTCATGCTCGTTGAGCCGGACAGCGGTCTGCTCGTCGACGTCCAATCCTTCTTCGGGTATCTCCGAAACCTTGATCTTCATCACGGCAATCCCTTTTGTAATCCTAAATCTTATAGATTCGGGCAGGATTATGTCAATCAAAAAAAGAAAACGCGGCCCGCCCAATCCTCGCCTTCCAAAAAATTTAAAAAAAAACCTTAAGCCGGCCGGTTGAACTTAAGCGGGATGATCTGCCCGGAGGTTTTTTTCTTTTGCTGCACGCCGGCCGCGCCGGGACCGCACGCCCCTGGCACTCCGCAGTCAAGGCCGTTGAAGGCAAGCAGTATGCGGCGCTCCTTCTCGGCCCTTTCGGGAGGTAGCGCGGCAAGCCAGGAACCCGCGATCAGCGTGGCGGCGGACTTATCGGGGATCGCCGCCAGGTCCTCCGAGACAAGCTCACCGTTTTCGGTCCTCATGACCCTCGAATGGTCGGAGCGTGTCACGACGGAAAACGGTATCATGACATTTTTTTCCACCACACGGCTGAAGGCAAGCACGTGCCGCTCTATCGATTCCAGCGCGGAAACGGCGCATTTTATCGCGACGATCCTTTTGCCTCCCGCCCGGACGATGAAATCCACCGAGCACCGCTCCCTCTGTGTGCTTGTCTCGACCTCAAAGGGCGCGTCTATCTCTATGTCCTCTTCCAGATAGCCTTTCTCCCTCACCAGGAACTCATACACCCGCTCCCTGATGAATCCGGTCATCATAACGATGCCCCGCTCCTCTTCCCTGAGCTTTTCAAGGACCATCTTTTCTCTTTCACGATCCATAAAAAAATTATACAACCCCCGCCTGTTTTATTCCAAGGGCCCTGTTTGTTTCATAAGATGCGGCCCGAACGGCCATGGCGGCTCACACGCTCAAACGGGGCCGCTAAAAGCCTTGAAAATGTAAGAAAAAAAGTTTTATCCTAGTTGTATCCCCATGGGCAAAATAGAAGACCTTAGAAAAAACATAGACGCCATAGACCTTGACATCCTCAAGCTCCTGAACGAGCGGGCCGGCCTCGCCCTGGAGATAGGCAGGGAGAAGAAGGAAAAGAACATGAGCTGCTATGCTCCGGAAAGGGAGAAAGAGGTCATCTCCAACCTGATAAAGCACAATCCCGGCCCCCTTCCGGACAGCGCCGTAAAAAGCCTTTACATGGACATAATATCGGCCTCGCGGTCTCTGGAAGAGCCGCTCCGGGTGGCCTATTTCGGGCCGGTCGCGACGTTCACTCACATGGCCGCGATAAGACATTTCGGGTCCTCTGCGGATTTCATACCGGCCGACAGCATAAGGAGCGTTTTTCAGGAAGTGGAGTCCGGCAGGGCAAGCTACGGCGTAGTGCCCATAGAGAACTCCAGTGAAGGGGTCGTAAATTACACGCTGGACGTGTTTGTGGATTCCGAGCTGCTTGTGGCAGGTGAGATGATGCTTGAAATATCCCAGAACCTGCTCTCCCTGAGCGGAGACCCTTCGAAGGCGAAGCGCATCTACTCCTTCCTGCCCGCCACCGCCCAGTGCAAGGGATGGCTCGAAAAGAACATGCCCTCCGTTCCTATTGTTGAGGCATCAAGCACGGCGAAGGCGGCCGAGATCGCCTCCAGTGATCCGGACGGCGCCGCGATCGCCAGCGAAGCGGCAGCCGGCATATACAACCTGAAATTCGTGGCCAGGGACATCCAGGACGGAAAGCACAACTTTACCCGTTTTCTTGTTATAAGCAAGCAATACCCCGGAAGGACGGGAAGAGACAAGACATCCATAATGTTCTCGGTGAAGAACCGGCCGGGGGCGCTCTATGATGTCCTGGCCCCGCTAAAAAAGGCGGGCATTAACCTGACGAAGATAGAGTCGCGCCCTTCAAGGAGAAAAGCATGGGAATATATCTTCTTTGTGGACATGCGTGGGCATGTGCAGGACAAGCCGCTCCATAAGGCGATCGAGGCGATAAAAAAAGACTGCCTGTATCTTAAGATACTAGGCTCGTATCCGATGGTGGACGATGATAAAAGCCCCTGACCACGTCCTTAAAGTCAAGGCTTATGTGCCCGGCAAGCCCATCGAAGAGCTTGCGCGCGAGCTTGGTATCAAGGACCCGGTGAAACTGGCCTCCAACGAGAACCCGCTTGGCCCCTCTCCGCTTGCCATGGAAGCGGTCCTTTCCGAGGCAAAAAAAGGGCTTTTGAACCGGTACCCTGATGGGAACGGCTTTTATCTCAAAAAGAAACTTTCCCAGTCCCTGGGCGTTGACACGCAGTGGCTTATTCTGGGCAACGGTTCAAACGAGCTCATTGATATATCCGCAAGGACCTTTTTGCGCCACGGAGACGAGGCTGTAATGGCTGCGCCTTCTTTCGTGGTCTATTCCATGTCCGCCACGCTGCAGGGCGCAACCCCCGTCGAGATACCCCTTACCAATGATCTGAGGCACGACCTGCAGCGTATGGCGCAGGCCGTCACCCCTAAGACCAGGATGGTCTTCATAGCGAACCCGAACAACCCGACCGGCACCATAAACTACCGATCCGAATATGACAAATTCTTTGCCGCGGTCCCGGACGGTGTGCTGGTCGTCCTCGATGAGGCATATCTCGAGTACGTTACGGACCGTGATTACCCTGACAGCATGAAACACCTGGCCCAGGGGAAAAACGTTCTCATACTAAGGACGTTCTCAAAGATATACGGGCTCGCGGGCCTGAGGACCGGCTACGGGATCAGCCACCCGGAAATACTGGCCCAGATGGAGAGGGTGCGCGCGCCTTTCAACTCAAACTCCGTAGGCCAGGCGGCGGCGATACGGGCCCTGGATGATGCCGCCCACGTCAGCCGCTCCAGGGAGGTCAACGCGCAGGGAAAGGAATTTTTGTACCGGGAGCTTTCCGCCCTGGGTTGCGACTACGCGCCGACGGAGGCCAATTTCATCTACATTCGCGTTAAAGATCCGCAGGGCCTTTTTAACGCCCTGCTTAAGGAAGGGGTTATAATAAGGCCCGCCGGCCGGGACGCGGTCCGCGTCACCATCGGGCTGCCGGAAGAAAACAAAAGGTTCATTCATGCGCTTAAAAAAAGCGGCCTGAAATAAAATTTTTTTAGAAACGGGAGGATAAATTGGATATAATCGTACTCAAGCCTGAAGCCTCTGACGAGGACCTTAAGCACGTCATAAAGAAACTGGAAGGACTGGGCCTTACATCAAGGATATCGAAAGGCACGGAGAGGACAGTTGTCGGCGTCATCGGGGACACTTCCAAAGTCACCGAGGAAACCAGCGACGCTTTCCGGGCTATACCCGGCGTTGAAAGCGTTATGCGCATATTGAAACCATATAAACTGGCCAGCAGGGAGTTCAAAAAGTCCGCCACCGTTGTCAAGTGCAAGGGGGTTTCCATAGGCGGCAAAAAGATATGCGTCATCGCGGGCCCCTGTTCCGTCGAGAACAAAACGATGATGCTTGAGATCGCAAAACAGGTGAAATCGGCCGGGGCCAATCTACTGCGCGGCGGGGCCTTCAAACCGAGGACTTCCCCCTACTCTTTCCAGGGGCTTGGCGAAGAAGGACTCCGGCACCTCCAGGCGGCAAGGGAAAAAACGGGGCTCCCGATCGTGACAGAGCTCATGGACCCCAGGGACATGGAGGCCGTTGAAAAGTACTCGGACATAATACAGATAGGCGCCAGGAACATGCAGAATTTCAGGCTCCTGCTGGAGGTGGGCCAGAGCAGAAAGCCCATCCTCCTTAAAAGGGGTCTTGCCGCAACCATAAAAGAATGGCTCATGTCCGCCGAGTACATAATGAGCAGGGGCAACCACAACGTCATCATGTGCGAGAGGGGCATCAGGACATTTGAGACCGCAACCAGGAACACCCTGGACTTAAGCGCGGTGCCGGTGCTCAAGAAACTTACCCATTTGCCTGTAGTGGTGGACCCGAGCCACGGGGTAGGCGTGCTGGAGCACATACCTTCCATGGCGAAGGCGGCCGTGGCGGCGGGGGCCGACGGTCTACTGATAGAGGTCCACACGAACCCGGAAGAGGCCCTTTCCGACGGCGAGCAGTCCATGAGGCCGGAGGCCTTCAAAAAATTGATGAAGGAGCTCAAGGCTGTGGCCAAGGCCGTTGGAAGGGACATTTGATTTTTTAAAAAATAAAAATTTAAAAGATAAAGAACATGTTGTTTGAAAAGACCGCGATTCTGGGGGTCGGGCTCCTTGGGGCCTCCATGGCGCTTGCAATGAAAAAAAAGGGGATTTCGCTCACCATATCCGGTTCCGGCCGCACGGAGGAGAACCTCCGGGGGGCCCTTGAGAAGGGGATAATAGATTCTTATTCCCTCGATCCGCGAGAGGCTGTCAGAGGGGCGGACCTTGTAGTGCTGGCGACCCCGGTAGGGGCGTTTCTTGAGACCGCCCGCGCCATAAAAGATTCACTCGCCAAGGACTCGATCCAGACGGACGTGGGAAGCGTAAAAGGCGCGCTCGTTCATGAACTGGAGTCTGTCCTTCCCAGGTTTGTGGGCGCCCACCCGATATCGGGCGGTGAGCGGTCCGGCGCGGACAATGCCAATGAAGGGCTCTTTGACGGGGTCAGGTGCATAATAACGGGCACCGATCGGACAGAACCACGCGCCCTCGCCCGTATAGAGGAGCTTTGGAGGGCCATGGGCTCGAACGTGGAGCGGATGGACCCTGACCTGCACGACAGGATATACGCGCTCGTAAGCCATCTGCCCCACATCCTGGCCTATTCGCTTGTCAACACGCTGGACACCACCGACAGCCAGTGCATAAGGTTTGCCGGACAGGGTTTTAAGGACACCACCCGCATAGCCCTGAGCTCTCCCGAGCTGTGGAGGGACGTTTGCGGGCTGAACCGTCAAAACCTCCTGGACTCGATAAAGGCGTTCAAGCGGGAACTGGAAAGGGCCGAGGCCCTCATAAACGACAGCGACCTTGATGGCCTGGAGGCCGAATTCACGAGGGCAAGGGTCCTGAGGAAGCGCATTGATCAAAAGGATTGATGGCAAGGTAAAAAACCTTAAAGGGACGGTGGTCACCCCGCCCGACAAATCCATTTCCCACAGGGCGCTCATGCTCGCCTCCATTGCGAAAGGGGAAAGCACGGTAGAAAACCTCCTGCTTGCGGCCGATACCATCTCCACACTCAGGGCAATGGAGCTTCTTGGCGTAAAGATCGAAGGCTATGGAAAGAAAAAGCATGTTCCGAATTTTGGCCTTTTCCATCAAAATTATAAAGTGACTGGAAAAGGTTTGTACGGCCTTACTGAACCCGCCACATTCATAGACTGCGGGAATTCAGGCACAACGACCAGGCTCCTTTGCGGCCTGCTGGCCGGCAACGCTTTTTTCTCGGTCCTCTCCGGGGATGAGTCACTTAATTCAAGGCCAATGAAGCGAGTTATTAAACCGCTTGCGCTAATGGGTGCTGAGATAATGGCGCGCGCGTCGGATTCCTATCCTCCCATCGCAATCAGGGGAGGCAAACTGCGCGGAATCGAATACGATATGCCCGTTGCCTCAGCGCAGGTAAAATCAGCCCTCATGCTGGCCGCGCTGTACGCGGAGGGCGAGACCGCAATAATAGAGCCCTCGCCTTCCAGGGACCACAGCGAGAGGATGCTCCGTTCGATGGGCGCGGCAGTGACGGAAGAAAAAGGCGCTGGCCGGGCGCATGTAATAAGAATAAAAAAACCGGCAAATGAGCTGATCCCTTTCGAAATTAAAATACCCGGTGATTTCTCCTCGGCGGCCTTCTTCATAGTTGGCGCGCTTATCACCCAGAATTCCGATGTCCTCATAAAAAACGTCTGCCTGAACCCTACAAGGACGGGCCTTTTAAGCACGCTGAAAGAGATGGGCGCGATGATCGGCATAAGAAATCAAAGGACTGTCTCCGGTGAGCCCGTTGGAGACCTGCATATTGAAGGGAAACAGGACTTGAGGGCGGTCCATGTGAGCGAATCATCCATCCCGCTCATGATAGACGAGATCCCCATCCTGTGCATTGCCGCAGCCTGCGCTCGGGGCCGCTCGGAGATAAGGGGGGCAAAAGAGCTCCGCGTCAAGGAATCCGACCGCATAAAGGCCATGGCCCAGGGGCTTTCTGCCATGGGCATACGGGTTGAAGAATTCGAAGACGGCCTGGCCATAACCGGGGGTGCAATGAAAGGCGCAAGGATAGATCCGTTCGGGGACCACAGGATCGCCATGTCCTTTGCCATGGCCGGGCTGGCCGCCGACGGGGACACGGAAATAGAGAACGGGGAGGAATCCGTCAAAATATCCTATCCGGACTTTTTCAGCACGCTTGGAAGGCTGCGGAGACCGGACCGAGGCCACGTTTTAAAAAATGGGTAAGGTCGTTGCCATAGACGGGCCCTCCGGGGCAGGCAAAAGCACACTGGCAAAATCGCTTGCCGCAGCGCTCGGTTTTGAGTACCTGGACACCGGGGCCCTATACAGGGCCGCCGCCCTGGCCCTGAGGGCCATGGGTGTTACGCCTGAGGACGATGACGGAAAGATAGCCCGCGCGCTCGAGGGCGTAAACATCGACTTCAGGGAAGGGCGCGCTTACCTGGACGGCAGGGACGTCTCTGAAGAGATAAGGACCAAGGAAGCCGGCCATTACTCCTCCGTTTTTTCGGCCCGCCAGCCGGTCAGGGATTTCCTGCTTCCCCTGCAGAGAGGGTTTTCCTCCGAAAACGGCAAAAACAGGGACCTGGTGGTCGAAGGCCGGGACATGACCACCGTGGTGTTCCCCGGCGCAT
>JAJYJB010000065.1 GCA_021789735.1 Nitrospirota bacterium
GAAGCGGCGCGGTGTCCGGAGAGCATGTGGAAAAGGCCCTCGATGAAAAGATTTACCGCCACAGCCGGATAAGCGACCGGCTGAGGGACCTCATGCTGGAAGACACCCTCATTGTGGAGACGTCCGGGGCCACCGTCGGGCAGATAAACGGCCTTGCCGTCATGGACATGGGGGACTACAGCTTCGGCAAGCCCTCAAGGATCACCGCCCGCACCTATGCGGGAAAGGCCGGGGTCGTAAACATAGAGCGGGAGACCAAGATGAGCGGAAGGATACATGAGAAGGCGGTGCTCATCATAACAAACTATCTCTGGAGCAAATACGCTGCAAAAAAACCGATAAGCCTCTCCGCCTCGCTCACCTTCGAGCAGCTCTATGAGATGATCGAAGGCGACAGCGCCTCCTGCGCCGAGCTTTACACTATATTGAGCAGCATAGCGGGGGTCCCCATAAAACAGTCCTTCGCGGTCACCGGCTCCATGGACCAGAACGGGGAGGTCCAGCCCATCGGCGGCGTGAACGAAAAGATAGAGGGCTTTTTCGAGATTTGCAAGATGAGGGGGCTCGACGGCTCGCACGGCGTCATCATACCGAAAAGGAACGTCAAGAACCTCATGCTTAAAAAAGAGGTGGTGGAGGCGGTCAGGAACGGCAAGTTCAGCATATACCCCATAGGCAGGGTGGAGGAAGGAATCGAGCTGCTCATGGGCATGCAGCCCGGGGAGCCGGACGAAACGGGCAAATACCCGGAGGGCACCCTTAACTTCCTTGTAAGCAAGCGTCTTGAAGAGATCGGCGAGGCGATAAAGAGCAAGAAGGACGAGGGTCTTGCAGAGGCCGTAAGAGAGGCGCCGCAGAAAGAAGGAAACGGCGGAAAATAAAAAATGGCTAAGACTATCCTCCGGGCCGGGGAGTTTCTGGTCTTTTTTGTACTTACCCTGGCGCTGGCTGTGCTGCCCCTGGGTTTGGCCAAGCGGGTGGGCGCATTTGCCGGAAGGCTCCTTTACCGGCTTTGGGGCAGCAGGCGCAGGATCGCCATACAGAACATGAATGAGGCCATATCAAGGGGCGCCATCACAGCCGCGGAGCCTCCGGAACGGATGGCGCTCAGGTGCTTTGAAAACCTGGGGATATCCTTTGTTGAGCTTGTAAAGATATATTACGGGCGTGGCGGTCCCATACTGAAAGGGGTGGCCTACAAGGGACTGGAAAACTTCAGGGAGGCCGCGGGCAGTGGACGCGGAGTGATCTTCGTCACCGCGCACACCGGCAACTGGGAGCTTCTGGCGCTCAAATCAGGCATGGAGATAGGCCCGCTGCAGGTCGTAGCCAGGCCCCTGGACAACCCTTTTTTAAACCGCTTCCTGGAGCGGGCCAGGGCAAGGTACGGCAACAGGATAATCTATAAAAAAGGCGCGCTCAGGGTGCTGCTTTCGGCCCTAAAGGCAGGCGGCCTCGTGGGTATCCTCATGGATCAGGCGGTCCTGAAGGAAGAGGGCCATATCGTGGAGTTCCTGGGAAGAGGGGCATGGACCACAAGGATGCCGGTGCTGCTGGCAAAAAGGACTGGAGCGGCCGTTTTCCCCGCTTTCATAAGGAGGACCGCTTCAGGGCATGAGATAACCGTTTACCCCGAAGCCGACCTGAGCGGCACGGAGGAAGAGGCGTTAAGGCGGCTTAACCAGGCCATAGAACAGCACGTAAAGGAAAACCCTTCCGAGTGGCTGTGGATACATAAAAGGTGGAAGCGCGTCGTCCACCCCGCCTGAAAGCCGTGCCGCCGTTTGTGCCCACCTTTGCAGGACATGAAAATCCCGCTTATCTGCTATACTGATATTTAAAAAAAGGCTTTTAATCTGTGAGGGACGACATGAAGATCATATCGCTGCTTGCCAGCCCGCACGGGCTGAATGACAATACGGCGGGGCTCCTGCAATTTGTTCTGGATGGGGCCCGTGCCGAGGGGGCCCAGACCGAAACAGTCGTCCTTAAGGGCGGCACGCTTCTTCCCTGCCTTGGATGCGACAACTGCCACAAAAAAGGCCGCTGCGCCAGAGTTGACGATTTCGAGCCGGTAAAGGAAAAGATAATGGCATCTGACGGCCTCGTGCTGGCGAGCCCCAATTACATATTTAACGTAAGCGCCCAGCTCAAGGCCTTCATGGACCGCTGCTGCGGGGTGGTCCATTGCATGTCCTTCTGGGGCAAGTACGGGGCCTCGGTGGTCACCTCCGGCGGAGGAGGGGATGAGGCGGTGACACAGTACATCGAGCGGTTCCCTGGTGTCGACGGGCGCACTGCCCGTCGGGAGCGTGTCGGCAGCCATGTCCCAGATGCCGCCAGGCGGCCATTTTACGGAGGAAGTGAAAAAAAGCGCCCACGAGCTTGGAAAAAAGCTGGTAGGGGCCTGGAGGACGGGAGCGTCGCTGCCCGAGGCTGAAAGGGGCCGTAGCGAATTTCGCGAGCGCATGCTTGCGCTGGTCAGGTACCGCGCGGAGGAATGGCCCTACGAGTTCCGGTACTGGAAGGAAAAAACCGGGGCATAAAAAGGAAAAATAAAAACGCCTGTCTCAGGCGGGGGATTTTTTTTATGAAAAAACTCTTTGAGAAAACGGTGATCAACGGCATGGGGCTTGAAAACAGGTTTGTCCGCTCAGCGACATGGGAGGGCATGTGTGACAGCGAAGGGAGGCCCACCGGCAAACTTCTTTCCTGCTATCGCGACCTTGCCAGGGGAAGGGTGGGCCTTATCGTCACAGGATATGCCTTTGTCAGACCGGACGGCAGGCAGATGCCAGGTACTTTGGGCATGCACAGTGACGGCCTTGCCCCCGGCCTTCGTTCCCTTACCCGCGCCGTCCACGACGAGGGCGGCAAAATTTGCGTTCAGCTCGTGCATGCCGGAGGACAGGCCACGGAAAAAATTACCGGCAGGCGCCCTATGGCCCCTTCCGCCATAAAGGTGGAGCAGTTCCGGGAAGAGACCGCGGCCATGACAAAAAAGGACATAGTTGAGATAGTGGCCGCGTTTGGCGACAGCGCCAGGCGGGCAAGGGAATTCGGTTTCGGTGCCGTCCAGCTGCATGCGGCCCACGGTTATCTCATAAACCAGTTCCTTTCCCCGCTGACCAACCGCAGGACGGATGAATACGGGGGGACGGCGGAGAACCGTTGCCGCTTCCTTATGGAAGTCTACAGGCGTGTCCGGCTTGAGGCGGGGCCGGATTTTCCCGTCCTGGTCAAATTAAACGGGTCCGACAACCTTGAAGGCGGCCTGGACCTGGACGGCGCGCTATTGGCCGCCCGCCTGCTTGACAGTGAAAAGATAGACGCCATAGAGGTGAGCGGCGGCACCGCCGCCTCGGGCGAGAAAGCCCCCGTGAGAATGAAGATCGACAGCCCGGAGAAGGAGGCGTACAATCTGGGCCTTGCGGATGAGATCAAAAAAGCGGTCCGCTGCCCTGTCATGTCCGTGGGCGGCTACAGATCGCTTGAGGTCATAAAAAGTGCGCTTGCGGAACACGGGATGGATTACATCTCGATGTCCCGCCCCTTTATCAGGGAACCCATGCTGATCAGGCGCTGGCAGGCAGGCGATTTGTCTCCGGCCACATGCATCTCCTGCAACGGCTGCTTCAGGCCCGGGCTGAGGGAAGGCGGAATATATTGCGTGGTGGACAAGAAAGAAAAAGGAGCGCCAAAGGACCTGTGAAGGAGAAGAAAAAACAGAAGAAACTTTCCCTTGGATATTCTCCGTGCCCGAACGACACCGCAATTTTTTATGCGCTTGTGCACGGCAAGGTAAGGGTGGGCGGCCCACTTGAACTTTCGTTCGAGGAAGAGCTTGAGGACGTGGAGGCGCTGAACCGCAAGGGGCTGGACGGCCTTCTGGATGTCACCAAGATATCTTTTTACGCTTACTGCCATATGAGAGACCGGTACGCCCTTTTGCGCTCGGGCGCGGCCCTGGGGAAAGGATGCGGCCCGCTTCTGGTGGGCAGAGAGCCCGGCAACCCGGAAGCCCTTTTTCAGAAGGGCAGGCGCATTGCCATTCCGGGCGGCCTCACGACGGCAAACCTGCTTTTCATGCTTTACGGCGATTCCATCGGATGGCGTCCAAACAGAGATAATATCGTCCCCATGCTTTTTTCGGACATCATGCCTGCCGTCAGGGAAGGCAGGGCCGATGCCGGTCTGGTCATCCACGAAGGCCGCTTTACGTTTGAGAACTACGGGCTTCACCGTCTGCTGGACCTGGGGCAGTGGTGGGAAGGGGTGACCGGGCTTCCCATACCCCTGGGCGGCATCGCCGCGAAGCGGACGCTTGGCGAAGATACGATAAGGGCGGTGCAGTCCGCCATCCGCGACAGCATTCAGTACACGATCGAAAGGCCGCAGGAGGCCATGCGCTACATAAGACAGCATGCCCAGGAGATGGAAGACTCGGTAATAAACAGCCATATCGGCCTTTATGTGAACGAGCACACCGTCTGGCTTGGCGAAGACGCGGAGCGGGCGATAGAAGAGCTGTTTGCAAGGGCGGCGCGGGCCGGCCTCGCAGAAGGACAGGGATCAAAGGCGAAAAGCTCCGGAAACGGCCTTTTTATCGCTTGAGCAGGGAAGAGGGCCTTGGAATGAACCGGGGCACTTTTTTCATGTATTCCCTGTAGTCCCGCCCGAAGCGTTTTATGAGCCTCCTTTCCTCTATGAAGGCGCCATAGAGGAAATAGAGGTCGGCCAGCACGGAGACGGTAAGCCAGTTTGCCGTTATAACGGGTATGAACGTGAATATCAATATCCCGGCGGTGTACAGGGGATGGCGGACAACCCCGTAAAGGCCGCCCGTGGACAGCCGCTGATTGATGCCTTCGGCATCCCCGGTGGGCGGTTCGCCTTTTATATATCTTAGGGCCTGCTTGACTCCTATGAACTCCATGGAATCTATCATGGAAAATGTGGCCAGGCTAAGGAGCAGGCCAAAAAACTGAAGGAGCCCCATGATGGCCATCACCACCCCGGGGGGCGACCACAGCACCTTATCCGGCAGCAAGGATATAAGCCCGAAGGCGGCCAGGGAAGCCGCAGCCGATATGAGCACGTATATGAGCCTGTAAAACGCCTTCACGAACCGCTGCCCGGCCATGCGGGCGGCCAGGCCCTTGGTGCGGTCCGCAGCAAGCAGGCTGTGCAGGAGCGCAAACAGAACCATTATCAGGATGACGGTCAGGACCATTTCGGTGTCTATTCAAAAAACTGTGCGTTTCATTTGATTATACTGAAAATATGGACGCTAAGGCATGCACGATACTGCACGTGGACATGGACGCCTTCTTTGCCTCGGTGGAGACGCTGAGGCGGCCGGAGCTCAAAGGCAAGCCGGTCGTCATCGGAGGGGCCGGAGACCCCACGAAACGCGGCGTAGTATCCACCGCCTCCTACGAGGCCAGGAAGTTTGGCGTCCATTCGGCCATGCCCTTGAGGACTGCGCTAAAACTCTGCCCGGGCTGCATCTTCCTGCCAGTGGATTACAACGAGTACTCAAGGGTTTCCATGAAAATAAAAAAAATACTCTTTGAGGTCAGCCCGCTCATGGAGGATGTGGGGATAGACGAGGCGTACCTGGACATATCTTCGAGGCCGGGAGCGCCTGAGGAGACCGCCAGGCTGATAAAGGAACGTGTGTTCCGTGAGACCGGGCTTACCTGCTCGGTAGGCATCGCGCCGAACAAGCTCCTGGCAAAGATGGCATCCGACCTGCAAAAGCCGGACGGGCTTACAGTCATACGGATGGAAGACGTGGAGAGGCTGATATGGCCCTTGGGGGCGAGGAAGCTTCCCGGGATAGGGCCAAAAACGGAGGCGTATCTGAAGGAGCTGGGCATAAACACCATCGGGGACATTGCGGCAAAAAGCCTGGAATGGCTGCAGGACCAGCTTGGCAGGTCCTACGGCCTGTATCTCTATGACGCTTCCAGGGGCATCCACGAAAGCCCCATCATCACCGAATGGGAGCCAAAATCCATTAGCAGGGAGGAGACCTTCGAGCTTGACGTAAGCAACTGGCAGACCGTGGCAAAGTCACTTGCTTTTCTCATGAGGGACGTGGCCGGCTCCATGCGCGAGGGAGGGTATGAGGCAAGGACCGTGACCGTCAAGATACGGTTCGAGGATTTCAGTACCCTGACAAGGGCAAAGACGCTTCAGGAGCGGACCGGCGACCTGGACGTCCTGAGACGGGCCGCCTTTGAGTGCCTGGGCCGCATAGAGCTTAAGAAGAAAGTGAGGCTCGTGGGCGTAAGGGTGACCGGCCTGAGGAGAAAAAAGCCTTGCTCTTTTCCCTTGACTAAAGGCCAGCCGTCAAATTAAACTCTTAAAATATTTTTTTCCTTCAAGGAGGTGAGTATATGGACAGCGGCCCAAGTAGCCATACGAGAACCGGGGGCATTTTTTTATCCGGGTATCTTTTCACGGTCTGTTCATATGCCGCCTCTTGCGCCGCATACTGACAGCCCCTTCAGAAAGATAACCGGCACAAAACAGGGACCACCCGGACTTTTTATTTTTACAAGCGGCCCGGAAGGCCGGCTTTAAAAAAATAAAATTCCCGTACTGCAATATTTTTTTGATTTGATTTTTTGGTTTTTTTATACTCTCTTTAAAAAGGGACTGTACGTTTTTTTTGGGGGGAAGGTGTTTTTAAAAGGGAAATCAGTTTTTGGTTTTTTGCGGACGGCAAAAAGAAAAGATATCGACAGGGAAAAATAAAGAATTTCCTTAAATGGTTTTTCTGACACATTGCCGCCGGAAAAAACTTAAAGGAGGTGATGGGCATGCCTTTTTTCGGAGAACTTTTCGCAAGCGAAGTGCTAAAAAAACCGGTCCTTGACTCCAAGGGCGAGGAGCTGGGCCGTATAAAAGACATAGAGATGGTAAAGGGCGAGCTCCTGCCCAAGGTGAACGCCCTCATCATCCAGAAAGGCAAAAGCTATTACAAGCTGCCCTGGGCCCAGCTTAGCATATTCAATAAAAAAGTAATTGCGGCAAAGACCGGCATCGAAGCCTTGGAATCTTACGTCATGAACGGGGAAGACCTTCTGGCGGCCAGGGATATCCTGGACAGGCAGATCGTGGATGCCAACGGAGTGAAGGTCGTCAGGGTAAACGACCTCAAGCTTGAAGGCTACAGGGACGAGGCCATAGTGGTGGCGGTGGACGTTGGGATGAGGGGCATACTGCGCAGGCTCGGCTTCGAGCGGGGCGGAGAGGACCTCATGAAGCTTGCTGGCGTAAAGCTCGGGTACAACCTTATAAGCTGGAACCACATACAGCCCCTGCAGCCCAAGCTTGAGACGCTGGCGCTCAAGGTGCCCAGAAAGATGATCTCCGAGCTGCACCCGGCCGATATCGCCGAGCTGCTGCACAATGTTTCCCATGATGAGAGCGCGGCCCTGATAGAGTCTCTGGGTGTCGAAACGGCCGCAGAGACCATGATAGAGCTGGATCCCTCCGTCCAGACCGCGATCCTCAAGGACATGGACACCGAAAAGGCCTCAGACATAGTAGAGGAGATGCCCCCCGATGTCGCCGCCGACGTGCTTGGCAGGCTTTCCGCTGAAGAGGCGATGGAAATACTAAAACGGATGGACAGGGAAGAAGCGGAGGACATACAGGAGCTCCTGGGGCATGAAAAGGACACGGCAGGCGGCCTGATGACGACGGAGTTCATAGCTTACCCGCCGGGGCTGGCGGTTTCGGAAGTGATGGAAAAATTCAGGAAAGATGCCCGGGAGATGGAGGCCGTCTATTATGTTTACACCGTAGAGGGCGAGGAGCTTGTTGGCGCCGTCTCTCTGAGGGACCTTATTCTTGCCCCGCCGGATGCCTATATTTCGTCCATAATGGAGACGAACCTGAAGACGGTCCTGCCGGAGGACGACGAGATGAAGGTTGCCGAGACCATCTCCAAATATAACCTTGTGGCCATCCCGGTTGTGGACGCGGCCGGCAACATGCTTGGCGTGGTCACCATTGACGATATCATAGACAGGCTGCTGCCCAGGAAAAAAAGGAGGAGGGTGTGAAGCGTCTGGACCGCTGGCGCGGGCTTCTCCTGTTCCTTTCCATAGTTGGGCCCGGCCTGATCACGGCAAATATCGACAACGACGCAGGCGGCATAGCCACCTATTCCATAGCGGGCGCCCATTTCGGGTACTCCATGCTCTGGACGCTTGTCCCCATGACCATTGCGCTTGTGGTCGTCCAGGAGATGTCGGCCAGGATGGGGGCGGTCACGGGAAAGGGGCTTGCCGACCTGATAAGGGAGAACTACGGGATAAAAATAACCTTCTGGCTCATGGTCTTCCTGTTCGTAACGGACATGGGCAACACCGCCGCCGAGTTTGCGGGGTGGGCGGCGAGCACCGGTATCTTTGGCATCAGCAAATACATAGCCGTGCCCATTGGGGCGGTCTTCATATGGCTGATAGTCGTAAAAGGCTCCTACAGGATGTTCGAAAAAATATTCCTGTTCGTGTGCGCGGTGTACCTGGTCTATATCCCCTCCGCCATAATGGCAAAGCCGGACTGGAAGGCGGTGGCCGTCAACACTGTGGTCCCGGACTTTCACCTCAACTCCGCATATGTGATAACCCTGATCGGCTTGATCGGGACCACTATTACGCCGTGGATGCAATTTTATCTTCAGTCCGCGGTCGTGGAAAAAGGGATAAGAAAAGACCAGTACTGGGCTTCGAGGCTCGACGTCATAATCGGCTGCATCATGACAGACGTAGTGGCATTGTTCATCATAGTTGCCTGCGCGGCGACGCTCTTTAAGGCAGGTGTCCGCATTAACGGAGCTGACGACGCGGCAAGGGCCTTGGCCCCCATAGCGGGGAAATATGCTTCCGTCCTCTTTGCCTTCGGGCTGGCCAACGCTTCCCTTTTTTCGGGCTCCATACTTCCGCTTGCCACCGCCTATTACATCTGCGAGGGGATGGGCTGGGAGGCCGGCGTGAACAAGACCTTCAAGGAGGCCCCGCAGTTCATGTGGCTCTACACGGTCCTGATCGCGGCGGGTGCCCTGATAATACTTCTGCCCAAGGCGCCGCTGATACCCATAATGTGGATATCCCAGGTATTTAATGGGGTTATGCTGCCCTTTGTCCTTATATTCATGCTCCTTCTTATAAACAAGGAGTCCCTTATGGAGGAGTACGTAAACTCAAAGACGTTTAATTGGATCGCATGGGCCACTACGGGCATAATGATCACGCTCACCATCGGGTTTGTAGTGACGCTGTTTATATAGGACCGCCTCTTCCCCTTGACGAAAGCCTGCCCGTATTGGATACTAACGGGATGGAAACATCTGACATGAAGACGCGCCTGAAAAGCCTTCCAAGCGTTGACGAGATGCTCAAGGGGCCGGACGGCCGCAAATGGCTCTCCCTCTATCCAAGGAGGTTTGTCCTCAAGGGCATAAGGGAGCACATCGAGGGCCTGAGAAGCGAGATAAGAAAGGGCGGGTCCCCGGCATCTGACGCGGGCTCCGTTTCGCGCGGCATCGAATGCCTTATCCGCGGTTATGTGGCGCCCAGCCTTCGGGCGGCAATAAACGCAACCGGCGTCGTCCTCCACACCAACCTGGGAAGGGCGCCGCTTTCGGAGGCCGCGCTTAAGGAAGTGGTGGAGGTGTCAAAGGGATATTCCAATCTCGAATACAATTTAAAGGAAGGGAAAAGAGGCAAAAGGTATGCCCACCTTAGGGAACTTATAAAAGAGGTCACCGGGGCGCCGGACGCCACCGTCGTCAACAATAACGCTGCCGCCGTCTTGCTTGCGCTCTCCTCCTTGGCGAAGGGGAAAGAGGTGATAGTCTCCCGCGGCGAGCTTGTGGAGATAGGCGGCTCCTTCCGCGTGCCCGACGTCATGGCGCAAAGCGGGGCGGTCCTGCGGGAGGTGGGCACGACCAACAAGACCCACTTGCGGGACTATGAAAGGGCGATTTGCGAGGAGACCGGACTTGTCCTCAAGGTGCACCAGTCAAATTACAGGATCATGGGCTTTACATCGGATGTGTCCGTGGAGGAGCTGACAGCCCTGGGGAAAAAACATTCCATACCTGTGATGTTCGACCTGGGAAGCGGCTGCCTCTTCGATCTTAAGTCCCGCGGCATAGGGACGGAACCTGTTGTAAGGGATGTTGTGGAGACTGGCGTGGACCTTGTAACCTTCAGCGGAGACAAGCTGCTTGGCGGGCCCCAGGCGGGTATCGCAGCCGGGAAGGCCCCGGTTATAGAGAAAATGAATCAGAACCCGCTGGCCAGGGCGCTGAGAATAGACAAGATGACCCTGGCCGCTCTGCAGGCCACCTTCTTTGCGTACGCGGACGAGGAAAAGGCGGAGGCGGAGATACCTGCTCTGCGAATGCTTCTTGAAAGCCCGGAATCCATTCGCGAAAGGGCTGTCAGGCTTGCCGCCGGGATCAGCGAAAAAGAAGACATTTCCATAGAGGTGGTGGAGGACTTTTCAGAGGCCGGGGGAGGTTCGCTGCCCGGCGTGAGCCTGCGGACCTTCTGTGTTTCGGTCCGCCACAAACAAAACAAAAATAAAAATAAAAAAATACTTACGCCAAACCAGATGGAAGCGGAACTCAGGACAGGCGACCCTCCGGTGATCGCCAGGATAAGGGAGGACGCCCTGCTTCTTGATGCAAGAACGATTGCCGATGGCGAGGTCCAGACGGTGGCGGAGCGTCTTAACGGCATACTGGAAGGCGGGAAGTAGCAGTTTTTTGATTTTTGATTTGTGAATTTCTCGGGTCCAATTAAAATGCTGCAATTGGCCTTGCCCGGGGTATGGGGGCAAGGCCCCCATACCCGGAAGGGCGGGTTGGTCGAAAAACTACTCTTCCGTGTTCAGCACGTAGTCCACATTTACTTCCATGTCTTTTCTCAGGCTGTGATAGACGGAGCAGTATTTCTCATGCGAGAGGGAGACCGCCTTCTTCACCTGTTTTTCGGTCACGTTCTTGCCGGTTATGGTCAGCACCATCTGGACGCGGGTGAAATACTGCGGCGGGGTAGGGTTTCTTTCGCCAATGATGTCTATTTTGAAATCGGATATCTGCCCTCTCATTTTCTGTATGAATGATACGGTGTCTATGGCCATGCAGCCCGCCAGTGACAGAAGAAGGCTTTCCGTAGGCGCGCAGCCCCATTCTATCTTTGCGTCGAAGTCCACCTCATAGCCGCGCTGAGTGCGGCCGTGGAAGATGAGGTCCCGTTCCCACGTAAGCGTCCCCTTCATGGCGGGGGCGACTTTTTCCTTGTAACCTTTAAGGGAAGATGCGTCCAGTTCGGATTCCGTCTTTTTTTCCTCGGGCATTCCCAGGCCTCCTTTTAAATCCAAGATAGTTTCAGAAGTAAGAATCTATATTAAATAATCCGGAAAGAAATTTCGAGTATCGGGGAAGCCGGAAGCCAAAAATAACGGTGAGGCTGTCAAACTTCGCGTTAACCGGAAGCAGGAAAAAAGAAAAGATTTTTTATTTTAAAAAAGCATCTCCAGCTGGCTTTCCTGGCCTGGAAAGACAATGGGATATTCATTATTGAAGCAGGCCTTGCAGAAGTTTTCAGGGTCCGGTATGGCTTTGAAAAGCCCGTCGATGCTCAGGTAGGCCAGGCTGTCCGCGGTTATATAACGGCGTATCTCCTCCACATTATGGCTGGAGGCTATCAGTTCCTGCCTGGTCGGGGTATCTATGCCGTAGAAGCAGGGGCCCTTGGTCGGCGGGGAGCTTATCTTCATGTGCACCTCGCGGACGTTGCCCCCCTCCCTGAGCATTTTTACGATCTTTTTGCTGGTCGTGCCCCTCACGATCGAATCGTCAACGACCACGACCCGCTTGCCCTCAAGGAGGTCCCTGACCGGGTTCAGCTTTATTTTCACTCCGAAATGCCTTATGCTCTGCTTGGGCTCGATGAAGGTCCTGCCTATGTAGTGGTTCCTGATTAGCCCGAAATCAAAAGGTATGCCGCTTTGCTCCGAGTAGCCCAGGGCCGCGGGGACACCGGAGTCCGGCACGGGGATGACGAGGTCCGCGTCAACGGGCTCCTCCATGGCAAGCTGTTTGCCCAGTTGTTTGCGCACCGTGTTCACACTGTGGCCGCCAAAGATGCGGCTGTCCGGACGGGCGAAGTAGATATATTCGAACACGCAGAAGGCTCGTCTTGGGGCCACGAGGCACTTCGGGTAGGAAGTGAGCCCGTTTGCGTCTATCACCACCATCTCGCCCGGTTCGACGTCCCTTATGTATTCGGCGCCTATAAGGTCGAACGCGCAGGTCTCCGAGCTTACCGTGTATGCCCCGTCCACCTTCCCGATGCTCAGCGGCCGGACGCCGTAGGGGTCTCGGACGGCTATGAGCTTCTTTTCGGTGAGGATGATGAGGCTGTAAGAGCCCGCTATCTCCCGGAGGGCCATGATTATCCGGTCTTTAAGGTCTTCCTCCCTGGTGTGGGCGATAAGGTGTATGAACACCTCGCTGTCGGAGGTGGACTGGAATATCGCCCCTTCCTTTTCAAGGGATTTCCGGAGCTCAAAGGCGTTTATAAGGTTGCCGTTATGCGCTATCGCGAGCTGGCCCATGGAGAAGTTGGCCAGTATCGGCTGTACGTTTTTGGGATTGTTGCCGCCCGCGGTGGAGTACCTGTTGTGTCCGATGGCCATGTAGCCAGGCAGCTTCTTGAGCCGTTTTTCATTGAATATGTCCGCCACAAGGCCTACCGACTTTTCCAGGTGGAGCTGTTTTTCGTCCGAGGAGCAGATGCCCGCGCTCTCCTGTCCGCGGTGCTGAAGGGCGTAAAGCCCCAAGTAGACAAGGTTTGCCGCTTCGGGGTGGCCGAAGACCCCGAACACCCCACATTCTTCCCTGAACTTATCTGGATTCCACACGGTCTTTCAGCGAATTCTTGTGGGCCTGTGAGAGCCTGCCTACGGCCACGGAGATCTCCGTGCCGATCCTGAGGTCCTTGCCCCCGGTTTTCCCTATATGGAAGACAGGGACGCCGTGTTTTTCACAAAGAAGCCTGAACGCAGGGAGGTCCCCTTCGGAAAGGCTTGCAACGGCCCTTCCGGCGGACTCTCCAAACAGAAGCGCGTCTTTCCTTATACCCGGCGCCGAAATCCCTTCCACATTCAAAGAAATGCCGGCTCCCATGTTCCCCGAGATCGAGGACTCCGCCAGGGCGGCGGCCAGCCCCCCTTCGGAGCAGTCATGGGCGCTGTGCAGGAGCGGCACGGCCTCAAGCAGAAGTGCGTGCAGCCTGCTTTCGGCATCAAGGTCCAGCGACGGCGGCATGCCTTTTTCCATCCCGTGTATGACCGCAAGGTATTCGGAGCCGCCGAGCTCCTCCATGGTCCGTCCCAAAAGCACCACCGCGTCCCCTTCGCGCTTGAACCCCTGTGTAAGGTGCCTCTCCACATTTTCGAGTATCCCGACCATGCCGATGGTAGGAGTGGGGTATATGGCCTGGCCTTTGGTTTCGTTATAGAAACTTACGTTCCCGCCTATGACCGGGGTTTGAAGGGCGCGGCAGGCCTCGCCTATGCCTTTCACGGCGTTTACGAACTGCCACATGACCTCCGGCTTCTCCGGGTTGCCAAAGTTAAGATTGTCGGTTACGGCGAGTGGTTTCGCGCCCGAACAGGCTATGTTCCTTGCGGCCTCGGCCACCGCGTGCAGCCCGCCCAGGTAGGGGTCCAGATAGCAGTAGCGGCTGGAGCAGTCAACGGTCATGGCCAGGCCCCTCGTGCCGTCCGCTCCGCTTTCCTTCACCCTGATGACGGCTGCATCCGAACCGGGCAGCACTACCGTGTTGGTCCTTACCATGTGGTCGTACTCCCGCCAGATCATCTCTTTCGAGGCGATGTTCGGAGAAGCCAGCAGTTCCAGGAGCACCTTGTTGTAGTCGTCCGGAAGCGGGATGGAGCCCAGGTCCAGGCTCTGGAGACCGTCCTGCCAGGACGGCCGCTCGTACGGCCTGTCGTAGAGAGGGGCCTCGCTCGATATCTTCGCCGCGGGTATCCGCGCCACGGTGTTGCCGTTCCACTTTACCGTTAAAAATCCGTCGTCCATGACCTTGCCTACTACCACCGCCTCAAGGTCCCATTTTCGGAAGATGCCAAGCAGCTCTTCTTCCCTGCCCTTTTGCGCCACTATGAGCATGCGCTCCTGGCTTTCAGAGAGCATGAACTCATACGGGATCATGTCTTTTTCGCGGGGCGGCACCTTTTCTATGTACAGCTCTATGCCGGTGCCGGCCCTCCCGGCCATCTCGGAGGAGGAAGACGTGAGCCCGGCGCCCCCCATGTCCTGGATGCCTACGATGAGGTCTTTGCCCATGGCCTCAAGGCAGGCCTCAAGAAGGAGCTTTTCCGTAAAAGGGTCTCCGACCTGGACGTTGGGCTTTTTCTGCTCGGCATCGTCGGTGAATT
>JAJYJB010000001.1 GCA_021789735.1 Nitrospirota bacterium
AATATGAGACTCTCTTTTTTCCCGTGACCCGCAACCAAACCTACTTGCTCGTAAAGATTAAAAAGCGCAGGCCAATCAATATCCTTGGTTCCGGTTCTGAATTCGAGTATTGAATTTTTCATTTAAGAAAGTTACCACTTCCTTTTTAAAGTAGGAAGCGGACGGTTGCACGATTTTAAGCAGCTGCTTTCTTCCTGTCAAGGGATTTCTGCCCAAGGCGGTATCCGTTTAGGTCCCTTGCTCGATTATGTAAGATGTTTTTCTCATTCTTTTGTTTTCCTCTTGAATTTAATGCCTTAGGGACCCGAAGAGTCTCGTTTGTTGGTATGATCGTTTGTTGGGTCAACCCGAAAAAAATGCCTCTTTTTGACACTTCTTGATACTTAATGACACTTAGGGATTTTCGGTCGGATAAAGCGTAAGTAACGAAAACTATTGAAAAAAGAAGAAATGCCGGAGACGGGATTCGAACCCGTGCGGGGTTTCCCCCGAGGGATTTTAAGTCCCTTGCGTCTGCCAGTTCCGCCACTCCGGCAACGTATGAATTTTATACGGACAGGCAGTACCAATTCAAGCCGGGGGCGGCCCTATTTCGCAGGCCCGGAGCCGGTAAAAAACCTCTCTATCTCTTTCTCTTCGATCTTGAGCTCAAGCGCAAGGTGCCTGGGTGACGCCTTCGTCTGGCTTATGACCTCTTTCATGTATTCCTCATAGGATGCGGCTGAACCCCAGCAGCTGTTGAAATGCTCTTTCAGTATGAAGGTGAGCCCTTCGGACGTTATTTGAAAGCCTTTCTTGGTGTCTTCTTTTTCACTTTCCTCTGGAATTCCTATCACCGACATGCGGTCATCCACCGTCATGTACCTGAGGTCGTGGAGGATAGGGCAGCTGCTGTACCTGACCTCCGCCCCCGCCTTTGTATATAGGCTGCCGATGTACAGTCTGTCATGGAAACGCGGAAGCAGGTATTTCACGCTTACGCCGGCACGGCAGACCCTTTCTATGGCATTTATTATATCGTCGGTCCGTTTCCTGTCCGTGTGGCTTGGATACCTTCCCGTAATGAAGCCCTTGACCTCATGCCTTGCGTCCGACATGGAATCAACCACCGCGAGGAAGTATTCTATCCTTGTGAAGGTCCTTGTGGCCTTTTCCACCTCCAGGAGGAGCTTTTCCCTGCCGCGGCCTTCTTTTATGCTGTCCAGCAGGAGGAGCACTGTGAAGATGAGCAGAACGGATTCAATGACAAGGAGGGATATCTCTAGTTTCATCGGGTCGTAAAGGAATTGGTCCCGCTTTCAGCGCTAGCGCCCCTGCCGTCAAGAGCAGCCACCTTCCAGAAGTATGTCGTGCCGCCCAGGAGGCCGGAAACCGTCTTCTGGACGGTATTTGGGGGGGATGACGTCCCGCCCCCTCCGCAGGACGCAAGGGCCATGCCCGCAGCCAGGGCGATCGCAATCAGCAGCAAAACCATTTTCCTCCACCTCCGCGTCCCGAATATGAATGCCGTAAATAATAACATGGAAAGCGGTGGGCCTTCACGTGGGAGCACGCTTTTGGCTGCGGCCAGTTGCTCCGGCGGGCAGTTCTGGAAGCTCTGGTTGGTGCAGAGGAAAAACTGGTATGTGATCGGGTCCCCGTCCGGGTCCGTGGATTTGGACCACGAGAAGGTGACCGTGGAGCCAAGCCCCGTCTGCCCGTTGGTGGGGCTTATGAGCGAGGGTGCGGAGGGGGGCTGGTTCGGATTTGATATCTCGGAGACGAAGGCGTCCGTGGAGCCCGCATACCCCAAGACGGCATTTTTGGTCAGGAAGTCAGGGGAGTCGGTTGAGCCTGTGATGAAGGCGTCTCCCGCGGAGTCGAGCGCTATGGCAGTGCCGAAGTCGGTGGAGCTTCCGCCAAGTATGGTGGAGTATACGAGCGCGCTTCCGGCGGCATTTATCTCCTCCACGAATGCGTTCACGCCACCCGTTATCCCCTGCACCTGGTCCAGGAGAGGGAAATCCGTGGATATCGTCTGTCCGGTGATGAAGACCTCGCCGGATGTGTCCACCGCAACGCCCGTTCCGGAATCGTCAGCCGAGCCCCCCAGGAAAGTGGAATAGATGAGGGTTCCGCCCGGGCTGAACTTGGAGAGGAAGATATCTTTTCCTCCCCGGTAAGTCTGGATCGGGTCCAGCAAAGGGAAGTCCGGAGACGTGGCGCTTCCGGCAATGTATGCGTTTCCCTGGGAATCCAGCGCTATCGCCGCCGCCCCGTCGCTTGCCCCGCCCCCGTGGAAAGTGGAAAAAAGTATCTTCCCCGTGGGGTCCAGTTCCGTGAGAAAGGCGTTTTGGCTGCCGCGCAAAAAAGCCTGTCTCGGGTTTACAACAGGGAAGTCCGTGGAGCTTGTCGATCCGGTGACATACGCGTCACCGGCTGAGTTCACGGCGATCCCCGCCCCGGTGTCGCTGCCCTGGCCGCCAAGGAGCACGGAATATCCGAGTTTCGATCCTCCGGCAAGAATTTTGACGGCGAAGGCGTCCGACAGGGCGGGTGCCGCGCGCGTGGAATTCAGGAGCGGGAAGTTGGTTGAGGTCGCAAATCCCGTGACGTAAATGTTTTTAGACGTGTCAAGAGCTATTCCCCTGCCTTCATCGTCCGCCCCTCCGCCAAAAAAAGTGGAATACAGCAGCTTGCTGCCGTCAGCGGACAGTTCGGTCACGAATATGTTCCGGCTGCCCTGAAGGAACGCCTGAAGCGGCGACACCGCCGGGAAATCGGGCGAGCTCGTATAGCCGGTTATGAAGGCCTCCCCGGAGGAGTCCACGGCTATGGCATTGGCCTGAGTAACGTCGTTTCCGCCAATGACGGTCGAGTACACAATGTGTGGAGATGGGGACAGCGAAATCTTGGTAACGAAGGCATCGGTCGATCCCGTGAACAATTTGGCCGGACCCACCAGGGGGAAATTGGGCGAAGACGTGAACCCCGTCACGTAGACGTTGCCGTTTGTATCGGCAGCGATGCCCTGCCCCTGGTCCGCCGCAGAGCCTCCAAGGAAAGTCGAGAAAAGAAGGTCCGGGTCTATTACCAAGGCCCTTTTTTTATCGTATCGCGCGATCCGGAAAGCGGCGCTGTCTTCTCCGGTGAGGACAAACCCTCCGTTCACCGGCACCCTTCCGCCCCCTGCCACCTCCTGGTATATGCAGGGCTTCTTAAGCAGAAGCGCTTTCAGGCCGCCAGCCCGCACGATCAGGCTGCCGGCTTTGTCGATCGAGAGCTTTGAACCCTTGAAGCGCAGCCTGATCCTGCCGGGGTCGGCCCCCGGTTGCACGATGAAATCCACCCTCAGACTTTTTGTTTCCGATATTGTTTCGGATGGCACTGCTGTAAAAACAGCGCTGATGCCGGGATAGAGGCCCCTGTAATACAGTCTCGCATAGCTAGGGACGCCGGTTATCCATTTGGCCTGGTCTCTGCCTTCAAGATAGTTGACCTTGCCTGGCAGCCTTCCGGCCCCTGCCAGCGCGACACCCCTTTCTTCTGCCTCGAAATCCATCCTGAGGACTCTTTCTGTTTCTGTTTTTATGTCTTTGCGCATCCCCGGGGCATTTTTTCCTTTTTGTCCTTTTGCTTTCGCGTTTGCAGCAACCAGTATGGAGGTGCCTTTTGGGTCAAAGAGGATGGCACACCCCGGCCTGCGTGAAAGAAAACCCACGCCGCGGGGGGCCTGTCCCAGGTTTTTTTCAAACCCGGAGGGCAGGATGGGAATGGTGTTCTTTCTTGCCTTGGAAGCGCGCCGTACCGCTCCCGGCATCTCCTGAAGATGACCGCCTGTTATTCCCGCGGCGCCCCTTGCGCGGCCCGCGCAAAAGAGGCAGAAGGCAGCCGTAAGGACAGGGAAAAAAAAGGCCCGTACATTCCGGCCCTTTTTCATATCCTCGCTATGAACTTGTCTATTGGTATTGCGGGCATGGAGAGCATCTGTATGCTTCCCCTCGATCCGAGCTCGACGGAAATATGAAGTATGGTCTCGTTGTCCGGGGCCTCCACGATGTTCAGAAAATCATAGGGCCCCAGAAGGGCGAACTGCTCTTTGACCTTCACCCCCATGGTCTCAAGCTCCTTGTTCACCTCGAATATCCTTTGCGGTTTGCTCTTTATCGTCTTTCTTCCCTCGTCGGTAAGCTTGCTCAGGATAACATAGATGGCCATGGAAAGACCCTCCTTTCCTCGCGCTATTAAGGCTGCGCCGCGTTTAAACTCACGTTTTCCGAAGTTGGTACACAAGACGGACGTCCCCTGTGCCCGATATCTTTTATTTACGCTTAAAACAGGCAGTTGTCAAACCTTCTTTTCCCGCTGCCGCCCGCCATAATTTCCTCTGTTCACGGGTCTTTTTTTAGGATAGAATTTTAAAAAAAGAGGTCTTTGCTTTTTTTGTTCAGATGGACAAAAGGGACGTCATTTCCCCGGGGGACTGTGTAAAAACCCCTGACGGGCGCATAGCGAGAGTGCGCGAAGTGTCGGCGGGCAGATACATCGTGCGTGTGCGCAGGATGTCCGGGAGGACTTCGCAGTTCCTTATGTTTACAAGAGGGGAACTGGAGAGTGTGCCCTGCCCGAAAGGTTGGATGAGCCCGGATGGATACAACCGTTACCTGAGGGCCACCCTGGAGAAGATGCGGCAGCGGCTTTCACTTAAGGGAAAAAACAAAAAAACATCATCCGGGGCCAAAGCAAAGGGAAATGCAAAGGCAAAAAAAACGGCTGCCGGGAAACGTGAAGGTGAAAGGACATGATAAAAATAAAGAGGGTCTATGAAAAGCCGGAGCGCGGCGACGGGCTGCGGGTCCTGGTGGACAGGATGTGGCCGCGGGGGCTCAAAAAAGAGCAGGCGGCTGTGGATATCTGGCTTAAGGAAATCGCGCCAAGCGCCGGGTTGAGGAAGTGGTTCGGGCACGAGCCGGAAAAATGCTCACAGTTCAGGGACCGCTATTTCGGGGAGCTGAAAGACAAGGGCGGCATGGTCTCCGAGCTGGCAAGCAAGGTCAGGGAAGGCACCGTCACGCTGCTCTACGGCGCAAAATACGAGGCCTGCAACAACGCCACGGTGCTGAAAGAATACCTGGAGAAAAAAGGGAAAGCGTGATCCGGCGGGGCGGGCTTTCAAGGACTTTTTTGTTTACGCATTGAGGTCACGGATACCGCCTGAAGGGCCTGCCTTTTTTTTTTTACTTTACAAGCTGGTTCATCTCGAATATGGGCAGCAGGACCGCCAGGACTATGAAGCCGACGATCCCCCCCATGATGAGGATCATGGAGGGCTCAAGCAGCGCCAATGACCTGTCCAGCCGCCTTTTGAAATCCTCCTCATAGGAGTTGGCGGCCTTTTTTACCGCCTCTCCCAGGTGGCCGCTCTTCTGTCCGGTCGCAAGAAGCTGGGTGAAGACGTGGGGGAACCCGTGCAGCGCCTGGGACAGCTCCGCGCCCTCCGAAAGCCTCTGCCTCGCCTCCATCACTTCTTTTTCGATGTGCTTGTTGCCGCTTGAAGGGCCTGAGAGCTCCAGGGCCTTCAGCACCGGCAGTCCGCCGTCCAGCAGAAAGCCAAGCGCCCGCGTGAACCTGCTCAAATAAAGACTTTTCAAAAGCTTGGAGCCCATGAGCAGGGTGTCTATCTTCAGCCTGTTTTTCCGGTAGTAGTGCCTGAACCAGTAGCCTGCGATTATCACCAGCAGAAAGATGACCCACCAGTAGTTGACGAAGATGCCGCTTATGAACATGAGAAGCCTGGTGGCAAGGGGCAGCGCCTTGCCCGAATCGCGGAATATCTTCGTTATCTTGGGCATTACGAAGGCAAAGATGAACGAAAGTATCACCGCGCCTACCAACACCATGAAGGCCGGGTAGATGAGGGCGGCCTTTACCCTTGCTTTTGTCCTTGCCTCCTCGTCCAGGAAATCTGCCAGGCTCCTGAGGACTGTGTCCATCGCGCCGCTTGCCTCTCCGGAGGCGACCATCTTTACGTAAAACTCGGGGAACACCGCATATTGCGACAAAGTGCGGGAAAGGCTCATTCCGGAGGAGACGTCATCGGCTATGTTGCCAAGCAGGTCGCCCCAGTGTCCCCTTGTTTCGGCGGAAAGGCCCCTCAGGGCGTCAAGCACCGTCACGCCCGATGCGGTGAGCAGCGCCAGCTGCCTGGTTATGAAGGGCAGGGTCTCCGGTTTCGCCTTGGAGGCGGCCGTCTTCCGCAGGCTGATCTGGTGGGGGAAAACGCCTTGCTCCTTGAGCTTTAAGACCGCCTGCTTTTCGGTTTCGGCCGTTATTGTTCCGGAGGTCTCGCTGCCCGAGGATGCGTACGCCTTATACCTGAATGCCGGCATCGTCTTTTTGAGTCACCCTGAAGACTTCTTCGAGGGTCGTAAGGCCTGTTGAGACTTTCAGGAGGCCGTCTTTCCGCAGGGTCCTCATCCCTTCGGAGATGGCCTTTTCGGCAATGCTTTTTGCGTCGGCCCTCTCCGTGATGAGCTTCCTGATGGAGGGCACCACTTCCAGGAACTCAAATATCCCTGCCCTTCCAAGATACCCGGAGCCTCCGCACCGCTCGCAGCCCCTTCCCCTTGTCCCCACAGGCCCGCCATTTTGGGCCAGGTCGGGCACCTGCATCATGAGGGCCTCCGAAGAGGCGCCCTCGCTCTGCGCGCTGCAATAAGAGCAGTTCCTGCGCACCAGCCTTTGCGCGAGCACTCCCGCCAGGGAAGATGCCACCAGAAAAGGCTCCACGCCAATGTCAATGAGCCTGGTTATCGCGGAGGCGGCGTCGTTTGTGTGAAGGGTGCTAAGAACAAGGTGCCCGGTGAGGGACGCCTGTATGGCTATCTGCGCGGTCTCCAGGTCCCTGATCTCGCCTATCATTATGACGTCCGGGTCCTGGCGGAGGATAGAGCGCAGACCCGAGGCGAACGTCAGCCCCACTTTCGGGTTGATCTGTATCTGCCCTATGCCGGAAAGCTCGTATTCGACCGGGTCCTCTATGGTGACGATATTCTTCTCCTCGGAAAATATCTTCCGCAGCGCCGCGTACAGCGTGGTCGTTTTTCCGCTCCCGGTGGGGCCGGTGACCAGGATAATGCCGTTTTGCCGCGAAAGGAGCCCCTCGAAATGCTCCATCATGAGGCCGTCCATCCCAAGCTCGGTGAGCCCTATGGAGCCGCCGCGCCTGTCCAGTATCCTCATTACCACGCGCTCCCCGTGGATGGTCGGGATAAGGGAGACCCTTATGTCTATGTCCTTTCCGCCGACAAGGAGCCTTATCCTGCCGTCCTGGGGCAGGCGCCTTTCCGCTATGTCCAGGCTTGCCATTATCTTGACCCTGCTTACCAGGGCATCCTGTATGATCTTGGGAGGGGCCAGGATCTTTTTCAGCACCCCGTCAACCCTTATCCTGACCTCAAGCTCCTTCTCGAAGGGCTCTATATGTATGTCGCTGGCCCTGTCCTTCATCGCCTGCTTTAAAAGGGCGTTCAGAAGCCTTATTATGGGCGCCTCTTCCGTAAGCTCAAGGATGTCCTTGGGCCTTTCAAACTCGGTGGCCACGGAGGAAAGGTCATCCTCCCGGATGTCCGCCATGACGTCTTTTGCGCTGCCAAGCTGCCCGTAATACCGGTTTATCGCCTCCTGCACCACCGCCTTGTCCCCCCAGAGGGCTTTTGGCTTGAGCGACATCTCCCTGGCCAGATCGAAAAGGGCAAATACCCCTTCCTGGCCAGATACCACCCCGACAAGGTCCCCGTCTTCCCTGCGCAGCGGCATAAGCAAGTTGCCCCTTGCGTAGGAAAGGGGAACGGATGCCAGAAGCGGCAGCTCAACGTCTTCTTCAGAGATACTGTCTATCTTTACGGCTTTGCTCATTCTCCCTCTTTGGTGACCACATTGTAATTGGGATTGGCGCTCAGGACCTGCGGCATCTTCCGGAGTTTCCGGGCAACATCCATCACGTCCCTGTCCGGCGAGAACTTAACCAGGTAGAGCTTGCCGCTCGTCACCACCACTTCAATGCCCTCTCTTCCAAGGATGCGCCTGGCTTCCTCGTCGGAAACCCCATCCCTGAATTTAACAAAAAGCTCGCCTTTTATGTAAGTGTTGGTCCTCTTTCCGAACGCATGGGTTTTTTCTTCCGTGAGCTTGCCGATGTCAGAGGGCGTCCGTATCACGGTTGGGGAGATGAACACCAGCAGGTTCGTTTTCTGCTTGTTTACCGTCCTGTACTTGAACAGGTTGCCCAGTATGGGGATGTCTCCCAGGATCGGCACCTTCGTTACGGTGTCCTCGTCGTTTTCGGACATGAGCCCGCCTATGACTATCGTCTGCCCGTCGTTTACGAACACGGACGTCTTGGTGGAGCGCTTGTCAAGGGTAGGCCCCACGGTTGAAAGGAGGGTCACAAGGTTGGCCCCGGAGACCGTGGGGGCGACCTCGCTTGATATCTCCTGGTAGATGTCCAGCTTTACGACGTCCCCTTCCGTGATATGCGGCGTTATCTTGAGCTTTATGCCCACGTCCTGCCTTTCCACGGAGCTTATGACCCCCGTTGTCGATGCGGGGGTTGTCTGGCTGCTGACGGGGAATGGAATGTTCTGGCCCACCAGTATCTCGGCCTCCTGGTTGTCGGAGGTGTATATCTGCGGGGTGCTGAGTACGTGCACAGCGTCCCTGAACTGGCTGAGGTTAAACAGCGCGGCGAACCCCGGGATGCTGAGGGTAGAGGTCTGTATGACCCCGTTGACCGTTGTGGTCACCGGTATGTTCAGGATGTTGCCAAGCCCTCCAACGCTGACCCCGGAGAGGCCGCTCACTATGTTCTGGATGGCGGTGGAGTCGATAGTGCCCACGCCGCCTATAAACAGGGGCTGGCCGCCTTTCGTGGCCGTTGCTCGCCACTGGGCGTTCAGGGTCTCCAGGTCGTTCAGGGACGCCTCCACTATCATGGCCTGCACATAGACCTGGCTCCTGGCCCGGTCCAGTTTCTTGATCACCGGCAGGAGGTTCTGGTAGTCCGCCTGCGAGGCCGCGATCACGAGGGAGTTCGTTTCCTTGTCAGGCGTTATGCTTATCTTCTCCGGGACCGCAGCCTGCGGCCTGCTCCCGGGGGCGGTTGCCGCCTTCCCCTGTATGAGCTTATCGAGCGTCTTTGCCAGCTCGACCGCGTCCGCGTGCTCCAGAAAATAGACATGTATTCCGCTCAGGACCAGCTTGGACGGGACATCCAGCAGGGAGATGAGCCGCTTCATCGTCTCTTTTTCAGCCGGGCTGCCTATGAGGATGACCGCGTTCAGCCGCGGGTCCGCAATGGCGTGGTCGGGGCCTGAGGGCGTTTTTTTGGGGATGCCCTCGTTCAGTATGCGGGCAACGTCCTGGGCGCTTGCGTGCTTAAGGAAAACGACCTCGCTTTGCTGGGCGATCGGCGCCTTGTCTATTACATTCAGTATTCCAAGTATCTTGTTTATGTTAAGGCCGGTGTCTATTACCAGCAGGTAATTGCCCTGGTCGAAGGCGGCTATATAGCCGTCCCTGGATACAACCGGGCTCAGGAACCTTACCGCATCGGCAGGCGAGATGTACTTAAGTGGTATGAGCCTTACCACGTAATTATCGTTTACCCGCGTAGTCATGGCTGGGAGGCCGTTTTGCCTTGCGTCTGTGACGGGAATTATCTTGTAGACGTCCGCCCCGATGGGCTGGAGGGTAAAGCCCTTCAGGTTAAGGACCGATGTGAAGAGCTTGAAGGTGGTCTTCTTGCTTATCCCGCTTGGGGTTATGACCGTCACCTTGCCCTTTAGCCGGCTGTCAAAAATAAAGTTCTTGCCGGTCGTATCGCTTACGAACTTTGCGAACGTTGAGAGGTCTACGTCCACGAAATCAAGGGTGATCTTCTTTGCCGCCCAGGCCTGGGCATAAAGCAGAAGCACAAGCAATGTGATGAGCGCCGTTTTCCTTATCAATTTTCCGGATCTTTTGTCTTTCTAATTTTTTATTTTATCTGGTACGTAAGCGTCAGTTTTTGGCCGCCCCGGATGATATCGAGGTCCACCCTGTCCAGTCCCTGCAGCGCTGTAAACGCCCTCAGCGCCATGTCGGGCCCGGTTATCTCATTGTTGTTTACCTTGAGGAGGACGTCCCCGTTTTGCAGTCCAAGTGAGCTGAAAAGGCCACCGGGTTTTACCTCTCTCATAACGAACCCTTCCTGTTTGCCGTTTACCATGTTGGGCAGCATGCGGGCGTCCGCAAGTATGCTTGAAGGGTTCCGGATGGCGCCTTCCACCGCGCTTCTGTTGAGGACATAGGAGTCCTGGCTGGAGCTGGCCACATACCGGTTTTGCACGGGTTGGGACATCCCTGCGGCCCCTCCAATCGGAACGGCGGTGGCGTTCTCTATATTGGCAAGGGCCTTGATCTTGAGGTTCAGGTCGCCCCCCTGGCCGGCCCTGATATCCACGGAATCTTTACCGACTGATTTCAGGTACCCGACCCCGGGTATCGTCTGCCCGGCCTTGTAAAGCTCCTCTTTTGAGTTCCTGAGCACAACGGCATAACCTTCAGCCCCTGAAACCGTGCCTATGAGGTTTACCGAAGCGGGCGGCGCCTGCGCGGAGGAGGCCGTAAGGGGTTTCAGATCCATCGGAGGGAAGCCGAATATATTGTCTTTTGTGACGGGTGCATAATCCAGAAGCCCCGGCCTGGCCTGGCTGGCCTGGGAAAGAGCGGAGCCGGTTGCCCCCGGAAGCATCTCCTTGCTGCCAAGTTTAAACACTATGATATCTCTTATAAAGAGGATACAGGTTAAAACAAGCAGGCCCGCAAGTAGAAAATTGGCTGCCGTAACAAGCTTTTTATTGCCGATTAAGCTTGCCGTCATCCATCTAAAATAACAAAATGGCGCCTGGTTGTCAAAGCCGGAGGCCCTCCGGCGGGCTTGTCCGAGGCTCCGGCGGGGACCAATCCGGAGGCCTTTTTTTCTCTGGCCGGCGCTTTCATGCATGTGCCCTCCGTGCGGGCATCAGACCGGGCGCTTCAAAAGTTTTTTGGACGAGCTTCAAAAAACTGGCGGGCGGTTTGCATGCGCTGTTATCTGCCCTATAATTTTAATTGAGAACGGAGGTAACAGACCCATGGGCGGAAACGCGCCTTCAAGGAGCGGGGACAACAAAAACCATATAGGGGGCATAAAGCTTTTCCGTGTCGCAGGCATCCAGATAGCCATAGATTTTTCATGGTTCATCATCTTTTTCCTTATAATGTGGAGCCTTTCGGCCGGATACTTCCCGCACGCCTTTCCAAAAGAGGCTCCGGCCGTCTACTGGATCGCCGGGCTTTCGGCCACTATCCTTTTTTTCGCCTCCGTCCTTGCGCATGAGATCGCGCACTCGCTTGTGGCCATCAGGCACGGGCTTTCGGTCCCATCCATAACGCTTTTTGTGTTCGGTGGCGTGTCTCAGCTGGGGGAAGAGGCCAAGGACCCGTCCAGCGAGCTCAGGATCGCCGCGGCCGGCCCCGCAAGCAGTTTTGTGCTGGCCGGTTTCTTTTACGCGCTCAGCCTTCTTGCCGGGCGGCTGGGCTTAGATCCTATCGTCATAGCGGTATTGGCCTATCTCGCGCTGGTTAACGCTGCCCTTGGCATCTTCAACCTTATACCGGGTTTCCCGCTTGACGGCGGCAGGGTGCTCAGGGCCATTTACTGGGCCAGAAAAGGGTCCATCAGCAAGGCCACAAAACTGGCGGCGGACATTGGCAAGATATTCGCCGTGTTCCTGATCGTCTGGGGCGGCCTTCAGGTGCTGGCCGGCGCGCTCATAGGCGGCCTGTGGCTGGTGTTCATCGGGATATTCCTGAGGAGCGTGGCGCAGAGCGGCTACAGGGAAATGGTCCTCAGGCACATGCTGGAGGCCGCCCGCGTAGGTGACATAATGGTCCACGAGGTCGTGAAGGTTCAGCCGGGCGAGCCGCTTGACAGGCTGATAAAGGACTATTTCCTCCATTACGGCTACAAGGGGTTCCCGGTATTCGAGGGTTCCACTCCGGTGGGTGTGGTCTCCATATCGGACGTCCTTGGCATACCGGAGGAAGCGCTGCCCGCAAAATCCGTGCGGGAGGTCATGACCCCGATAAGCGAAAAGTTCATCGTTTCGCCTGACACACCGCTCACCGAGGCCTTTGGGCGGATGAGGCGGGACGGCAGGCTTTTTGTCATGGAGGACGGCCGCTTCGTGGGGCTCATAACCAAGACCGGCCTGCTCAGGTTCCTTGAGTTGAAAAAGGCCCTAGAGGAGCATGAAGAGTCCAAAGAGCGCCCGGAATAAGGACACCGAAAATGAGAAAAAAACCGGCCCGCGGGAGGGCCGTGTAAATGCACCCCGTTTTGAGAAAGCCGTAGTTAACAAAGCGCCGTGGTTCGAGGACGCTTTAAGAAAAATGGTCCAAAGGCCGCAGCCCTTCAGGCTTTCCCCAATGCTCTCCGTGCTTGCAGGCAGCAAGGCCCCTCCGCCTGAAAATAAGGACAAAGGCAAAGGCAGGAAATTTTTTGAAGGGTGGATATTTGAGCCCAAGCTCGACGGGCAGCGTTGCATCGCCTTCAGAAAGGGAGGGTCCGTCAGGCTGCTGTCACGGGGCGGCAAAACCCTGAACGGCAACTATCCGGAGCTCCTTCCGGCCCTGCTCGGGCAGCCGGCAAAGGACTTCATAGTCGACGGGGAGGTCGTCGCCTTTAAAAATGGCATCCCCAGTTTCGAGAGGCTCCAGCCCCGCATGCAGATATCAGACCCCAAAAGGTCCCTCCGCACCGGCATAGAGGTGTTCTATTACATCTTCGACCTCCTCTATATGGAGGGCAGGGACCTTATGGCCCTGCCGCTTTGGACCAGGAAGGGGATGCTCAAAAACGCATTTTCGTGGGGCGGACCCATCCGGTACACAGGGCATTTCACGGACGGGCAGGCCCTTTTTAAAAAAATGTGCGGAAAGGGCATGGAGGGCGTGATCGCCAAACGGGCGCAGTCGCCCTATGTCCAGAAGCGCTCCTCCGACTGGCAAAAGTTCAAGTGCAAGGCTTCGCAGGAGTTCGTTATAGGCGGCTACACCGATCCGGCGGGAAAAGGCCGGCCGGGGGCCTTCTTTGGCGCGCTTCTGCTGGGTTATTACGAGGGAGGCAGGCTGGCCTATTGCGGGAAGGTGGGCACCGGGTTCGATGAGCGGACGCAGAAGGAAGTCCATGAGAAACTTGTCCTCCTGGGAACGGACGCCATGGCATTTGCCCCCGCAGGGGAGAGCGGCATCGTCCCGAAAACCCGAAAGGGCGTCCACTGGGTGAGGCCGCGCCTTGTCTGCGAGATAGATTTCAGCGAATGGACGAGGGACGGCCTGCTCAGGCACCCGAGCTTCAAAGGGCTGAGGGCTGACAAGCCCCCGGAGGAAGTCGAAAGGGAGTTTTTGTTTTTGTCCGCGCCCTGAAAAAAGAACAATGGGACGCTCACCGATTTTTATTTTTCTTTTTGATATAATACGCCCGTAAAAAAGCAGAAGCAAAAAAACGGGCATGACAAAAAATAAAAACAAAAACCTGGATCAAAAGGTCATGCAAGCGGGCAACGGGCGGCAGCAGGGAAGGTCCCAGGCCGTGCCGAACACGAACAGACCGTCCCGTCCCTTTGTCCTGCCGCTTGAGGGCAGCGCGGTTGCCTCCTTCCGGGAAAGGGAGGCCCGGCGCGCCTCCGTGATAAAGATGAAGCTCTTCATTGTGCTTCTGGCCTGGATATTTGTTTCTTTCGGAGTGCTTGCCTTTTCTTTCATTGCGGCCGCAAGACCCGGCAGCCGTCCGGAGGCGACCCTGTTTCTTGCCTTCTATGCGGCCTTTGCCGCCTGCGGCGGCGTAGTGCTGATAGTCAGAAGGATGCTCCTTGTCCCAATGGCGGAGATATCGAGGAAAAACGATATGCTTGCCGCCTCCGAGCTTAATTACCGCACGCTTGCCGCCGAGAAGGAATTTTCAGAGGCCATATTCAATTCCGCCGCCAGCGGGGTCGCGGTCCTCGATGAAAACGGCAAAATCCTGAGGATGAACCAGTCCGGCATTGACGTGCTGGAGCTGTCCTCAGGTGGCGTCGAGGGCAGATACATAGGTTCCGTAAACGCGGGGATGGAAGAGATGGAAAACATAAACCCGGACCTGAACAGGGAGCTGACCGTGCGAATGGAGGACGGCAGGGTAAAGCCCATCGGGTTCACGAGCTCCCCGCTGCTGGACCATGACGGCAGGCAGAATGGGACCATCGTGGTTTTCAGGGACCTTACGGAGATAAAGAAGCTCAGGGCGGAGATAAACAAAAAACAGCATTTCGAGTCCATGGGCAAGGTCATGGCCGGAGTGGCGCACGAGATAAGGAACCCGCTTTTTGCCGTTCAGGCCATAGGACAGATACTCGAAAGGGAGATGCCTTCGCCGCGCCACCAGGGCCTTATAAGCGCAATGCTCAAGGAGACCGGCAGGATGAAGGCCCTCATAGAGGACCTCCTTTTCTACAGCCGGCCCTCAAGGCTGGAGATGGCCGGGATAGACGTGGACTTTTTCTTCGAGGAGATCGTGAACTCCCTCAGGCTGGGCGGCTATCAACCCAGGGTCTCTTTCAGTTGCCCCGCCCCGATGAGGATAAACGCGGACAGCAACAAGATGCGGCAGGTTTTTTTGAACCTCATGGACAACGCCGCCGGGGCCTCCTGCAGCCAGGTTGAAATAAGGGCGGAGCGGAAGAACGGCGCGGCCGTTATAACCGTCCGTGACGACGGGGAGGGGATAGCGGAGGCCGACATGGAAAGGATATTTGACCCCTTTTTCACCACAAAAAAAGAGGGCACGGGGCTCGGGCTGCCAATTTGCAGGAAGATCGTTGAAGACCATGGTGGCCGTATGGAGATCAAAAGCTCAAAGGGGGCGGGGACGGCCGTTACGGTTACACTTCCTCCGGGCTGAAAAACGGCAGGCTAAAACTGGAAGCTCCCCTGGATGCCGCCGCTAAGCTCGTTCGTTGTCCGGATGGGCTTTGCTTTTTTCCCCGGAGCGGACACCGGTATCCCGCAGGCCTCGGCTTTCTTAAGGAGGTCGTTTATGTCCAGCGGCTTTTCATAATAATGATAAGCCCCTTTGGCGTAGGCGGCCTCTTTCATTTCAGGCGTGCCGTAGGCGGTCATCACGATCACCTCCGGAGATGGGCTGGCCTTTTTTATGTGCTCCAGAAGGTGCAGGCCCTCGTAGCCGTAGACACCGCTCAGCCGTATGTCGGCTATCACCAGGTCTATCTTGTGCGAAAGGAGGGCCTCCTCGGCCTCCTCTATCTTGCCGGTGGTTATGACCGACACGGAAGGGCTGCTTAAAAGATGGGAAAGGCTAAGCAGAATGGTAGGCTCGTCGTCGACTATAAGCACCTTTTTCTTCATGTCCCCTCCAGCGCCCACGCGTATAAAATACATTGACCGTGACCAATTTATCAATAGTCCGGAGCACAGAAAAAGCAGAAAAAACCTCCGCAGGGGCGCTGTCCCTGCGAAGGAAAATATCTGATATACTTTAATTGTGGCTGGAAATACCGAAAACTGTGCTGTCTGCGGCGCTGCCCTTCAGTATGTGACCGTTTCCCGCGAGCTTTCCTGCGCGGCCTGCGGCCGCAAGGAAAGGGCCCATATCGTCTGCCCCGAGGGCCATTACTTGTGTGGGTCCTGCCACGGAGCGGAAGCAAAAAAACTGGTAAGGGAGATGGCCCTCCTCACGCTGGAGACGGACCCTCTGCGCACCGCGATGGCGATGTTCAGCCAGCCGCTTCTGCCCATGCTTGGCTGCGAGCACGCCTATATCGCGGCCGGGGCGTTCATGTCCGCCCTGAAAAACCAGGGCAAGGTCCGGCTGGACAATGAGGACCTGGAGGAGGCGTTTGAGAGGCTCGGCAGGCAGGCCGTGGGCGGTTATTGCGGACTTACCGGGGTCTGCGGCATTGTGCCGGCCCTGGGCGCCTGCGTATCCATCCTGTACGGCTCCCGGTGCGGCAAGGACGTGGAGCAGAGGCTCACGATGGAGGCCGCGACCAGGGTGGCCTCCGAGATAACGGCGCTGACCGGCCCAAGCTGCTGCAAGGCCTTTGCGCTTGCCGGCCTGAACGCGGCCGCGGACTTTCTGAAAGAGGCCTCCGGCGTCTCGCTGCCCATCCAGGACAGGGCCCCGAAGTGCCTGTGGAGCGCAAGGCATCCTCATGGATGCAGACGCGAGAAATGCCCCTACTTCGGCCCTGAGAGTCTTTCTCCCGGCATAATGAGGCAGGCATCAAGCGGTAGCTGTTGAAGGTAAGGGCTGCGTCCCGTGGGGACGCGGGCATTTTTCTTCCTGAAAAATAAAATCAGAAAAGGCCGTATTCCTTCCATTTCCCATCAACCAGCTTTTTTATGTCCGGTGACATCTCTATGTCAGGGGGCCAGGGACGCGTAAAGCCCTCCTGTGGGGTCTTTTTCGTCGCGTCTATCCCCATCTTGCCCCCGTAGGCGGGTATTGCCGAGGCATGCTCCAGCACATCTAGCGGACCCTCCACAATGACAACGTCGCGTTTTGGGTCAATATTGTTGCCGAGTCTCCAGAGCACCTCGGACATGTCCTGCACGTTCACCCATTTGTCCATCACGATGATCGTCTTTACAAAACCAAGCTGTCCCAGGCCCCAGAGCGCGTACATCACCTTGCGGGCGTGGCCGGGATACCGCTTGTCTATCGAGACTATGGCCATGTTGTGGAACACCCCCTCTATCGGGAGGTTCATGTCCACGATCTCCGGGAGCTGTTTTTTTATCAGGGGCAGGAATATGCGTTCAGTTGCCTTCGCGATGAAGCAGTCTTCCATGGGGGGCTTGCCCACTATGGTGGCCGTGTATATGGGGTCACGGCGCATGGTTATGCAGGTGATGTGGAAGACTGGATACATGTCCGCAAGGCTGTAATAGCCCGTATGGTCTCCGAAGGGCCCCTCCAGCCTTTGCTCCTGCGGGTCGCAGTAGCCCTCAAGCACTATCTCCGCATTTGCGGGTACTTCCAGGTCCGAGGTCTCGCACTTCACCAGCTCCACCGGGGCGCCGCGCAGAAACCCGGCAAGCAGCATCTCGTCGATCCCTTCGGGCAGCGGTGCCGTGGCGGAATAAAGGGTTGCCGGGTCGCTGCCTATGGCCACGGCAACGGGCAGCCGCACGCCCATTGCGGCGGCCTTCCTGAAATGCCTGGCCCCGTCCTTGTGCATGTGCCAGTGCATGCCGGTGGTGCAGCCGTCAAAGACCTGCATCCGGTACATCCCGCAGTTCCTCTCGCCCCTCTCCGGGTCTTTCGTGAACACCATGGGCAGCGTTATGAACCTTCCGCCGTCAAGCGGCCAGGTCTTCAGCACAGGAAATATGTCAAGCGAGGGGTTTTCTTTTACGATCACCTCTTTGCAGGGGCCGTTTTTTACATATTTGGGGATAAAATCCGCAAGCCTTTTGAGCTTGGGCAGCGCCTTCAGCTTTTCTATTATGTTCACCGGTATTTCCGGCTCCAGGAACTCAAGCATGCGGCCCCCTATCTCGTCCAGGTCCTTTTCCACCTGAAGGGCAAGCCCCATACGCTCCACGGAGCCAAACAGGTTCACAGCGCAGGGCACGCGCGAGCCCTTCGGGTTTTCGAAGATAAGGGCAGGGCCACCGGCCTTTACCACCCGGTCGTTTATCTCCGCTATCTCAAGGTCCGGGTCGGCCGGCGCGGTGATCCTCTTTAAAAGCCGGCGCTTCTCAAGCGCGGCGATGAAATCCCTGAGGTCTTTGTATGCCATCCAGAGATTATAGGACAGAGCGGGGTCCAAAATCCAATGTTTCAGGCTTTAAACCGGCGGAGCATGGGGCTATCCTGCCAGCCGAGTGAGGGTGTAAGAGGAGGGCCATACATTTACGGACGGCCCGGAGAGTATAATAAAGCGATATGCGTTTTGCGGTTTATCTGTGCAAAAAGATCGCTGTCACCATATTTCTGCTTCTAGGCATAACGTTCATAACCTTCTCTCTCACCAGGGCGCTTCCCGGAGACCCGGCCCTTGCCCTGGTGGGGCAGAGGGCAAGCCCCCAGGTGATCGCCGCCATAAGAAAACAGATAGGGGCCGGCAGGCCTTTCATGGTCCAGTACCTTGATTATGTGAGGATGCTTTCGAGGGGGCAGATGGGCCGCTCCTATACGACAAGGCAGGAAGTGCTCAAGGGGATAGAGGAAAAATTCCCGAACACCGTGAAGCTCGCACTGGCCGCGATGCTCATTGCCGCCCCGCTCGGGGCGGGGCTTGGCTTCTGGGGAGCGATCAAGCGGGGCACCAGGACCGATATTTTTTTGAGCTCCGTGAGCATAGCGGGCATAAGCGTGCCGGTTTTCTTCAGCGGGCTCCTGCTCATGCTTTTTTTCAGCCTGCAGCTGAAGCTGGTGCCGCCTTCCGGGACGGGAGGCCTTCGTTTTTTGCTGCTGCCCGCGGTCACGCTTGCCCTCCCTTCGGCCGCCACGCTCGCCAGGGTCTCAAGGACCATGGTCTTGGACATCATGGATATGCCCTTCGTGAGGACAGCCAGGGCAAAGGGCATCAGGGAGTGGAGGGTGCTTGCCATACACATCCTCAGAAACGCGCTCATACCGATAGTGACCGTGATGGGGCTTGATTTCGGCAGCTATCTGAACGGCGCCGTCCTTACGGAGACCATCTTCGGCTGGGACGGCATCGGCAGATACGCGGTGGATGGCATAATGAGGAGGGACTATCCTGTAGTGCTTGGCACCATCCTGGTGGGCACCACCGTTTTCATCGTGGTCAACATGATGGTGGATATCGCCTACCACGTGCTGGACCCGCGTGTAAGGGTGCTGATCAAGAAATGAAGATCGGGAATATTCCGCTTAAGGGCAGACTGGCGGCGGTGGTCCTCATAATAATAATGGGGCTGTCGGTCTTTGCGCCTCTTGTATATCCGTACAGCCCCGTAAGGGTGGACCTGAACAGCCTGAGGCAGCCGCCCTCTCTTTCAAGCGGCCACCTGCTGGGCACGGACCAGGAGGGCAGGGACATCCTAGCCAGGCTGTTCGAGGGCGGGCAGACCTCGATAAGCGTCTCCTTCCTGGCGGCTTTTTTTGCCATGACGGTGGGGCTTGCCGTCGGGCTGGTTTCCGGCTATTTCGGCGGGAAAGTGGATGCCGCGCTCATGGCCATCGTGGACCTTGTACTGGCCTTTCCCTCGCTGCTGCTGGCAATAGGCATATCGGTGGTGCTTCCTCCAGGCACGCTGACCGTCATGCTGGCGATAGCGGCAGTAGGCTGGGCGTCCTTTGCCAGGCTGATCCGCGGGCATGTGCTTTCGATAAGGGAGGCGCAGTTCGTTGACGCTGCCAGGGCCATCGGGGCCTCCTGGCCGAGGATAATCTGGTCCCACATACTGCCCCAGTGCATTCCCCTGGCGCTCACCCTTATGGCTGTAAAGCTTGGGGGGTACATCATCACCGAGGCGTCGCTCAGTTTTCTCGGGCTTGGAGCGCAGCCGCCAAACGCGACCTGGGGATCGATGATAAGCCAGGGAATAGACTATATCTATTCTGCACCCTGGATAGCGGTGCTGCCGGGGCTGGCCATAGCGCTGACTGCCTTTTGCTTCAATATGCTGGGCGAGGCGCTTGCCGACTCCGGATATGACCTGAAGGCCGGAAAGTTTTGATCTTTTCTCTTTTTAAAAGAAGAATGGCAAAAAGCGGAAGAATTTTTGAAAACCGGATAGGTTTTTTAGTGGCCTGACTGTTTTTCGTCTTCTTCCTGTTCGGTCTTGCAGGCTATGCACATGGTGGTAACAGGCCTGGCTTTCAGCCTTTTTATATCTATGGGCTCGCCGCAGACCTCACAGATGCCGAAGGTGCCTCCGTCGATCCTCTCGATGGCCTCCTCGATCTTCTTGAGAAGGCGCTGTTCCCTGCCCCTAAGCCTGAGCATGAAGCTGCGGTCGGTCTCGGCGGACGCCTGGTCCCCAAGGTCTGGAAACACGGTCTGCTCCGGCAGCACGTTGATCGCGCTTTCGGCCTCGCACAAGATGATGTCCTTTTGCTTAAGGAGCTCGGATTTGATCTCCTGAAGTTTTTCCTCCCTTTCGGAAAGGCTCTTTTTGTTGGAGGACTCTCCGTTTCCGTTCTGAGGGAGGGGCTTGTTTCTCTGCGATGACATTTCAAAAACCTCCAGTGGGTTCTTAAGTTTAAAGAATAACAAAACGAACACGCGCCAGTCAAACGGCGTAAGCCAATCGATTCAGTTTTACGGTCTTTTGCCGGATGCGACCTTGGAAAAATTCATCTTAAGTTCATATAGCAGTCCGGACATGCCTTTTTCCTCTTCAGCCGAGAGGTTGCCCATGGTCTTTTCCTTGAGCATGTCCAGGGAGTCTATGATATATTTGGCCTCAGGAAGGTTGGGCTCCGTAGGGACCTCGCCAAGCCCCATGGTCATGTAGGCCATACCCGCCAGGTTCACCACGAAAGAGAGAAAATCAGCCCCGTGGTGCTCATTTTCGTGCCCCTCATGCCTCTCCGCGTGCTCTTCTCCGTGCGCATGCCTGCCCCCGTGCTGATGGGCATCCCGCTTTTCCATTTTTGATGACGCGGGCCCCTGTTCCCTTTTCTCCCGGCCCGCAGCCTGGGCATTGCCATGGGTCGCCTGCGTCTTTGGCTCCTCATGCGGTCCCACGGCACGGGGGTTTCCCTGTGAATCCATCGTCCTTTTGTCTCTGACCTCGAACTTTTCTCCCATGGTTTTATACTTTATAAAAACAAAGACGTCCTGTCAATTTGACATGGCCGAAAAAATCGGCTGCGGTCCGGTTCCAGACATTTCCGCCGGATTTTCAGCGAAAGGTCCGTGCTATAATTTTTTGGAATTCGGAAGGGCAGGGGGAAGGCGTTTTTTCACTTTGATCTGACATGTATGGCCCCAAAGCAGTCCAGACACTTGGAGAGGCGCTGTCCCTCTGGAGCACGGTCCCGTTTGCGGGCATGCTCCTGTCGATAGCGCTTGGGCCGCTGCTTGCGCCCGGCCTCTGGCACGCCCACTTCGGGAAGATATCGGCATTCTGGGCGGCGTTGTCCGTCATCTCCCTCTCCGTTTTCTTCGGGCAGCAGGCGGTTGCCGGTTTTTTGCAGGTCATCATAAACGAATACCTGCCTTTCATTATCCTGATGGGTGCGCTATACGTGATATCCGGGGGGGTGCTCATAACAGGCAGCTCATCAGGCGCCCCCGGAGCAAACGCCGTGATGCTTGCCGCGGGGACCCTCCTTGCCAGCGTCATGGGGACGACGGGCGCCGCCATGCTCCTTGTGCGCCCGCTGATAAAATCCAACGCGCACAGGCAACACAGGGCGATGGTGATGGTATTTTTCATCTTTCTGGCGGCCAACATCGGTGGGGCCATCAGCCCGCTTGGCCCGCCGCTGGTCCTTGGATATCTGAGCGGGGTGCCTTTTTTCTGGACCCTGAGGCTGCTGCCCCATATGCTTCTGGCGGCTGGCTATCTCATTGCCGTCTATTTTTTCGCGGATACGTTTTTCTACAGGAAGGAGAAAAAAATATCAGAAAAAAATTTTTCCTGCTCGGCGGCCGCGGCGGCACGCCCTTTCAGAGTGCGAGGGGTCCGGAACGTGGTGTTTCTGGCGGGAGTAGTGGCCGTGCTGGCTCTTCCCGGAAGCGCCCGGCTGGGCGGCTTTTCCTTCTTTGGCGTGCACAGGACCGGGTGGGAAACGGCAAGGGACATTGCCGTCCTGATGATGGCTGTTCTTTCCTTTTACCTTACGCCTTCCTGGATACATGACGAGAACGGTTTTACATGGTTTCCGCTTAAGGAGGTGGCGGTGATCTTCGCCGGTGTTTTCATCACGATGATGCCATGCCTTGATATCCTTCAGGCGGGCAAGGCCGGGCACCTGGGCCCGCTTCTGGACGTGGTCAGCAGGCCGGCCCGTTATTTCTGGGCCACGGGGGGCCTTTCGAGCCTTCTTGACAACGCGCCGGCGTATCTGGCCTTTTTCAAGGCCGCCCTTGGGAACTTTTATGCGCATATGCCTGCCCGTGAAGCAGTCGGACTTCTTATAAAGCAGCATCCCTCATATCTGGAGGCCATATCGGCAGGTTCGGTTTTCTTCGGGGCTTTCACCTATATCGGGGGTGCGCCCAACTTCATGGTGCGTTCCATATCGGAGGAGTCCGGGGTGGAGATGCCGGGTTTCATAGGGTACATCCTGAAATATGCATTGCCAGTGCTTTTGCCCCTGTTCGCGCTTGAGACGTTGATCTTTTTCAGGTAAAAAAGGGCTGAAGGAATGAAAAACGTAAAGGGAAGGATACGGAAGGTCCTCTTTGCCACACGTTTCGGAGAGATGGCGTTCAACTCTCTTGAGGCCCTCTTTGCCCTTAAAGAGGCGGGTCTGAGGACGATCGTGCTTTGCCACATCATACCAAGGCAGGACGTCAGTTTTGTCCCTTTCGGGGGCTACCTTAAAAAAGAGGCCGATGAGCTGAAAGAAGAATCCAGGATAAAATTCGAGGACTGGCGGCAGGCGATCGCAAAGGCGGGCATGGAAAGCAGGGCAGTGGTGGAGGTGGGCGAGCCGGTGCCGGATGTGATGCGCACGGCAAGGAGAGAGGATGTGGACCTGCTTGTGGCCGGCAGGGGGCCCCGCGCGCTCGAGATCGCAAAAAGGAGCTGGCTGCCTGTGCTGTTGCACAGCTATATGGCCCCTTTCGAGGCGGAGGGCGGAACGGCCATGAGGGAAAACAGGTTCATTTTCGAAAAACCCCTCCTGGCCGCGGGTCTGCCGGGGCCCTCTCAGAAGGCCCTTTTTCTGCTCCAGTCGCTTGCCGGGGCGGCCAGAAAGGCTGCCGTGGTCCATGTGCTTGAAAAAAAATGGCTTTATGGCCCTTGGACCGGGAAAACAGAAGAAGACGAGATGTTTCGCCTTAAAGAGTATTGCGGCGCCCTTCAGGATGCTGGCATTGAGGCTGAAGCCCATCTGCTGGCCGGGGAAAAAACCGCCTGGGAACTGGTCAACGAGGCCAGGGCCGTCGGCGCAAGCATGATAATCGCGTCCAGCTCCGACAAGGAAAAGCATGGCGCCCTTGGAAGCGTTGCGCGCGAACTATGCGAGATGTCCGAGTTTCCCGTGCTGCTTGTGCCCGTTTCCCCCCATTTACACCCCGCCGATTTGGACTAGAATAATAATAGGCGGTGGCATACCCCTTTCAAGGGGCGCTTGCGGCGCTTTTTCTTGTTGATATATACGGCATAAAAAATGATCTCGGAAAAACCAGCTTTCCCGCCTTTTTGGGAAAAAGGGAAAAAAGGGAGGGCTTTTTTGGGCGACGGGTTTCAAAAAAACCCCTCGCCCGCGATCAAAAAAACGCCGGTATTATTTCCAGCCCGGAGAAAGAGAGGTAAACATGTCAAGGTCCGGTCGTGGTCTTGCCTGCTCTTTTATGCTTCTCGGGATATTCATCTTTTTTACTCCAGTGGCGGCCCCGGCGGCGGTCCGGAATTCCTGTGTCGCCTGTCATTCCAAGCTGCCGCAGGGCAGTTTCATAGGGGCGAAGGCCCATGGCTGGAATGGCTCCGTGCATGAGATGCACGGAGTGACCTGCGACAAGTGCCACGGCGGAAACCCGGCTGCCTCAAACGAAGCGGACGCGCACAAAGGGGTCCTTGGTTCCAGCAACCCCGAAAGCCGGATTTATTTCAAGAATGTACCTAAAACATGCGGCCAATGCCACGGGGCGGAGCTGTTTGAGTTCAAGAAGAGCCTCCATTACCGGAACCTTGAGTCAACGGGGAAAGGCCCCGATTGCGTGACCTGCCACGGCTCGATGGTAGTGACCGTTCTGACTCCCGGTAACATGGCTGAGGTGTGCGAGAGGTGCCATAACAGGACTGGCCTTGCTCGCGCCACGGCGTACATACCTCAATACGCAAAAGCGGTGCTGCTTTCGATGAGGGAGGGCGGCGCTCTTATCAATGCCGATGAGGGGCTTTACCGTCCGGCAAAGGGTTCCAGGGAAGCATCCATACTGACCGACGCCAGGATAGCCCTGCATTTTGCCATGCTTGACTGGCACAGGTTCGATCTCAAGACAATCACGGCCCATTTGCAGAAGATGTATGACTTGCTGGAGAAAAAACTTCCGGCTGGGAGGAAATAGAGAAAGCTCACAAAAAAGCCAAAAACGCAAGCAAAGTAAAGTAAAAAGGGCCCCGGCAGCGCCTGCCGGGGCCCTTTGTCATGTTTCAGGAGGTGCGGAGGTTCAGAGGCTTGTCTTTTTCTTTAGTGCCGACAGCACTCCGAAGACCACGGCGAAGACACCGATCGTGACAATTATAGTGTATGCAAGCATTGCCTTGGGGGCTATATGAAGGACGTCTATATAACCTGAGATCGCCGTCATCAGGATGAATGAGCCTCCGCCCAGGCCAAAGGCGGTCATGAACGGCCTGGCCAGGGGGTTGGCGTTGTAATTCTGCGGCTCCTTCCAGCGGTCCAGGAACGGTATGAGCGCGAGGATGAGGAAGACCGTCCCCGGAAAGATCACGCCGCCGATGGTCTCCGGGGTTATCTTGCCGCCGAATATGGTAAAGGAGAGGTCTCCGGGTATGAGCTTAAGGAACCCGTAAACCCACAGGAAATACCAGTCCGGCCGCATAATGGGCGTGCCCGGTGAAGGGGCGCCGTAAAGCTCTATGACGTTTATCGGGACATAAGTGGCCAGGATCAAAAGCACAAACATCAGGAACATGAAGAAAGGGACGCTGACGGCGGCCTGCTCCGGCCATATCGGTATGCCTATCAGCCTCTTGCCGCCCTTTGCTTCGGGCCTCCCCATGTTGGCGCGGGGCTCCGTATGTTTCTGCTTTACCAGTATGACCATGTGCGCGCCTATAAGCGCTATTATGACCATCGGGATCAGCATGACATGGAAGAAGAAGAACCGGGGCACCATGGCGGTGGAAGGGAACTCACCGGCAAATATGAGCCTTGACAACCAGCCGCCTACCCACGGAATGGACTTGACCATGTAGTAGGCAATGGAGGTTGCGGTCACCGAAAACTGGCTGTAAGGAAGGAGGTAGCCGGTAAAGGCCGCTCCGAGCGAAATGCCCATAAGGGCCAGGCCGATCAGCCAGTTGATCTCCCTGGGTTTCCTGTATGCCCCTGTGAAGTATACCCTCAGGAAATGCAGGATGAGCGAAGATATCATGAGCATGGCGGACCAGTGGTGGATGCGCCTTATTATCATGCCCATCGGCTTCAGGTCCATTTTAACCACGCTGGCGTATGCGGCGGGCACCATGGCATGGAAAAGCGGCACCAGCCTGACCGAAGGCTCATAGAGCAGGCCAAGGAATATGCCGGTTACCACCAGCGAGACGAACGAGAACAAGGCTATTTCCCCTAGCAGGTATGTAGGATGGCTGGGGAACGTCTTGGTCAGGAACTTTTCATTGAACTTTTTTAGTTCAAGCCTTTCTTCAAACCATTTCATTATTTTATACCTCGCCTTTTATACCTGCGGTCCGATGGGGCCGGTAAAATCGCTTGTAAAGAAAACCGAGTCGCCCTGCACCTTTATGCCGATCTGTGCAAGAGGGATCGGTGCCGGGCCGCCTATGACCTTGGCCCCTTTAGCGGGGTCGAACATGCTGTTATGGCAGAAGCATTCCGTGAAAGAGGCGTCCGGGTTTGACGGGTTCTTCACCCAGGAGACGGTGCACCCAAGGTGGGTGCAGATGGCGCTGTAAGATACAAACCCCTGGTCGGTGAGGTTGATCTTCGTGGGGGCCACGAAATCGGACTCCTTCAGCTTTATGAGCTGCACGATGTTGGCCGGGTTTGACGTTTTGCCCTTGGGATAGGCCAGCACCCAGTCCCCGTCGTGCATGTCCGAGGCCTTGACGGGGCTTCCGGCGTTTGCGCCCTTTGCGTACACCAGCTGGTCCCCCGGCTTTATGGTGGAGACGTAACCGGGCTTCTTGGGCGGCGTAAGGACTTTAAGGAGCGAAAAAAGCGATACGAACGCGCCCGCTATGGACGCGATCATCACGCCGAGGGTGAATTTTCTGCGGGTTATACCTTGTCCTGCTTGATTGTCCTCTACCATAGCAGCTCCTCCTCACGGTCCTCTGACACTTCCCTGAACGGCACGAAGGTCTTGGTAAACAGGACGATATCGATGCCTGCGATCAGGAATATGAAGGCCGTAAGCGTGCCCAGCGCGTAGTTGCCGCCTTTTCCCGATACAAGCAGATACGCGAATGCCACTCCCAATCCAAGCAGCAGCAATGACAGCAGCACAATCAGCGCTGCCATACCCCCAGAATATGAGGGTTTCTTTTGGTGAATGATCTCAAAGCTCATCTCAGTCCCTCTTTTCCAGTATGAGATATATGAAATAACCCAGAACAAAGACAAATATGGCGCCGCCGAAGGCGATAAGTCCTATTTTGTAAGGGTCCAGGTCCTGACTTATCTTGGGGACCACGCTTGGCCTGGTCCCGGCCGCCTTCTGCTCTCCCAGTTTTATCTTCATCTTTGAGAGCATCTGTACAGTTGCGTCCGTGACATTCATCGGGTCGACCTGGTCAAACCCTGTAGTGTCCTTGTGACAGCTCTTGCAGAGCTGGGGCACCTGAGGTATCGCGTTGTGGTGCGGCCCATGGCATTTTGCGCAGGAGGGCCCGCCTTTCCCTTCCAGGTAGGCCTTGCCCATGACGCTTTTCGAATACTCGGAGACCTCGGTGGGATGGCATTTTGAGCAGGCATCGAACTGCGCCTGCCCGTGGGGAGCCCCGATGAACCCATGGTCCTTGGACATGGCCTTGTCCATCGTCGTTGCCGTCGGGTCGCCGCCGTGGCACATGTTGCAGGTTATCCCGTTCTGCTGATGAACGGAGCCCGTCCACTCGGCTACGGGCTTTGCCAGCTGGCCCCCAAGCGTCTTATGGCAGTTGACACAAGAGATGTTCCCGATCGCGCCGGCCTTTTGGGCTGAGCTGCTTTTCTGCCCGAAGGCCCCAACCGCGAAAACCATGACCAGTGAGAAAACGGCCGCAAAAACAAGTTTTTTTCTCATTTCCTCTGCCCCAGACTTTATTTGATTGAGATCATGAAAATCCCACAATCAGTAAATTTTCGGGAACCTGCACTGGAAATAACTTTTCTATACTTGCACGGTAATACATTGTTTGTCAATCGATCGATGCTTCGGAGGCTCTCGACGCATCTGGCCGGGGAACAAAAGAAAAAGCCGGCGCGGTGAACTGCCCGCGCCGGCTTTCTGAAGGCGAAGGATTAGGCTCGTTCTTCGGGTATTTCCTCCACGTGGGGCCTTACAACCCTCACTTCGTGAGGCTCTTTTCCCGCGACTGCGAATCTCAGTTTGCCCGTGTATACAGGAATGGCGAACTTGCACAGAAAGGTATAGATCATTGCCCCTGTAGCCCATACTCCGAGTGAAACCAGGAGCTCGGTCGCGGTGGGCGTGTATTGGTATATCTCGCCCAGCACATCGGGAGTAAAGCCGGGGATCACAAGGCCCATGCCTTTTTCGATGTATATGCCTACGATCATGAGCACGCACGCGGTATTGAGCGTTACCAGGTTCTCGCGCGTCTTCTTATTGAGGATCAGCACGAACCCGACAACACTGGTTATAAGCGAGGTCCATGCATACGGCACCAGGTTCGTCTGCCCGTGAAGGCCAAAGAACAGGTAATGGATCGAGATGGACTCGGCGGTCCCGGGATAGAATGACTTGAACAGATCCGAGACCGTAAAAAACAGGTTTATAGCCATCGCATACGCGATGAAGGTGGCGATCCTGAAGATCGTCTTGTTTTCTACCTTCACATCGGAGACCTTCCTGAGCACCTGGAACACCAGGAGCATCAGGGCCGGCCCGGAGCTGAGCGCGCCCGCTATGAACCTTGGCGCAAGGATGGCGGCGCTCCAGAAGGGCCTGGAGAAAGCCGCGTTGTACAGAAACGCGGTTACGGTATGTATGCTGACCGCGACGGGTATCGACAGGTAGATCAGGAAGCCGATAAAGGACTTCATGTTGTAGTGTTCTCCGCGGGAAAGCTTGTACATCACGTAAAAGGTGATGATGATATTGAGGAAGAGATAACTGTTAAGGGCCAGGACGTCCCACGCAAGAAGCGATGAGGGCCAGTGCATCATGCCTATTGGCGGCGGAAGGATATGCCATACCCTGAGGGGCTGCCCGAGGTCCGTCATGATGAACAATATGCACATTATGAGGGCGGTGATCGCCATCAGTTCGGCAAACAATACTATTTCTTTAATGGGCTTGTCGTGGTGCACGTAAGCCGGGACCACAAGCAGGACGGCCGCAGCGGCCACCCCTACCAGGAAGGTGAAGTTGGAGATATAAAAACCCCAGGACACCTGGTCTCTCATGGCGGTCATTATGAGGCCATGCTCCGCCTGTCCGATGTACGCGTGCACTCCCAGCCCCATAAGGACTGCGAGGAACGCAAGCCACAGGTAATACTTGGCGCTGCCTTTGAATATCGAACCCCATGCGATGAAAAAATTCTTGATTGTCTGTATCATCCTGAAAACCTTTCCCCTACCTCGAAATCAAAGAAGTAGAAAAACTTCGGGTGTGTGCCCAGATCATCCTTGAGCCTGAACGTTCTTTTGTGCTCCATGGCATACCTGACCTCGCTTTTGGGGTCCAGGAGGTTTCCGAACTTCCGTGCGCCCACGGGACAGGCTTCGACACAGGCGGTATACCGGCCTTTCCTCGACCTCTGGATGCAGAAGGTGCACTTTTCAACAACTCCCTTGTACCGGGGACGGTTGCCCAGGTAATGGGTATTAGGATTTATGTCCGCGGCCGTTAAACCGGGCTCCCCCCAGTTGAAGTGCCTGGCCCCGTAAGGGCAAGCCGCCATGCAATACCTGCAGCCTATGCACCAGTTGTAGTCGACCACAATAATTCCGTCCGGCTCCTGCCAGGTCGCCTGGGTAGGGCATGCCCTTGTGCAGGCCGGATTCTCGCATTGCTGGCAAGCGACAGGCAAATAAAAATAGCCGGGTTCAGGCACCAGCTTCGGATCATAATATTTGTCCGCTTTGTCCCAATCCAGGAAATCCTTATGCTTGAACCGGAGGACCTGTATCCACTGGACCTGCGGGTCCCTGGACTGGTTGTTCTCATTAATGCATGCATACACGCAGGTCCTGCAGCCGATGCAGCGCGAGACGTCCAGCCCATAGCCGAACAGGACCCCGGGCATTGCCGGCTCGATGCCGATCTTGATGGCCTTTTTGTATTTGCGTTCGTATTCCCGCTCCAGGCGTTCAACGACCTGTTTCTTTTCCGCCACGGTCATCTCCCTGAAGTGCTTCTGGAAAAATGACTCCCAGAAACCCTTAAAAGAGGCGTCCGCCCTGTCCAGGGGCAGCATTGTGGTGGCCGCGCCCGCCAAAGCGCCCTTCAGCAGGGTCCTGCGGTTTATTTTCAGTTCCCTTTTTTCGATCTTGTCGTTTTTCATGATGGTTACTCTCCCCGATACTTTATTTCCGACGGCTTTAACGGGGCCGGAAACGGTTTAATGGATTTGAACTTCGGGTCATGCGGCCAGTGGCAGTTTATGCACTGGTAATATGTTTTCTTTCCATTCCACATGCCTATCCTCTTGCCGTGCAGTCCTGCCTTCCATTCCTTGAATATGAAGCCGTGGCACTGCGCGCAAACTAGATAAGACTGGTCAAAACTGACTGTCTGTCCAGTGAACAGCTTTAATGTGTCCCTGTTGGTAGGATTGTGGCAGTCAAAACACCACCCGCCAGGCATATGCTTCAGCACGACATCCTGATGCATCTCGGTAAGTTTTCTTATCTTGTAATTGACGGGCATTCCCGCGTGGCACTGGGAGCACGGCCACAACCCTTGGTCTGCCTTGGGGAACGGAGGACGCGCCATGATGTCCTTCGGATTGGGCAGAGGATAATGATAATCCTGCCCGGCGGCAAAGGCTAACGACAACGGCACAAGAACGAATAGAACTACGGCGGCAGCGATGATTTTTTTTCCCATTTCTTCCCCTTCTTCGAAAAAAACTCGTGTATCTTAAAATATGTTTTGAAGGGGTGTCAAGATTTTTTCTTTATGCTGCCGCAACCACTGATTGTATAATTGTTTTGAAGATGGAGGCGCCAATGAACACAACCTCCATGCTATTTTTATTTGAGCGCGGATAAGATTTTTTTACTTGAGGAGTTTGCCCGCGTCCAGACCGATGCCGCCCATCAGCCCGGCAAGTCCCCTCACCTTGTTCTCAAGGAGCATGACGCCGAAGAGGACCATTATCAGGCCGCTTACGAGCATGATGGCCCTCATGTATCTCATGATCCTTTTTGAGTAGCTCAAGAACGTGTTCATGGCAAGGGCGGCGGCAAAAAACGGGCAGGCCAGCCCGAGCGAATAGACTCCCAGGAGTTTCAGCCCGTAGAAGGTGGAGCCCTTGGTGGCCGCCACAAGCAGGATGCCGCCAAGTATCGGGCCTATGCAGGGTGTCCAGCCGGCGGCGAACGTCATGCCTATTAGGAAGGCCCCGATGTATCCGGCCGGCCGGCCGCTAAGATGGAACTTTCTTTCCTTCATCAGGAAGTCCAGCTTCAGGATGCCCGAGATGAAAAGGCCAAAGACGATCGTGGTCACTCCGCCCGCTATGCGTATCGTGTCCTGGTAGTGGAACAGCCATCGCCCGATGACGGAAGACGATGCGCCAAGGCCGATGAACACGGAGGAAAACCCCAGTATGAAAGAGGCCGAATTGGCCACGGTGACGCGTTTTATGCGGGCCCTCTGCCCGTCGCCGGCCGCGGTCAGGCTTTCAAAGGAAAGTCCGGTTATGAAGGAGACGTACGATGGCACCAGGGGCAGGACACAGGGCGAAAGGAAAGACAGCAGGCCTGCCGCAAACGCAAGAGGGAAAGATAAGGATATATTATTCATACAGCGCAATCCTCCCCCGTACCCTTTATTTTGCTGATGGCGTGGGGTATCACGTCCATGACCGCCGCGAGTCCGTCCGCCACAGCCTTGGGGCTTCCGGGCAGGTTTATTATAAGGCAAGTGCCCCTGGTGCCCGCAATACCCCTGGAAAGCATGGCCCTTTTGGTCTTCTGCATGCCGTGGGCGCGCATCGCTTCGGCCAGACCTGGCAGCTGCCTTTCGAGGACCGCGGCGGTGGCCTCCGGGGTTATGTCCCTGGGGGAAAGCCCCGTGCCGCCCGTTGTGATTATAAGGTCCGCCAGGGCGGAATACCTGATGAGCCTCTCCTTGAGGGTCTCCATTTCATCCGGTATCATCTCGTAGCGGAGGACGCCCGCGCCTGCCGCGGCCAGCAGGCTTGAGACCAGCGGGCCGCTTTCGTCGGTCCGCTCCCCCTTTGAGCCCTTGTCGCTCAGGGTTATGACGGCCGCCGTGAACCGGGCGATGGCGACCGCGTCCCCGGTCCTTATCCCGCCGCCGGAGAGGACCTTCACGAATATGCCCTCCCGCGGCATTATGCAGTCTCCGGACTGCCTGTATATCTCGCATTTTTCATGGCAACGCTTCCCGATCTGCGTTACCTCCGTAACGGACCGGCCGATGATGAGCTTCGTGCCGACAGGCAGCTCTGCCAGGGCCAGTCCCCTGGTGGTTATGTTTTCCGCAAAGTCCCCGGGGGCAAGCGCCCCGCCCTGGGGAGAGCAGCGCGCTTTCTCTATGCTTTCAATGGCAAGAAGGCTTATCTGCCGGTGCCAGGAGGACGAGGCGTGGGCGTCTCCCTCGATGCCAAAATTCTCCCTGAGCACGGCCTCGGGGACCGGCGTCTTCCTTGTGCCCTTCTTCGTGCTTATGTTTATGGATACGATCCTGCCTTCAGACACTGGCGGCTTCTCCTTCTTTCTCCAGGATTATGCCGCCGCCTACTACATCCTGGCCGTTATAAAAGACGGCGCTCTGCCCAGGGGCGGCGGCCCACTGGGGAGAGTCAAAAACGATGCGCGCAGCGCCCGCGCCGGGGACCAAAAAGACCGTTGCCATCGCGGGCGGCATCGTGGAGCGCACTTTTACGCCGGCCCTGAAAGAATATCCCTTTTTGCAAAGGCCGTCCCATCCGTCCAGGAGCCAGTGCAGCTCTCCGGCCTCTATTTCGCTGGTAAAGGCCTTTTGCCTGTCCCCGGCGTATACGGTGTTCCTGGCGGCATCTATCCTGTACACGTAAAGGGGTTTTGGATCGTGCGGGCCCCTTTGCCCTCCAAGTCCCTTCCTTTGTCCTATGGTGTAGCGGCAGATGCCCTCGTGGATGCCCACCTGTCTTCCAGTTTCATCCAGAATGGGGCCTGGCGCCAGGGCGGACGGGCAGAGCTCCCTTACCATGGCCGGGTAGTCCTTGCCTTCGATAAAGCATATCTCCTGGCTTTCAGGCCTGTCAAAGACGGGAAGGCCGGCCTCTCTGGCAATGGTCCGGACGTCCTCTTTTTTGAGCCCGCCCAGAGGCAGCACAAGCCTTTGCAGGAGCTCCCTGCTCTGCGCGTAAAGCACGTATGACTGGTCTTTCCTTTGGTCTGCGGCGCGCGAAAGCGCGGGCCCGCCTGGCGCCGCTTTTATCATCGCGTAATGGCCGGTCGCGATGAGGTCCGCCCCTTCCTTTACGGCCGCATCCAGAAGGACGGGAAATTTGACATGCCTGTTGCAAAGGATGCACGGGTTTGGCGTTTGGCCTTTTGAGTAGGAAAAGGCAAAGGGCCCGATGACCTTTTCTATGAAGCCGTCCCTGGCATCGACGACGCGATGGGGGATCCCAAGGGCCTGCGCCGTCCGGGCTGCGTCTTTCACGCTCTCGAGGCTGCAGCAGGAACGGGGGTCCTTGCGGGCAAGGCGCGTTTCGAACATAAGGAGGCTTACCCCCTCGACCTGGAAGCCCTGTTTTTTAAGCAGCAGGGCTGCCACAGAGGAGTCCACTCCACCACTCATTCCCACAATTACTTTCATAAAACCGGGCTGGCCGTGACTTTCATGGGGCCGGGCCCATTCCGCGCGCTCATTGACATATTTTAACCCACACGGGCATCTTTTTTTGCCCGCGGGGGAGAGGTCTTTCTGGACGTGCAGGCTCTTATGTTATTATTGATACCATATTCCCCATGAGCGTGCTTGACTGCATAGGGAGGACGCCTCTTGTCCTCATTGAGAACCTGAACCCCAACGGCGATGTGCGCGTGTTTGCCAAGCTTGAGGGCGCCAACCCTGGCGGCTCAGTTAAAGACAGGATCGCGCTTTACATGATAGAGACGGCGCAGAAGGAAGGCAGGCTCAGCAAGGACAAGATCATACTTGAGGCCACAAGCGGGAACACCGGCATCGGGCTTGCCATGGTGGGAGCGGCAAAAGGGCTGAAGGTGAAGCTTGTGATGCCGGCGTGTGTCAGCCTGGAAAGAAGGCGCACGCTTGAGGCCCTCGGGGCGGAGCTGGTGCTGAGCCCGGCCGATGAGGGGACAGACGGGGCAATAAGGCTTGCCGCAAAGATAATGGCTTCCTCTCCGGATGTCTACTACATGCCGGACCAGTTCAACAACCCTGCCAACATCCTGGCCCATTACGAGACGACCGGCAGGGAGATAATAGAGCAGACGCAGGGGACTGTTACACATTTTGTCGCCGGCATGGGCACCACGGGGACCATCATGGGGACAGGCAAGCGGCTGAAGGAGTTCCGGAAGGAAATAAGGGTGATCGGGGTTGAGCCTTACCTGGGCCACAAGATACAGGGACTAAAGAACATGCAGGAGTCCATAGTGCCGGGCATTTATGACCGCGGCGCTCTTGATGAAAAGATAAATGTGAATGACGATGACGCCTTCCGCACCGCCAGGGACCTTGCCGTGCGGGAGGGCCTTTTTGTGGGGATGTCCAGCGGTGCGGCCGCGTTCGCTGCCCTTGAACTTGCGCGGAAGCTGGACCATGGCACCATCGTGACCATACTGCCCGACCGGGGAGACCGCTATCTTTCCACCTCCCTCTTTGCTTCCGTCTGCGCCAAGTGCCCGCCGTAAACGGGCTTCAGTTTTTTTTTATTTTCAGATATTCGTAGAGCCCCGGCAGGGAGCCCGCGGCCGTAGACAGAAACAGCGCAAAGGAAAGCGCGGTGGCCGTTTGCGGCGAAACCCCTACGGAGCCAAAGAGCAGCACGAAGGACGCCTCCCGGATGCCCAGGCCGGAGATGGAAAGCGGTATGGAAGAAAAGGTCGTGATGAGGGGCACGAAGACGAAGAAAAGCGGAAGGCTGACATCCATCCCAAAACCCCTCGCAAGCACATAGACCGAAATGTTGCTTATGCTCTGCACCACCAGCGAAACGAGCAGCCCTTTGAAGAGCGCCCGTTTCCCGTAGGTGCCGAAATATCCGTAGAAGTCCGCCAGGAGCCTTATCCGCCCGCCCAGCCTGAGCTTGAAAAAAAGCAGGCTCATGAATACAAACGCGGCGAAGATCGCAGGGATGAGCCAGGCCAGCCCTTTGCCTTTAAGATACGGGAGCCCCACGGGGTAGGCCAGAAAGGCTATGAGCATGAGGGCCGTGAACCCCAGGTACCTGTCCATGAATATGGAGGCCATGGACTCCGCCATCCTGCCCGTTTCCTTGTAAACATAGTAGCCCTTTACCGCGTCTCCCCCGATCATTCCCGGAAGGAACGTATTGAAAAAACTCCCGAGCATGTAAAGGGAGAAGAATTTTTTAAGGGCAAGCCTTGCGGACAGGAAGAGCCGCCACCTGAAGCAGGAAACGAACGTGCCAAGGATATAAAGACCGGCGGCAGCCAGAAAATACCATGCGTCCATGCCCCTTATGGTCTGGAGCACCTTCTGAAAGCCGGCTTTGTGCAGGACGAACCAGAGGAGCCCGCCGCTGACGGCGAGCTTGAGCATCAGCACAAGGCCCTTCCTGATGGTCTTGTAAATGCCGTTCGGGCCTTTTTTGCTTTTATCCGCGGTTGCCGCTGTCATGGCCAAGGACTTTCCTTAGGGCATAAATGGGTTTTTTCTGGCTCTCGTGATAGACACGCACGAGCATCTCGCCAAGAAGCCCCATGCCTATAAGCTGTATGCCTATGATTATGAGCAGCACGCCCAGAAGCAGCAGCGGCCTGCCGCCGATGGACCTGCCAAGGAACAGTTTCTGAAAGGCCAGATAAACGGAAACGGCGAATCCGGCCAGGGTGCTTGCGAGCCCCATGGGGCCAAAAAACTGGATGGGCTTCGTGGAGAAACTCTGGAGGAACTTTACGGTTATGAGGTCCAGGAAGACCTTTACCGTCCTTGTTATGCCGTACTTGGACTTGCCCCTTGTCCTCGGGTGATGGGTGGTCTCCACCTCAGCCACCTTTACCCCGTACCAGTTTGCCACGGCGGGAATGAAACGGTGCATCTCCCCGTACAGCCTGAGGTTGTTTACGACCTCCTTCCTGTAGGCCTTGAGCGAGCAGCCGTAATCATGGAGTTCCACGCCGGTGACCTTGCCTATCAGCCAGTTGGCTATGGCGGAGGGGAGCCTCCGGTTCAGGAAGGGGTCTTTCCTGTTCTTGCGCCACCCGCTCACCAGGTCGTACTTGTCCGCCATCTGATACAGTTTCGGTATGTCGGCAGGGTCGTTCTGGAGGTCCCCGTCCATTGTGATTATCACGTCGCCCATGGAGTGGTCGAACCCGGCGGCAAAGGCCGCCGTCTGCCCGAAGTTGCGCCTGAACTCAAGCACCAGGACGTTTTTGTCCGCGGTCAGGTCCTCAAGGGCGGAGGCGGTCCCATCCGTGCTGCCGTCATCTACGAATATGATCTCGTAGTTCACGCCCATTCCGTCAAGCACCGGCTTGAGCGCCGCATAAAGGGGGGCGATATTGTCCTCCTCGTTATAGACCGGAATTACGACAGAGAGGTCTTTGCCATTTTTTTGCATATCTTTTATAAGTGCCTAATACTCCTTTATTGGCGCTTCCTTCATGCCCTTGAAACCGTAACACGTATAGATCGTGTACACGGAGAGCAGCTTGCCTTTTTTGTCCCTGCCGGTCACGATTCTGCCGTCAACCTCTTTTTCGATGAACGTCTTTTTCGTGAAGCTGGCAAAGGCGTCTTTGACCGCCCCGGGCAGGTCCGCAGCGCCTATTGTAACAAATACGGCGTTTTCCCCGCGCAGTCTCTCGAAACCCGGCCAAAGGTCATACTGGTTCATTCTCCGCCCGGTCCTGGCGCAGTAAGTGATCGGATGGCCTTTCATGTAAAAGGCAAGCTCGGAGGAGGCCTGATATGCATCCGAGAACACGAAATAAGGGGCCGGGGGCGCCTTTTTTTCCACCTCGGCCGCAAGCTCCCTCCATCCCCTCAGCCTGGACTGGAGGTCCAGCTTTGGCGGCAGGCCGGCAATGGAAGGGTAATAGACCACGGCGGCGGCAAAAGCGCAGGTCGCCACAGCCAGGGCCGCCAGGGCTTTTTTCCTTCCCGAATGGCCTCCCTCGGAATATTTTTTTCTCTTCCCCAGAAAGACATGGCTGAATGCGAAGAGTCCCGTTATGTAGCCGGCCATCGCCCAGTTGGCCTGGACCTTCCCCTGAATGCTCTTCAGCAGGAAGAAGACGAGCGTGGGGGCCGCAAACCAGAAGGAAAAACGGCCTCCCCATATCGGGTTTTCAGATAAACGCAGGAGCGGCTCCTTCCTGTCTTTAACGATGGCGTAGACCATAAGGGCAAACAGGACGGGGGTAATGACGCCGAACTGGGAGCCCAGGAACTGGAAAAAGCTCTTTGCGGACACCCTCAGGCCGGCCTGTATGTCCGCATGGCCCATCTCGTGCCGGAAGTTCACCCAGTTGTGGTGCGCGTTCCAGTACAAGAGCGGGGCGAAGAGGACCATGCAGGCAAGAAGCCCTGCGTATGGGCGCAGGGAAAGGAGCCTCTTCCTTTCTCTGCCCGACACGAGATACAGGAACACGGAGAGTATGAAAAAAGACATGGTGAGCTTGGTAAGCATCCCGGCCCCCACCGCAAGCCCGGTGGCCACCCAGTCCCAGGCCCTGTCCGTTTTAAGCGCTTTTTGGAAGAGAAAAAGCGCCAGTATCCAGAAGAACAGGATGGGGGCGTCGATAGTCATGATGACGCCAAAAACGGAAAAAAGCGGCACTATCTGGAAGAGGGCCGAGGCCCATATCCCCGTCTCCTCGTCATAAAGCTCCCTGCCAAGCATGTACAGAAGAACGCTCCCGCCAAGCGAGAGGAGCGGGGCAAAAAACCTGACGCCAAATTCCGTGTTGCCGAAAAGGATGGTGCCGGCCTTTATCAGCCAGGCTATGATGGGGCCTTTGGAGTAATACCCGATCGCAAGCCGCCTTGACCACTCCCAGTAATGGGCCTCATCAGGGCTCAGGTTGACGTTTCCGTGCCATATGAAATAGAACCTGAAAAGCGTCATGGCGGCAAGGAACATCATGAGACCGCCCTTCATGGCGGCCCTGTTTTGGGGTATGGACTTCCCGCTCACCGGTCTTATGCCGGACCGCCGTATGTACATTTGCAGCTCCGGGACTGGCAGGCATGGCCAGACAGTGGATTAAAAGGACCGCTCATGGGATTAACGCGGGTCATAATGGGAAGGACCTTTCAGTTTTGTACGGCATCACTCAGGATCGACCTTACAAGCTCTCTCATCTCGTCAATGCGGAAGGGCTTCTGGATATATGGGGTCGTGTTTTCAGGCGCCTGACCACCGCTTATGAAGAGGAATTTGGCCCCGGGGCACCTGGACCTGGCGCTTTCGGCCAGCTCTGCGGTGGAGGAGCCCGGGATATGGAGGTCCATTATTATGAGGCCAAAGCTGTTCAGGGAAAGGGCCTGCAGACAGGAATCGCCGTCCTTCACCGCCGTGACCTCATAGCCCGCCTTGCTTAAGGCCCGGTCAATCGTGGAAAGCACGAGCGGTTCATCATCGACCACAAGAATCTTTTTGTTCACTGTTAATAATTTAGCATGAAAAGGTATGATAAATGAACATGCAGCCCGCAGACTGGCTTATAGTGGCGCTTTTCATGGTGGTATCCCTTGCCGTTGGCCTCTATTTCACCCGCAGGGCCTCTTCGGGGCTCGGTGAGTTCTTCCTGTCCGGCAGGAACCTGCCCTGGTGGATTGCCGGCACATCGATGGCGGCCACTTCTTTTTCAGCCGATACGCCCCTCTATGTGACCGGACTTGTCCGGGAGCACGGCATATATGAGAACTGGCAGTGGTGGTGCTTCATACTAAGCGGGATGCTCTCCGTCTTTTTTTTCGCCAGGCTCTGGAGGAGGCTTGGCATTGTAACGGACGTTGAGCTCATAAACCTGAGATACTCCGGGAAAGAGGCGTCGGTGCTCCGTGGTTTCAAGGCGCTTTATTTTTCCTTTGCCATCCACACGATAATAAAGGCGCAGGTGATCCTGGCGATGGCCAAGATAATGGACGTGGCCCTGGGGTGGGGCAAGTGGGAGAGCATCGGCATCTCGTGCGGCGTCACGATCGCCTACACGATGCTGTCCGGCTACTGGGGCGTGGTGACCACCGATTTCCTCCAGTTCATAATAGCCATGACGGGGGCCGTGGTGCTGGCTTTTGCGGCCAGCGCCAAGGCGGGAGGCATTGCCCATATTGAAGCTGTCCTGCCCGCGCATGTGATGGGCTTTTTCCCGTCGCCTGGAGGGGCGGCATTCATGGCCTTCCTGGGTTATATCTCGCTCAGCTGGTGGTCCAAGTACTCCTCGGACGGCGGAGGCGTGCTGGTGCAGCGCATGGCGTCCTCAAAGGACGAAAAGCATAGCTTCCTGGCCACGCTCTATTTCAACGTGGTGACCTTCGCGCTCAGGACATGGCCCTGGGTAATAGCCGCTCTGGCCTCGCTTGTCCTTTATCCCAGGTTTGCGGACAACGAGGCCGTCTACCCGAAAATGATGATGGACCTGCTGCCCGTCGGGCTCCGCGGGCTCATGCTGGCCTCTTTTTTTGCGGCTTTCATGTCCTGCCTGAGCACTTACCTGAACCTTTCCTCCGCTTACTTCGTGAACGATTTCTACAAGCCTTTCATCAAAAAAGGGAAGGATGACAGGCATTATATCAGGGTGGCCCGCATCATGGTGCTCGTGCTCTCGGCGGCCACCGCTGTCATCACCTATAATGTATCTTCCATAATAGGGGTCTTTAAATTCCTTATAGCCTTCGGTTCCGGGACCGGCCTTGTATACATAATGAGGTGGTTCTGGTGGAGGATAAACGCCTGGAGCGAAATATCGGCCCTCATATCTTCCAGCCTGGCAACGGCGGTCGTTTATCTGAGCCGCACCTTCGCCCATACGCCGTATTACGACAGGCTTGCGCTGATAATCGGTTTTTCCACGGCGGTATGGGTAGTGGTGACCTTTCTGACAAAGCCCGTTGAGATGGAAAAGCTCAAGGATTTTTACAGGAGGACAAAGCCCGGAGGGTTTGGCTGGGGACCGGTAAAGGCCTTGCTTCCGGAAGCTGACCGCACCGGCTCCGGGGCGCTTTCCGGGGCGCTTGCCCAGTGGGTGCTGGGCTGCGTTTTCCTGGTGGGTCTCACCATAGGGGTGGGAGAGGCCGTCCTTGGGTTTTATCTGCCCGCTTTCCTGTGGCTCCTGGCGTCTGCGCTGACCGCCTTTAAACTCTACAGGCCCGGCTCTTTCGCCTGAACTTTGCGCCTGCGCGCTCTGCGCCGCCCCGCATCCGTTCGTATTCGGGCCCTTTCCCGGTTGCGTTTTCATCCGGCTTAGCTATGATTTATAAGGGGGAAGTTTTTTTAAAAACCATCGGGAGGGGGCGGCTCGGTGATGATGGTTGGAATTGCCAGGACCAGCGAAATGGCGCTAAGGGCCAGGATTGCCTTAAGGGGACTGGACATGGCTTTGGACAGGGAGCCCGCCCTTTTTATCGGGCAGGACGGAAAGCCCTGGATGAACGAGCAGGCAAGCCTCTTTATCGCGGAAAAGGGGCTTTGCTGCGAAGACCTGGTGGAAAGGATAAAGGCGGGGGAAGGCCGGCTCAGGGAGATGCTGCTGCAGGACATCCGCCTGGAACTTATAGGATTGCCCGGGGGCGGCCTTCTGGTGCTGCTTAAGAACGCCCCGAGCGATTCCGGGCCCAAGTCCGCATTGACGCCAAAGGAGCGGCAGGTGCTCATAATGCTCATCAAGGGGCTTTCAAACAAGCAGATCGCCAGTTCGCTGAAGATGAGCCCGGGGACTGTAAACAGCCACCTGGATAACATATATAGAAAGTTCGGGTGCTCAGGCAGGCTGCAGGCATGCCTTACCGCCCTGAACAGGGGGTTTGTCTGCATGCCAAGGGAAAAAAAGAGGACGCAGGAGAAGAAAACAAGATAGACTGGGACCTATCTCAAGATTGCTTCTGGCTTCAAGAGGCTGAAATCGCGGCATACCGCGTCATTAAAGCAAAAACCGTCCTCAACGCAGCGCTGTTACGCCTCCGGGCGGTTTTCCCCTTTCTTCCCCCCCTTTAGAAAAAATATTACTGCCACGATTTCCTCCTGCTTTCATTTCGGGATCAATTTTGAGATAGGTCGTCTTTAAAAGATCCCCTGGTCTCCTTTTTTGTTTCGCGGGCTGTTACGCCGCAAAAATACTTGACAATATTAGTAAAGTATTATAAAAATAATTATGCTTAAATTGTCGACGAAGGGCCAGTACGGGGTAAGGGCCATGTTCGAGATATCCAGGGGGTATCCTGATGGGCCTGTCGCCATAAAGGAGATAGCGGCAAGGCAGGACGTCTCCGTGGCCTATCTGGAGCAGATATTGAACACGCTCAGAAAATCCGGGCTTATCACGAGCGTGAGGGGGCCCGGCGGCGGCTATCTGCTTTCCCGCCGTCCGGAGGAAATAAGCATAGGGGAGATATTGAGGGGCCTTGATGGGCCTATAGCCCTGACGGCCTGTCAGGACCCTATGGGAGGATGCGTAAGGGCCGACGGCTGCGTTACATCTCTTTTGTGGAAGGCGCTCGGCGAAAAGATAGAGGGTTTCCTGGACGCCATGACCCTTCAGGACCTGCTTGCCGGCAAAAGCAAAAAACAAAAACAAAAAAACCTTTCAGCGCCAAGGCATGCGTCCGATGAGGCGCAAAAGCGGGACGATGAAGCCCAAAAGCCGGGGCGGGAGTTTTTTGAAAGAACGGGGAAGGTAGGGGCATGAGCCTTCAATGAAGTTCGTGGAGGGGATAAAGGCGGACGTTACCGCCGATATTGTATACATGATGTGCCCCATGCACCTTCTGAAGCTGGAAGAGATGATGAAGACGCTTGAGAGCGGGCAGGTGCTGCAGATAATGACCGACTACGACGGTGCGCTCACGGACATACCGGAGTGGTGCGAAAAGACGGGCAATGAGTTTCTCGGGATAGAGGAAGCTCCCGATTTTTATAAATTCTTTATCAGAAAGAAAGGAAGGTAGCAGGATGGGCGCGAGGTATTTTGATTACATGGCCACCAATCCTCTGAGGCCCGAAGTCCTGGAGGCCATGATGCCTTTTTTCAAGGAGCGGTACGGCAACCCGCTTAGCCTGTACGAGCTTGGCCAGAACGCCAAGGCGGCGATCGAGGAAGCCAGGTCGCAAGTGGCGCAGCTTGTGGGGGGGAAACCGCAGGAGATAATATTCACGGCAAGCGGGGCCGAGGCCAACAACTTTGCCATCAGGGGGCTTGCCAGCGCCCATGCAAAAAAGGGCAGGCATATAATAGTCTCCAAGATGGAGCACCATTCGGTCCTGAACCCCGCCCGCGCGCTTGAAAAAGAGGGGTTTGCCGTGACGTACCTGCCCGTGGACAAGCACGGCCTGGTTGACCCCGGCGCTCTCGAAAGCGCCATTACCGGCGAGACTTCCCTTGTCTCCGTCATATATGCAAGCCCGGAGGTGGGCGCCATCGAGCCAATCAGGGAACTGGCCGCCATCGCCAGGAAAAACGGTGCGCTCTTTCATACGGACGCGGTGGCAAGCGCAGGCTATCTGCCCATAGACGTGGAGGCGCTGGGTGTGGACGCGTTGAGCATCTCGGCGCACGAATTTTATGGCCCCAAGGGCGCGGGGGCCCTCTACCTTAAGGGCGGCACGAGGATACTTCCGCTCATATACGGGGGCATACAGGAAAACGGCAGGAGGGCCGGGACGGAGAACGTACCCGCAATAGTGGGGATGGGCAAGGCAGCGGAGCTGACGAGGGCGGAGCTGCCAGAGAGGGCCCTGAAGCTGGCCGGACTGCGAGACCGGCTTATAAGCGGGGTGCTCGAAAAGATCGGGAACGTCCATCTTACGGGGCCTGCCATTGGCCGGGGGCCGGAGCAAAGGCTGCCGGGGCACGCCAGTTTCTGCGTGGAATTCATCGAGGGGGAGGCGATGCTTTTGATGCTTGCCGCCAAGGGGATATATGCGGCAAGCGGCTCCGCATGCTCCTCCAAGGCCCTTAAGGCATCTCCCGTGCTTTTGTCCATGGGGGTATCGGCGCAGCTTGCCCAGGGCTCCATAGTCTTCAGCCTGGGCATGGAAAACACGATGGAGGACATCGAATACGCCCTGGGAGAGTTCCCTGCGGTGGTCAGAAGGCTCAGAGAAATATCGCCCTATGCCGGAGGCTGGGGCAAAGTAAAGGAGACAGACCAATGTATTCCGAAAAACTGATGGACCATTTTACCAATCCGCGCAATGTCGGGGAGATACCGGAGGCTGACGGGGTCGGGGAAGAAGGCAATCCCACCTGCGGCGATGTGATGAAGATCACAATAAAAGTGGAAAACGGACGCATCGCGGACGCCAAGTTCAGGACCTTTGGCTGCGGCGCGGCGATAGCCGTCTCAAGCATGGTGACCGAGATGGTGAAGGGCAAGACCCTCGAAGAGGCCATGTCCATAACAAAAGAGGCGGTGGCTGACGCCCTTGGCGGCCTTCCCCCGCAGAAGATGCACTGCTCCAACCTGGGTGCTGACGCCCTGCGGCTTGCAATAGAGGACTACAAGAAAAAAGGGGCGGCGAAGTAAGCTTTTTTGGGCACGATTGATTTTATTGGTACGGGGCTTGCGCCCTATGGGTCTTGGGGCCGATGCCCTGAGGCCGGCAATGGAGGACTACAAGAAAAAAGGGGCGGCGAAGCAGGCCGCCCCGCTTTGCTTCCATTCCGGCCTGTCCCGCCGTTTGACAGTATTTTGACCACTTTGATACCATAACTGCCATGGCTGACAAGGCCCTGATCATCAGTGAAACGCAGAAATATCTAGCAAAGGGGCAGATAGACAAGGCCATTGCCGAATGGGAAAACTTTCTGCAATCCTCCCCGGACGCAAACTGCTTTAACACGCTTGGCGATCTTTATCTGAAAAAAAAAGACCAGCCGTCCGCAATTGAGAAGTTCCACCGCGCAGCGGAGATATTCCGTAAAGAGGGTTTTTCGCTAAAGGCCCTTGCCCTTTACAAAAAGGTCCTGAACATCGTCCCGGCGGACGCCAGGTCTCTTTATGCCCTGGGAGAGCTCTCCGAGGAAAAGAGCATCCTGGCGGACGCGGTAAAATATTATCTTTCCGCGGCTGATCTCTACATGAAGGCCGGCAGGAAGGCCGAGGCCGTGCGTACATACGCAAAAATGGTGCAGCTCGACCCGGCAAACCTGTCCTTAAGAAAGCAGATAGCGGATGTTTATTCGAAGGAAGGGTTCGCCGACGAGGCCTCGGGCGAGTATGTCGGGATAGCCCGCCTGCTCGAAGAAAAAGGCGAAAACCAGGAGGCCATAGGCTATCTGGAGAGGGCCGTTGAGATAAAGCCTTCAAGCAGGGAGGCCCTTGCCGCCAAGGTGTCCCTTTACGAAAAGATGGGCAATGCCGCGAAAGCGGCCGAGGTCCTTAAAACTGCCGTATCGCGCGCCGGCAAAAGCGCCCCCTTCCTGCTGTGGCTGTCAAAGCTCAGCCTGGACATGGGTAAGGCGGACGAGTCAAGGACATATGCCGGGGAGCTCCTTCAGCTCGATCCGGGCAATCTGCAGGCAAAACAGATAACTGCGGAATCCTATCTGAAGGAGGGCGACCCGAAGCAGGCCTGGGCACATTACGCCACGGTGGTTGAAGAGCTTGCTTCCGAGGCCCGGTTCGATGAGGCCCAGGGCATACTGGAGAAATTCATGGGGCCGGAGCCCGTCCGGGCCAGGAGGGCGCTCATCACCCTTTTAAAGCAGAAAAACGACAGCGAAGGCGTATTCAATGAGCTTAAGGGGCTGGGGGAGCTGCTGGCGGCGTCAGGGGACCATGCTGGCGCGGCCGCCTGTTTTGAGGAGGCGCTGTCCATCTCTCCGGGCGACGGGCAGGTCACATCCATGCTCCGTGAACTGGAGGCGGGTAAAGCTGCAGAGGAAAGCGCGGCGGAAGCTCCTGAGGGGGAGAACGAGGAAACCGGGGAAGACCGGGCCGTCCGGGAGATGATCGGCCAAGCCGACGGGATGCTTTCAGCAGGCCTTTTGAGCGGTGCGACTGAGCTCCTTGAATCATTTAAACTGAAGGCGCCGGGCAACATCCTGCTCCATGCGAAGCTCAAATCTGTGTATCTTTTGGCGGACGACAGACAACAGGCGGTCACGGAATGCATAATCCTTGCGGAGCTTTACCGCAGGGCCGGGGACGAGCAAAAAAGAACGGAGGTCATAGACGAGGCATTTGCCATAGACCCCGGAGACGCGCGCCTGCCGGAACGTTTCGGAGGACGGGAAGCCGCGGAAAAAGAAGAGGGCCAAAAAGAAAAAGAAAAAAAACCTCTTGCTGCGGAAGGTGAAAACAAAAGCGCTGAGGATATGAATATTGCCGGGCAGGCTTATGACCTGAAACCCCCTCAGGACATTGAGGCGCCCGGGCATGCGGACCGCGGCGCGACGGAAAGCGGCGAGCTGGCGGAAGAGAAACTCTGCGAAGCCGCTTTTTACCTGAACCAGGGGCTTTATGAAGAGGCGGAAAAGGTATACAGGGAGTTGCTGGAGCATTCCCCTGATGATGAAGCCATAAAGAGCAGGCTGGACGAGATAGAGGCGCTCAAGGACCGGACGGACACGTGGACTCCCGGCGTGGCCGCAGCCGGACAGACGGATGATGGAGAAGTTTTTTCCGGGGACGGGCTTGATGGCGAAGTGGGCAAGGCATTTGATGAGTTCAAGAAAGGCGTGGAAAGGCAGATAGATCCGGAGGACGCGGAGACCCGCTACAACCTTGGCATCGCGTATAAGGAGATGGGCCTCCTGGATGACGCGATAAGGGAATTTCAGAGCATCCTGGCCGTTCCGGCCTTTGAGGTCAAGGCGGCTTCGGTCCTGGCCGGCTGCTATATGGAAAAAGGCCTTTATCCCCAGGCGGTGGAAACGCTCCTGGCCGCCCTGCAGAAGGTAGACCCGGCCCAGGATGCGCATTGGGGCCTGAAGTACGACCTTGCCCAGGCCCGTGAGAAAAACGCCGGGCAAAAAGAGGCGTTGGAGCTGTACATGGAAGTTTACCGCTGGAACAGCGGGTTCAGGGATGTTGCCGCGCGGGTGGCGGCGCTTGGCGGCGCGGTCCCTGGTGGAAATGGCAGGAAACCCGCTTCCAAAAAAGACAGGATATCGTATATCTGATGGACTATCTGGAATTCTACCAGCTCAAGGAACACCCGTTCTCCAACATAGTGGACAGCCGTTTCTACTATAACAGCCGCCAGCATTCGCAGGCGGTCGTGAAGCTGAAGTACGCGATTGACGCCAGGAGGGGCTTGTCCGTCGTCGTAGGCGACATCGGGGCCGGAAAGACCACGCTTGCCAGAAAGCTGCTGGAGGAACTGGACGAAAAGAGCTACGAGGCCGCCCTGCTGGTGATAATACATTCTTCGGTCAGTTCGGAGTGGCTGCTCAAGAAGCTTGCCCTGCAGCTGGGGGTAAAGGAAGTGAAGGAGTCCAAGGTCGAGGTCCTTGGGCAGATATACGGAAGGCTTGCGGAGATATACGAGCAGGGCAGGATCGCCGTTATCCTGATGGACGAGGTGCAGATGCTCAAGTCCAGGGAGATAATGGAAGAGTTCCGCGGCCTTCTGAACATGGAGTTCGACGAAGGCAAGATGGTGAATCTGGTGCTCTTTGGCCTTACCGATATGGAGGACAACCTGAGCCTCGATGAGCCGCTCAAACAGCGTGTTTCGATGCGCATAAGGCTCTCCGCGCTTTCGGAGGAGGAGGCAAAAAGCTACATGCTCCACAGGCTGGAGGTGGCCGGGGCCAGGAGCGGGCTTTTCACCCCGGCCGCTTTGCAGGCCGTCTATCACTGCTCGAAAGGGCTTCCGAGGCTCATAAACACCATATGTGACAACGCGCTTCTGGACGGCTTTCTGTTTAAATCGGAGGTCATAGACGAGCAGGTCATAAAGGCCGTGGCCGTGGACCTTGGCCTCAGCTGTGCGTAAGCGAGACCTTGCTGACGCTTATCTCCAGTGAATCACCCCTGTATACGGCGCTGATCTTGAAAGGGTACCAGAAAACGGGACCTTCTCCCACGCTCCTGTAATCCGAGTATGTGACGACGGCCTCGGAACCCTGAAGGACTATGGTCTGCCGGAGCGGGACATACGTCCGCGCGTCAAGGATGAGAATGCGGCTTTTCGTGGCAAGCAGGACCTCGCCTGGCAGCGACTCTGCCTTATACCCGGAGATGCGCCACCACATCAGCGCCTTCTTGAGCAGGCCTTCGTAAGCTCCATATCTTGCGCTCCTTCCGGCCAGCGTATCAAGATCGCCCACAAGCATGCCCATATGGTAGAACCTGACGCTCGTCCCCTCCGGGGTGATGCGCGCAACGGCGTCCGCCGACATCTTGCGGCCGTCCCTTTTTTCAAAGCGCACGGACAGCGTCCCCGCCATGGAATCGAAATTTTTACGGGCCGCGCCAATAAAGTCTTGCACGCTGCCGTGGTATACCGGTATCTGCGGCCTCACGGGAGCGCACGAATAAACCGCCAGCGCCAGGAGGCTAAGCAAAAAGAGCTTCGATGGCCTCATCTATGTTCCGTACCCCCGTGATCCTGAGGCCGGATGCCTTGTCTTTCAGTTTGCCGCAGTTTCCCCACGGCATTACCGCGTTTTTAAGCCCGATCTTGGCGGCCTCCTTCACCCTGGCCTCCGCATGGTTTACCGACCTTACCTCCCCTGAAAGGCCGATCTCACCGAAGATGAAGGTGTCGGGGGGCACCGGCTTTTCCCTCAGGGAGGAGACCACCGCCGCCGCTATCGCCAGGTCTGCCGCGGGCTCTTCCAGTTTCAGGCCGCCCACGACGTTCAAAAAGACATCGGTTGCGGCAAGGTGGACGCCTGCCACCTTCTCGAGCACGGCAAGAATAAGGTTCACCCGCTGGGAGTCCAGCCCGAGGGAGGACCTCCTTGATACCGAAAAGGTGACCGGGGTGACCAGGGCCTGCAGCTCCACAAGGAGCGGCCTTGTTCCTTCCATGCAGGCGGCCACCACGGAGCCGGAGACGTTCAGAGGCCGCTCGGCCAGAAAAAGCTCCGACGGGTTCGCTATCTCATGGAGACCGGAGTCGGTCATCTCGAACACGCCTATCTCGTTCGTGGAGCCGAAGCGGTTCTTGACCGCCCTCAGAACACGGAAGGAATGCCCCCTCTGTCCCTCGAAATAGAGCACCGTGTCCACGATATGCTCCAGCACCCGCGGCCCGGCTATCGTCCCCTCCTTTGTCACGTGCCCCACAATGAACACCGGCGTGCCGGTGCCCTTCGCGAACCTCATCAGCTTGGCGGCGCTCTCCCTCACCTGGCCGACGGAGCCGGGCGCGCTGCCCAGTTCTTCGGTATAGACGGTCTGTATGGAGTCTATGACCAGGACAAGCGGGTTGGACCGCTTTGCCTCCGCAAGGACGTGCTCAAGGGATATCTCGGGCAGCACCATTATCGAATCCTGATAGATGCCCAGGCGGTCGGCGCGCGTCTTTATCTGGAACGAGGACTCTTCGGCCGAGACGTAGAGGGTCATGCCCGGCATCTTTGAGGCCGCCTGCAAAAGGATTGTGGATTTGCCTATCCCCGGGTCCCCGCCCACGAGGACCACCGAGCCGGCCACCAGCCCGCCCCCAAGCACCCTGTCAAATTCCGGTATCCCGGTTGAGGTGCGCCCGCCGTCCGCCCCCTTCACCCGCGCGAGCGGTTCCGGCACGGAGAAGACCGTGGAGGACCTTTTCGAAAAGGCCGCTTTCGGCGCCTCCTGCTCCTCGGCAAGCGAGTTCCATTGGCCGCAATCGGGACACCTGCCAAGCCATTTGGGGCTTCCGAAGCCGCACGCCTGGCACCGGTATATGCTCTTTGATTTTTCAGACCTTGACATTATGCAACTCAGACGAGAACGCCCATCCCCCCGCCCGGGTAAAAAGCGCCCGCTATGGCCTCCTCCACGAACCTTTTTGCTCCCACGCTGGCGCGCTCGATCGTCTCGCCTCTTGCAAGGTGCGCTGCGAGCGCGGAGGAAAAGACACATCCGGTCCCATGAAAGGAGCCCGGGAGTTTCCTGCCTTCAAGCCTTATTGTAACCTTTCCGTCATGAAAAATATCGACAGCCTCGTCCTCCAGGTGCCCCCCGGTCACTATAACGGCCTGGGGGCCCATCTGCCGCAGCTTTTTTGCCGCCTCCTCCATTTGTTCCAGGTCTTCCACCGGCATTCCGGACAGGACGGAGGCCTCGTATATGTTGGGAGTTATCACCGCCGCAAGCGGGAAAAGCAGGTCTTTAAGCAGGTCGAGCCCGCCTTCCTCCAGGAGGGCCGTTCCGGAGGAGGAGATCGATACCGGGTCCACAACAAGATTTTTTAGGGAATGCGCCTTTACGCTCTCCGCGACCACCCTTATGTTCTCCGCGGTGAGGAGCATGCCAGTTTTCAGGGCATGCGGCACCATGTCCGAAAGGAGGGACTCGATCTGCTGCCTCAGGAATCCCGGCTCGACAGCCGAAAGTCCAGCCACGGCCCTTGTGTTCTGGGCGGTCAGCGCGGCGGCGGCGGAGAGCCCATGTACCCCCAGCATCTTGAAGACCTTCAGGTCCGCCTGGAGGCCGGCCCCTCCGCTTGGGTCGGAGCCCGCTATCGTCAAGGCAATGGATTTTTTACCCATGGCCCATTATACAAAGAAGGCCTGGCCAATACAACCCGGACAGGGCTGCATTTCGTGACCGAGGTCACGGAAACCGGGTCTGCCATGTGGGAAAATAAGGCTGAAGATTTTTTTTGTGTGCTTATTTTTTTTGGTTTTTTTATCCCCTCGGTGATGTGTAAACGCCAGTTGTCCATGCGGTAAACCGGAACAAAAAAACCGGACAGAGATTTTTTTCCATGACGTCCAGAGCAAAAAAAAACAGAAAGAACAAAAGGCGCCTGAAAAAACCGGGGTGCATGATGGCGGCGGCCTTTTTGTCCCTGGCGTTCTTCTTTTCCTTCGGCGGTGAGTCCATGGGCGCCTTGCGGCCTTACCATGCGCCGATAGATTATGTCCCCGCAAGCTGGATATTGCGGCCCCCGGAGCGGCTTGTGGCCACCCTGAAACCGCGTCTTGATTTCGATGGGGAGGTTTTTGGCGAGGACATAAGGACCCCGCTGGAAGCCCAGGCGCCCCCAGGCCTCAGTCCGCCCCCCGCCTCGAATTCATACGGTAACGCGGCTTCCGCTGTCCTTTCAGGGGAGAAAGGGCCGGAGGAGGATGGCGCAGGCTGGGCGGCAGGACAGACGCTTGCGGACAGGGAGTCCTTGTGGATGGAGAAGGCGCAAGGCCTTTCTCCTGGGCCGCATCCCGATTACGATTCGGGGCAGGGCGCGGCCGCTCCATGGGCGGAGGGGCCGGACAACGGGAACGCGGCGGGCCAGAAAACGTGGAGGCTTTCAGACGAAGACAGCATTTTCTACAGTCTTGACGGGAACTATGGCTTCCCCTGCGGCAGACAGATGGACGGAGGGTTGGAGTACTACAGTTTCAATACAGTCTGGCGGTATGAGACTACCAGGCTGTCCCCCGTCGTGCTGGACGCCCAGACCACGGACGGCTATCTCCCCGGCAACACTATCCCCCTTGGTTTCCAGCTCACGGCGCACGCCAATGTAAAAAAGGCCTCCATCTCCGGAAACTATTCGATGAACACCGGTTCCAGCGACCTGGACAGCATGACCCCGGTTGTTCACCAGTTCGGAGGCGATCTTGGATACAAACTGGCCCGGCAAGTGGATGTGAGCGGGGCGGTCACATATACGGTAAGCGATTTTACGCCAAACGACGGGCAGGTCTACCAGGGAGGGATCGACTGGAGGCCTTCGGTTGCCGATGCGGTCGCCAGCGAGATAAAGCTCACGGACTCCGGGTACGGCCGGAGCTACGAGGTGTTCACCGGGTTTCAGCGGAGGCTTGCGCCCGCCGAAAGCTTTTCCTTTAATTCCGATTTCAACCGGGACCTGTACCATTTTGTCCATGAGCATTTCTCGTTGGCATACGCCTGGAGATGGGGCAAGTACTTCTTCCACGCCGCACTGGGGACCACCATAGACGAGCCCCCCGTGCCGGGCGAAATGCTCATCGGCAGGACATGCACCGTCGGCATTACAAGGACTTTCGGGGTGCCGGTAGCGGGTATTTTTTAGACCCTGATTGACAGTCCGGCGAAGTGTCAGCTTTTCATGCTGCGCACGATCTGAAGAAGCCCCTTGGAAGCGGCCCTTGGCCCTGCATGCTCAAACCCCTTTATGCCAAGCCTTGTGCGTATCTGCCCGACCCTGACACCCGTGCCGAACATGCGGCCAAAATAGAGCTCCGCCTGATTTTCGTGAATGTCCCTTCTCTGTGGAGCGCCGAAGGGGTTGGCGAAATAGGTGTGAACGAGCCCGTTCTCATCGGTTGTGCCCTTTGCCAGCCTGGCCCCGCTGCGGAACACCTCCAGGGCCTCTTCGGCAGAGCCAAAGAACTCGACCGCCGGATGTTCTTCGTCTATCTGCTCATAGTTGTTGGCATACAACAGGAGGTTGACCGGATACCCCCTGACAATATGGCTGTATCTGGCCACCGGGATTATGAGCCTTGCGTTGGTTTTGTCCGGGTTCATGAAGATGGACCTGTCTATCTCCTCATAGGCGTACCCGGCCTCCAGGTCGTCAAGCCGCACGAACGCTCCCGTCTCCGTCCCATATCCGGAGACCCTCCCCATGGGATCCAGGCCAAGCGAGCCCATGTCGTCAAAGATTATCTTCAGGTCGCATATGTCCTCCGTGTTTAGCGTGCGGAAGGCCTCTATGGTTTCGGATTTGCCCGCTCCGCTGTCGCCCACGATAACTATGTTGGCCTGGCTGCCGTCCTTCAGTTTTATGTGCACCATGGCGCCGTGCACGGGCAGCCTGCCTCTTTTGAGCATGCAGATGTTGTGAAGGGTGAGGGCCATCTTCTTGAAATAACCGAAATAGTCCACTTCTTCCGAGTGCCTCACGAGGCCGGTCATGATACCGTTGTCCCTGTCCTCGTAGAACAGGGTCTCGGGGCCCATGCCCTGCCCCGTAAGCCCGAACACCATTATCAGGTCCGGCTTCTGCCCGCGGATATCTTCGTATCTTGCCGTCTCGAACAGGTTCGAAAGCGACAGGGCAAGAGATATGAAGTCCTGGTGGAAAAAGATAAAGGCCGTTAGCTCCCCGACCTTTACCGGATAGCAGAACCACTCTGACGGGTCTATGCGGAGCACGTCCGGCGCAAGGCTGCCGGTCTCCTCGAAGGCGCCTTTTCTCTTGTTGGAGCGGGGGTAAAGGATAACTGGAGGGTTCACAAGGGAGAGCCTGATGAACGGCACCTGTGAAAGGCTGCTGTAAAGGGCGGGACACATCCAGTCCACCTGCTCTATGAGCATCCCCATGTTGGCCCCTGAGGGCAGCTGCCTGTAGACCCTCGGGTTGTCCCCCGTTATGTTGGCTGCTATCTGCCTGTAGACATAAAGCACCAGGTTCTTGAACTCTTCGTTCGATTTTATCAACTGGACCCCGTGAAGTCTGCTGTTGGTGGCCTCCTGTCTTTTGGGGGCCTCAAGATACAAAAAACGCTCGAAGCGGCGCCAGAAATTGTAAAGCTCCTCAACGAACTCGTGGAGCTCCTCCCTTCGTGAGAGCGCCGGCCCGAAATCAACGTTCATGGACGTTATCTCCGCCGGGGTGTAGCTTGCGAGCAGCCGGAGAAGGTTTACCATCTGGACTGGAAGGTCGCCCCTCTTTGTGCCGGGCAGGGTCTCCAGGAGGAAAGCAAAGAGTGAGCTGCCCTTGGCCGCGGTCTTTTCAATAAAGCGTTCCATAATGTCTGAAAACAGAGGGCTCTTCAGGAGTTTTTCCGGCGTGTCGCAGTACACGCGGGCATAATCCATGATGACTTTGTTGCGGGTGATGATATAGGGTTTTTTAACGGAGATCATCCTTTTTATTATAAGTTTTTTCTTTTAAAAAATAAAAAAACCCTGGCAGGCCTTTTTTGAAGGCCGTGCCGTGCCGGTGCGGGGCGTGCAAAAAGGCAAAAAAAGCGGAGCTTGGCCCCGGACTATTTTTTCTTCCCGCCGGCCGAAAGCGCCTTAAGGGCCGCCTTGTTGTCTGACGTGCTGAATATCGCCGTAGAGGTGCGGCCGGAGGAGGCGGTGCCGTACATGTATGAGATATCTATCCCGGCGGCAGCCAGGGCGCTTGTGACCTTGTCCAGCTCTCCGGCCTTGTTTGGCATCTCTGCGGCTATTGCGTCTTCGGTCCCGGCCTTGATGCCCATTTTGGCAAGCTCCCTTCTGGCCGTTGGCGGCGCGTCCACTGCAAGGTCCACGTAGGCCGTGTTGTCCCACCTGTACGCGCACATTGCGGTGATGTTTACCCTGGCCTTCGCCAGCGCCTGGGTTATCTGGGCAAGGAGCCCGGGCCTGTCCTCGGTGCTGAAGCTCAGAAGCCTTGTCTTTGTTGCGTTTGCCATATCGCGGCCCCCTTTTTCTTAGATTCTATGCTGCAGGCGGGGGGGATGCAAACGTTTGCCTTAAATTTTTTTTGGTTCTTCAATGAATGCGGCAAACGGCTGTCGCCGCGCCATGTCGTAAGGGTCGCGGCGGCCACTGCTTTTTTGCCTCACATCACCCGCTCCCGAAATAAAATAAAAAACCCCGTATCGGGGTGCGGTGGGGGCCCCCCACATTAAGAGGGCCACGCGGATCCTGGCCAGGAAGGACTTTTTTATATTCCGGCTTTTCGGGCCCCGTATTGGGAAAGCAGGGCAGCGATCTCTTTTTCCCTGCTCATTATATAGGTGGCGATGCGGTCAATGTCTTTCGGATGAGCGCCCAGCTGGACGTTGTAGCGGTATGTCGAGGCCACTGCCCTCTGATGCATTATTTTCCCGTAGCTCAGGACGGTGCCCATTTTTTCAGGCAGGACGATGGTAAACAGCCGCACGTCATCCACGCTGAATTCGAGAGGGGTTTCAAAGCACATGCCGCCAAGGCTGATGTCAACGATCCTGCAAACGGTCGTAGGCTCGTCTTTCCGCAGCGTATAAACCATGGCCGGCTTCATGATGTTTGGCTCAACGCGAACGTTCTTTCTCGTTTCCACGATCAGCGCGCCCGGCAGGGCCACCAGCAATTTATCCGCCAGGCCCGCTTTGAGCACGGTCGAGACGATATTGAAATTGTCACTCCGGTGTGTCAGGCCTATGTTGATCCGGGCGTCCTTTTTCAATATTCCGGGGAAAACGGGCGATGAAAACCTGTGGAGGATCATTCCGCCGTCATTGAAGGCCTCAATGTAGCACAGCCCCCTGGCCGTAACCGGCTCCCCGTGTTCCAGTATCTGCATGGAAACGATCATCGGGACGCCTGCCCGGAAAATATATTCGATCACCTGTTTGATCCGGACCGGGTCCGTTATGGGCGCTTCGTTCCGGACAGCTTCGATCTTTACGCCGCTGGCCTGGCTGTCTGTCATGGCCGGGGCGGGCCTGGAATGGCATTCAAGCGCGTTTTTTGCGATAAAGTTGATGACCTCCCGTATTTCGGATACCTCTGTTTTCTTTATGTTGAGGATCAGCGCGTTGTACCTCTTGAGCTGGTCATCGATTATCGTGGGCTCCGGCGAGATCAGTACGAAGGGCCCGAGCACGCCCTTTGACTTGGCCGTCGCCAGAAACTCGATGTAATCTTCCGGAAGCCCCATGACGGCCATATCGCCGGGGACGGCTTTTTGAAGGAATTCTTCCTGGATATTCACAGGCGGACAGACCTCGAGATCGAATTTCCCGCCCGGGAAAAAAGTATCCGCCAGGGGCTTTGTTGTCCATATCTTCATTTTTTATTGCCTCGTATCAGGCGGCCTCCGAAAACCGTAAGTGGCGCCAGGGCCGTTTTTCTATGACTACAATAGCTCAGCACGGACTTGTTGACAACATTTTTAAAAATACATCCACGATTTCCGGGTCAAAGTGCTGCCCTGCCAATGAGCGGAGGTGCCCGATCACCAGATCTTCGGGCCAGGCTTTTCTATACGGCCTGTCGGAGCTAAGCGCGTCCCATACGTCAACCACCGCGAATATGCGGGCGGGAAGGGGTATCTTCCTGCCTTTCAGCCCGACCGGGTATCCGGTGCCGTCCCACTTCTCATGATGATAATAAGGGATCGAGAGGGCGGGCTCCAGGTAGGGTATGGGGGAGAGCAGGTCGAAGGCGATCTCGGGATGTCTTTTCATGACGGCCCACTCTTCGGCCGTCAACGGGCCGGGCTTAAGGAGTATCCTGTCCGGCACGCCGAGCTTGCCGATATCGTGCAGCAGCGCGCCGCGCCGTATGTGCGCCAGTTCTTCATCCTTGATCCCGAAGGCCTCCGCTATCTTGAGCGTCATTACGGTGACCCTCTGGGAGTGGCCTTCCGTTTCGGAGTCCCTGTAGTCAAGGGCCCTTGACCACCCCTCTATGGTAGTGTCGTAGGCCATCATCAGTTCGTTGTGGGATTTTTGCAGCGCCTCGAACACCAATGAATTGTCGATCGCGATGGCCCCCTGCTTCGCTAGCGAGTCCAGGAATTCAAGCCATTCCTCATCGGGGGCAAGCGGTGAGCGGTGGAAGATCTCGAGGACCCCCCTTATCTGCCCTTTTGCTATGAGCGGCACGCCAAAGTACGCCTTGAACCCTTCCCTGGAGACAAGAAAGGTCTGAGGGAAATTGTGCTCCCTGCCCGTGAGGTATTCGCAGTTGGCCTCAAAGATGTCCGGGAAGATAAAATTTTTCCGCTGGAGCACTATCTGCCCCGCGCAGCTGTCTCCGGCCTTGAGCTTCACGTGTCTTATCCCTTCCGTAAGGAAGCCTTTGCTTGCGGCATGCTCCAGGACCATCATGCGGGGATTAAGCAGGAGTATATCGGCCGCATCCACTTTCAGCTTCGAAAGGATCTCATCGATAAACAGTTCAAGGATGGTCTGCAGGTCCAGATTGCCGGCTATGGCCGAATCTATCTTCCGCAGCGCATTTATCCTCTCAAGCTGGTTCTTTATTTTTTCTTCCGTGCGCTTCCTTTCGGTGATGTCCTTGGCAACGTGTATTACGCCGGCAAACTGTCCGCTGGCATCGAACCTCGGGGCCGTGGAGACCTCCAGAAACATGTTCAAATGTGGCTCATAAAGCTCTGAGGCCGCGTGGCGCAAGGTCCTTAGCGTTTCCCTGGACGGGCACTCGTCAGGCGGACAGGGTCTCCCGTGGTAATACTCATGGCATTTGACGGCGGCCCCGCCCCGGTCCTTTTCCAAAAGTGCGGGGTCCGGCAGGCCCAGGATTCTTACGGCTGCCTTGTTTGCCCGTATTATATTGAAGTCCCTGTCATGGATGGTGATCATCTCCGTCATCTGGTTGAACGTGTCCTCCCAGTCGTGCATGGACTGGAATACCTGGTCTTCCATCCGTACCCGGTCCGTTATGTTCTCAAGGAGAGACAGCATTGCCGTGATGACGCCTTTTTCATCCCTTACCGGCGACACGGCCAGGCTCAGGTCAACGTGGCAGCCGTCCTTTTTTCTCCTTTTGACCTTGAGGCCCGTTATGGTCTTCCCGTCCCTGATCATGCCCAGGTGTTTTTCAAATTCTTCCCGCTTGTCTTCAGGGACGATGGGGTTCACCAGCCCGACCGCTTCAGCCTCTTTCCAGCCGAAGATGCGTTCGGCGGCAGGGTTCCATGAAGTGATAACGCCGTCAAGCGTAAGGGTCATGATCGCAAGAGGCGAGGCGTCCACCAGGGATTTTAGTGTCTCTGCGGTCTTGTGGAACGCCATTTCGAATTTTCTGCGGGTGGTCCGGTCCCTGACCACCTCTATGCCCGCCGTGGCCCTTCCGTCGGGACCTTTGAGGGGCGAGGCCGTGATCTCCAGGTATTTCATGCCGCCGCCTGTCCCTATTTCCCGCAGCGCCCGGTGGACCTTGCCGTCCTTGAAGGCCATCTCCAACTGGCAGTCCCCGCATATGCCTTTTTTATTTTCGTATGCCTCGTAACAGTATTTGCCCTTCTGCACACCGATCATGTCAAGGGCGGCCTTGTTCTGGTAAATTATTTTGTAATCGGTGTCCTGTATTGTAATGGCATCGCCAATGGCCGAGAGTATGGCCTCGGATTTGGCCAGGTCTTCTTTCAGGGCCTTATTTGTTTTGATCAGGTCTGACTCGAATCTGGACCGTCTGAAGACAAACAGATATATGGCAGCGGAGGAAACGGCGAGCGCAAGAAGATCAAGCGGAACAAGGGAGGCCGCGGAGACCACGGCTTGTTGCCCCTTGAGCGCATGCAGGGCCAGTATGACAAGAAACCCGGCAGCGGCCATGGCAGCAAGGAGTATAAGCGCCAGAAGTGGTTTGCCAGGGCGTAAAAATTTCCGGCTCAACAGGGGGCGTAAACTGTTGCGGTTCAAAAAGGTGGCCATGCTAGGCTAAAGGAAATGCAGAGTTCCTTTTTTGTAGATGCACCATTGGTATTTATTATAACAAATGCTTTTTTTATTTATATCAAGATATTTTTCGGGATTTTTTTTATGAGTGAGATTGATGACATTTACGATCTCAGGCGCTTTATCCAGGCGCAGGACGGGGTCTATCAGGAGGTCCTTGCCGAGCTGCGCGCCGGGCGGAAACGGGGCCACTGGATGTGGTTCATATTCCCGCAGATCAGGGGGCTTGGCCAAAGCGGGATGGCCAGGCGGTTTGCCATTTCAGGGCGGCGGGAGGCGGCGGCTTACCTGGGCCATGGCGTACTTGGGGCAAGGCTGAGGCAATGCACACGGATAGTCCTGGACGTGCCCGGACGGACCGCGGAGCAGATCTTTTATTATCCAGACAACCTTAAGTTCCGCTCTTCGATGACGCTGTTCATGAATGCTGCCGGGGACAACCGGATATTCAAGGACGCCATTCAAAAATATTTTGGCGGGGAGCCCGATGCGCTGACACTGGAGGTCCTGAGGCAGGAGGACGCGGAATGATGACGGCGCCGGTATTCGCCTGGACCTGGCTTTTTTGTGCCCTGGCCCTGGCGGTTTCGTGCCCCTAAAGCTCCGGCCTTAGCGCGCCGCCCTGGGTCTTTTTCGCGGCCAGCTTGTTAAGCGCGTTCACATAAGCCTTGGCGGCGGCAACTATGATGTCCGTGTCCGCACCCTGGCCGCGGACGCTCTTTCCGTCCTCTTCCAGGGTCACGAAGACCTCCCCGATAGCGTCCATGCCGCCGGTGATGCTTTTCACCTGCTTCGATGCCTCGCTTTTTTTTAATTAGCCCAGTGTTTTTTCATGATGAATGCCGTCGATCTCAAGACGGAAAACAGAAGTGAATCTGGAAAAGCAAAACTGCCCAAAGGCCATGAGAAGAAAATGAGCGCTGGCCGCTTTCTCCATAAAACGGAGGGAAAAACCTGTGCAAAATATTCCATAAACCTATTAAACTACTGCAGCCATTTATGGCTGTTTGGGGGACGCATGGGCACAGTCCGGGAAGGCAGAGGGCCTGCAGCTGGAAGTCAGGAAGCGTTTTCCGGTTTTGCCTTTGCCCCAAAGCAGTCAAAAGCAAAGGGCTGGGGAGGATATATCTTGTCAGGCAATGTAGTGCGGGTATCCGTAAATAAAGGGGCTGCGTTTAGTAATTACATAAATTTTTGCAAGGCGTTTGCGATAGTCATTATCGCTTTCTGGCATTATTTTTTCGACCTGTTCAGGTTTGACCTTATTTTTCTGCAGAAAGACGCGATTTCAACCCATTTTCATATATTCCCGTTGAATGGGCTGTCCGGGATCCTGGTATCTATTTCAACATTGGCGCTGGCCCTTGGAGCGGGGGTTTTCCAGCTTTTTTTGATAGCCAGCGGCTTTGGTCTGTACCTGAGCCATCTGAAAGACAAAAAAAGCTGGACCCTTTTTTATAAAAAGAGGGCCTTAAGGGTCCTGTTTCTATACTGGATTGCCGTAATTTTCAACTATTTCATCCGGGGGGCACACGTTCCCCCCTACTTTCAGGCGCGGTTTAACCGGATTTTTGTCGAGCATTTGCTGGTGCTTCAGGATTACACAAAACACCCCGCTGTCTGGGGCGCACTGTGGTTCATAGGATATATCATACAACTGTACGTCCTGTTTCCCGTCTTCGTAAAAATGTTTCAAAACAGGGCGGCAAAGGCCCTCCTCATCCTCATCTCAGTTTTCGGGACGTTCCTTGCGGCCAAGGCGGCCTCCATCATGGGGTTTGAGTTGACGGGCAGACTGCCGGTGCAATATCTTTCCAGTTTTGTCTTTGGAATGCTCCTAGCGGAAGGCGCACATTTTCAGAAAGACTTTTTCAAAAAACTGTTCAGGCCGGCCAGCATTTCCGCCTGCGCAATATTGGCGCTGCTGATGGTATACCTTGTCAACCAGTTCACTTTTTTTAACAACCTCATCTTTAACAACCTCTTTTACATTTTCTTCTTTGTGGCGTTATATCCCGTTTTCAAACTGGCCAGCGCCGCACGCGCGCTCCGCAGGGTCTTAAACGCGCTTGCATACAGTTCCTACGTCATTTTCCTTAGCCACCAGTTGATCTCTTTAAAGGCGTTCCTTTATTTTGCCCGGCACTGGCCGGATTTCATGTTTGAGAGGGATTTTTTCGGGGTACCCATTGGTTACAAGACTGGAAACATCATATTCTTAAGGTCTTGATTTTCATTGTGACCGTCCTTTTCAGCTACGCAGTCCAATATGGATACGATTACCTATTGAAAATTTTCGGCGCTCGGAAACGAGAACCGGAACATGTCTTGGAGGCCGGAACTGGCTGGGAGAAACTGGACAGCGAGATAAATGATAAAGCAGCTCTAAAATAGGAAACCGGGGGGTAAGGCATCGGTCGGTGCCTGATCGCCCCTTCACAGGGCGAATGGCAAAGCCGATTTTTCAGAGTTTGCTTGGAAAAAAGGGGAAGGAGCAGCAGAAAAGACAAAAGGCCGGGGGGAATTGCGGATCAAGGAATGGAATAGGTTCAGGTCTTGAATTTTGTTGTCCTTTTATTTACGCCCCCCAAATTTCAAGATTTATGTCATTTTTCAGGAGCATTCCCCACTTTGGTTTTCAGGACCATTCCCCAGGTGTAGCCCCTGTCATGGTTTTTTATCACATTGGGCTAAACGGAATCAAGTCTGTGCCGTTTTTCTTCTCCGGGGATCTTTTTTTCTTCGGTAGCTTTCCCCCTCGATGACGAGTTGGTGGGCGTTGTGGGCGAGGCGATCGAGGGCGGAGTTGGCCATGATCGGATCGTCGAAGAGCGCCATCCATTCGTGAACATCGCGGTTGCTCGTTATTACCGTGGATGACCTTCCGTACCTTTCAACGACGACCTCATAGAAGTCAGTCGTTTGCTCATCGGTGAGTCTCTGGAGGCCGAAGTCGTCGATGATGAGCAGTTCAGGGCCGATCAGCTTTACCAGCTCTCTGCCGTAGGAGTTGTCGGCCCTGCTTTGGAGGAGCTTTTTGAACATCGTGGCCGCCCTAAGCATAAGGACCTTGTGTCCTCTCCTGCATGAGCTGTGGGCGAGTGCATTTGCGATAAAGGTCTTCCCCACGCCTACAGGTCCGCAGATGAGGACGTTTTCCTTGCGGCCAATGAACTCCAGGCTGAAGAGGTCCTTGAGCCTGTGCCTGTCGACGGTGATCGCAGCATCCCAGTCGAACCTCTCGAAGGTTTGGTCGAGGTCTACGGAGGCGCTCCTAAGCCTTGTGGCGACGTTTGTATCCTCCCTTCTTTGAATCTCATCGTTGAGGATGAGTTCAAGGAACTCAGTGTAGGAAAGTTTCATCCCCTTGGCGTAGGCCACCCTGTCCGGCAGAGTGGCCAGCAGCCCTGAAAGACGCAATCGTTTCAGTGTCTGCTTCAGTTCATTCGTTGTTTCCATGGTTTTGTTCCTCCTTGTTCTGTGTAAAGTATTCCGTCGGCCGTCCGAAACGTGCCGGCACGACAACGCCTCTTTTGTCACCTCCCTTTCCGGCCTCGTTACCGAAGGCCTGCTTGATGATGCGCTCCAGCCTGAAGACATCGATGAGACTAAAAGACAGGGCACGGCCGCATGCCTGCTCCGTCCGCGCCGTGCCATACTTCTCAGATAGCCGTATCAGCTTCTGCGCCTGCCTGAGCTTGCTCCAGGGGAAGTCCCCCGAAAGCAGTTGCTCCATGAAGGCGCCGCAGTTGGTTCCCACCTCCTTTCCCTTGTTGATGTAATGATCGCAACTTCTCATCGCATACGCCATCTTGTGCTTTGGGTAGTCCTCGTAATCGGTGGATCTTCTGCCCTCGGGCATCAGGGGATGGGTCTTGATCACGGCACCCTGGTGGTATATGCGCATCAGCTTGCTGTCGGCGCGAATCTCCACCTTCTTGCCTATGTATTGCGTCGGAAGCGAATAAAGCGCATTGCCGAAACGGATATGATGATCGGGGTGTACCGTGGCCAAGCCCCATTTCGGGACATCGAACCGCTCTTCCCGTGGCGGCAGCAGAAGCGCCTTCTCCTGCTCCTCAAAGACGATCTTTGGCCTTTTTCTCGTCGTCCCGTGGATCCTCATCCCAGCGACGTCCGTGCACCATTTCAACGCCTCCCGCTGCACCTGCTCGCAGTCAATGAACTGCTCCCCCTTGAAGAAGTTCTCGCGGACATAGGGGATTTGCCTTTCCACGGTAGCCTTCCCCTGGGGGTGCCGTGCAATCGCCGGGTCTATGATGAAGCCCTGGTACTGCGAGTACTCCAGAAATGTCCTGTTGAAGACCGGCTCGTACCGGCTGGATTTCACCACTGCGGCTTTCAGGTTGTCTATGATGAGGCGCCTGGTGACGCCTCCAAAAAATACCCATGCATCCTCTATCCCTCCGATAAGTGCAAGCAGATCCTGTCTGCGGGTGATGTGAACATACTGGTACCTGCTGAACACCAGCGTCACCACAAGCGCATACAACGCCCGCAGCCGATTGATTGCCTTGTCAAACAGATACCCCAGTCTGCCGAAATCCACCTCGGCAACCTCCCCAGGCTCAGTCTCCGCCATGCGAACGGTTCCACCGTTGCCGATCCCGATATGCTCCTGCGTAAAGCGGTACAGGGAGCTGTAGCTTGTCTCGACGCCGCTGCGCAACAGCTTCATATGCACCTTGGTCAGGGTCAGATCATCACGCTCCAGCCAACCCGAAATGGCATCTTTGTGCGGCAGGAGTATGTTGTCCCTGACAGTGCTGTCGCCGCCGTTGTCATTGCCGTGGATCTCCCTGAATACCGCGTATGCGACATCCTCAATATCCGATTCTGACGCTGCCAGGCCTTTCCCTTCGGCCATGCGGATATACTTGCGCACTGTCTTCCGGTCCATCCCGGTCGCTCTTGCGATGGCGCTGATATTGTCCCCCGCTGTCTGCCTCCTCAATACATCCAAAATCTCAATCACGGTGTACTCCTTGTCTGACATACTACCTCCCGTTTCCGTAGTTAAGGACGTAGTATGCCTGTTATCAAGATCGCTACACCTGGGTACCGCTATGGGGTGGGGAATGCCCTGAAAAAGGGTGGGGAATGCTGCTGAAAATCTAACCCCTTAAAGTGGGGAATGCTCCTGAAAAATCACATATGAG
>JAJYJB010000066.1 GCA_021789735.1 Nitrospirota bacterium
TTCCTGATAGCGGAGGCGCTGAAGGGGCTTTTTTCGGTCATCAAGGACCCGGACTTCCTGATGGTGGTTAAGATATATCTTTATTCCTGCGTCCGGCGCGCGGAGCTGGTGAGGTTGGGTGCCGAGGATATTGACCTGGTAAACAATAAGATCTATGTGCGCAAGACCAAAACGCACAAGGACAGGATCGTGCCCATCTGCACGGAACTCCGTCCCATCCTGGAGGGATTTTTAAAATTCGATATAGGGCCTCTCTTTCCTCAATGGACGAGTCCTGACACGCTTTCGAGGCTCTTCCATGAATATGCGGAGAAAGCCGGAATAAAACACACCCTTAAGGACCTTAGGCACACGTTCGGCAGCTACCTCCGGATGGAGGGTGCCGACCTGGACGTTATCCGGAAGCTCATGGGACACACGGACATAAAGACAACGCTCATCTATGCCAAGGTTGGCGACGAGACGCTGCAACAGGCTGTGAACAAGCTGAGCTTCGCGGGAAAGTCTTGATGGGTTTGTCAGCAGATTGTCTTCAGAGGGAGTCTAACCGCTTGATTTTATTAGGAGAGCAATTCTATCCAGAGTCTGCCGTCTTGCCCTTAGACGACTCCCCAAAAAACCAACAGTTTCCGCTACCGCGGAAAGCGGCCTGAAAGAGCAATATTATATTATCAAAAACCCCGAAAGACCGTCAATCTCCACCCGGCTGCGGTTTTTTTTCGTGGAGCGGATGCCGCCCCCCGACCTTTGGCCCGTATTGAAAATACCCTGAAGGGTGATAGCATTTTAACGGGGCAAAGCAAAAAACAAGCGCCTCAGCGGGTCCCAATTTTCAAAGGGGGTTTCCTTTATGTTCAGAGACAGGGCTGACGCCGGGGCCAAACTGGCCGCAGCGCTTAAAAACTACAAGGGGCAAAATGTCATAGTCCTCGGGTTGCCAAGAGGAGGCGTTGTGACGGGCGCCCAGGTGGCCCAGTACCTGAACGCCCCTCTGGATGTGCTCATCGTAAGGAAGCTTGGCGTGCCATGGCAGCCGGAGCTTGCCATGGGGGCCATTTCGGAAACTGGCGCCGTCGTCTTTAACGAGGAGGTCATCCAGGCGTATCGGGTCCCCCGCGCGGACATAGACAAGGAAATAGCCCTGCAGAAAAAAGAGATAAACCGGCGCATCGCGCTGTACAGGAAGGGCAGGGGCCTCAGGCCGCTCAAGGGGGCAACCTGCGTTCTGGTCGATGACGGGCTTGCGACCGGGGCCACAATGAAGGCGGCTATTGCCGCCCTGAAGCAGGAGGGCCTTCGAAAGCTCGTGGCTGCGGTCCCTGTCGCGCCGCCGGAGACGGCAAGGGAGATAAGCCGCATGGTTGATGATTTCGTCTGCCTGGAGCTGGACCCTTTTTTTGCCGCCCTGGGCAGCTACTACTATAAGTTCGATCAGGTGCCGGATGAAGATGTCGTGGAGCTGCTTGAGGAGTCGGCGAGAGCCGTGCCGGAGCCCGGCGACCCCGTGACGAAATCCTCCGATGTCCGGATACCCGCAGGCGGAAACGCGGTCCTGGATGGAGACCTCCAGATGCCGCGCGGCGCGCGCTCCGTCGTGATATTCGCCCATGGCAGCGGGAGCAGCCGCTTTAGCCCCCGGAACAGATTTGTGGCAAGCGTTTTGAGGGAGGCGGGCTTCGGCACTCTGCTTTTTGACCTTCTTACGGCCGGGGAGGAAAACGTCTACGACACCCGCTTCGATATAGACCTGCTAGCAGGGCGGCTGGCCGCGGCCACCAGGTGGCTGGTTGAAAACCCTCCCGTCAAGGAGGGGCTTCGGATAGGCTACCTCGGCGCAAGCACGGGGGCGGCGGCAGCCCTTCAGGCGGCGGCCCTGCTCGATGGGCGGGTCCCCATAGGGGCGATCGTCTCAAGGGGCGGAAGGCCGGACCTGGCGTCTGAAGACGCCCTCGGCAAGGTCACCTGCCCGACACTTTTTATCGTCGGAGAGTTCGACCGGCTGGTTATGGAGCTTAACAGGAGGGCTTTTGAGTCGCTGGGAGCAGGCGAGAAGAAGATAGAGGTTGTCCCGGGGGCCACTCACCTTTTCGAAGAGCCCGGCGCGCTTGAGCAGGTGGCCAGACTGGCAAGCGCATGGTTCGAAAAACACATCACTTGAACCCGGCAATGTATTTTTCAGCCTCCCCGGCGTTATGGAAGACCAGTTCCTTGAGACGCCTGAACCTGATCAGCTTCTCCTTGCCAAAATCCTTTGACCTTGCCTGCATGGCCGCAAGTCTTTTTTGGGCCCTGGCCCAGGTGCGCAGCGCCCTTTCGTAACGGGCCGGGTTTGTCTTTATTAAGAAGTCTCCGGGGGCCTTCCATTTGTTTTTCATATAGACCCATGAAGCAAAGTCGGCAAGCTTGGCGCCCTGAAGGGGCACGATGGGGGTCGTGTTCCTCAGGCCCACGATGCGTATGCCGTTTTTGCCGGCCACTATCTCGTGCGTCCCCTTGAAGGGCAGCGCCCCCTGGTCCTGCTCGAACTTCCAGTGCGACGTTGATACCTGCACGCCTCCCCGTCCGTGGCAGGAAGCGCAGCTTCTGGCCTTGCCGTAAGGGTGCGAGGCCTGCTCTATCTCAAGCCACAGGAGCTGCTTGTTGTCCGCGGGCAGGCCGCTCACGGTACCCACTATGTAATACGCGTCCTTCGTCTGGCCGTCCGGCCAGCGGAACATTATCCTCGTGGAAGGCGGAACGTTCTTTTTGAAGTTCCCAAGGGCGTGGGGCCACACCTTCACGGGCATCCATGTTCCCTTCTGGTCCCTCATTATTATGGGGGGGCGTTGAATGCCGTAATAGAGGGAATACTTGACGAAAGGATTGGGTCTGCCTGCCACTTCGCCAGGCCCCCAGATCGTAAGCTGATAACCCCTCAACTGGCTCAAATGGCAGGCCGCGCAGTTCAGGTCCCTGTGGACGCTTTTTGCCAATGCCGCCTGGGCCTCCAGGTGGCAGTCCTGGCAGGTGGCTTTGCGCATCATGTCGCCCATCCCCTTGGGGCCCATCTGGTGGCAGTCCACGCACTGCAGGCCCTTTGTGTAATGCACATCAGGCTTCTCGCCGGTCGGGATGGAATAGTCACCCCCGATGTATGTCTCTCCCCTCCTGCTCTGCATCGCGCCCGGGTGGCATATGCTTGTCCCCCTCCCGTCGCCCGCGCAGTTCAGGGCCGGGGGCTTCCTATAAAAATTATGGACCCCAAGCGTAGCGCTCGGGGCGTAATGGCAGTCCAGGCAGCCCGGATGGCATACGTTACAGAAACGCTGCTTGGCCCTGGCCTGCTGGTGGGTGAAGGGCACGTCCATTTCCGCGGCTATCCTTTTTGTGTTCGAATAATCGAAGCCCGTCTTCCTGAGCCTCTTTTGCGGAGGGACGTCCGCAAACGAAGGGCCGCAGTTGTGGGGGCCATAAGGATAAAGCCAGCTCCTCATCGTGCGCTGCCTGTAGTCCGCCCCCATGTCGGAGGTCTCAAACTGTTTTAACTCCTCCGGGTGGCAGCCGGGCTTCCCGCACGTCTTTTTTACGATCTCCGGGTCAAAGTCCAGCGTGTCCGGGTTCCTGTCCTGCCAAAGAAGGTTCCTGACCTCGGGATTAACATACAGCTTCCCGTCCGCGGACCTCACGTGCGGCAGCAGGTCCCTTATCCCGAACGGGCCGGTGGGAACGAGAGGGCCTGGAAGCACGTCTCTTCTGTTCAGGACTTTTCCGTCGTAGCCTATGAACAGGGCCTTGAGCATGCCCTTGTGGGCGTCTTTCATGTTGTTTGCCCTTCCGTTTCCAAGGTGGCAGTCCCGGCAGGTTATGTTTGTATGATGGCTTTGCTTCTCGACCATCTCCTGGGTGATGTAGAACTCGGGATAGCCCAGCTTCGCGAGTTCTTTCCGGTTGGAGTGGCATTTTATGCAGCCCTCGCTCGTGTTCTGCCACGCCTTGTAGCCGGACGCCGCGAGGACAACGAAAAACTGGAGCGCCAGAAAGACAAGGAGCGCGTTTTTCATCCTGCCCCCTGTCTTTTTCATCTTCCCGCCTTTTTTCTCGTAAACGTTTTTATCACTTGATCGTGATGACCGTAACGCCTTCTCTCCCCTCGGAGGGCGCGCCGCCCCTGAACCTTTCCACAAGCGGATGCCCCTTGATGTGCTCCCGCACCGCCCTCATAAGCTGGCCCGTCCCCATCCCGTGTATCACGGTGACCTCTTTAAGCCCCATTATGGAGGCGTCGTTCAAGAAAGGCTCCAGTCTCGATAAGGCCTCATCCACCCTCGTGCCAATAAGGTTCAGGCTTGCCGCAGCGGATCCATTTTCTTCTTTTTCGATGTTCACCCCTCCGGCGGAGGGCCTCTCCTTTCCGGCCCCGGGCGAGACCCCGCTTATATCGGAGAGCGGCACGTCCGCATACATCCCGCCGGTCTTGATCCTTATGCGCCCCTGCCTCTCGTCCACGCGGATGACCATCCCCGCACTGGACCCGAAGGACCTTCTGACATGGACGATGTCCCCTTCCCTTATGTCCGGGGCGGAAAAGGTTTTTTGTGTTCCCCCCTTTTTCCCTTCCCGGCCCACGGAATCGAATTCATTCTGGAGCCTTTGGCGCTCAAGGTTGAGCTTTTTAAGGGTTTCCCTGGCCAAGGCCTTTTTCTCCCTCTTTGCCTCTTCGATCCATGCGTTTATCTGCCGCCTGGCATCTGAGACAATGCGGCCTGCCTGCTCGTAGGCCGCGGCCAGCGCCTCCTTGCGCTCCGTCTCCTCTTTTTCCCTTGCCTCCTCAAAACGCCTCTGCCTTTCATCGAGGGCGGTCTTCTGCCGCTCCAGCTCCTCAAGAGATTCGTCATAGAGGACGCTCTTTTCCTTCATCTGGCTGATGAGATCCTGGAGCTCAAGCTGGTTTGTGCCAAGGAGTCTTTTGGCCTCCTCCACGATGCCCTCCGGCATGCCCAGCCTGAGGGCGGTTTCGAGCGCCCGGGACTGTCCGGGCTCCCCCACCTTCAGCCTGTAGAGCGGCGTGAGCGTCCTGGGGGAAAACTCCATGGAGGCATTTACGATCCCGTCCGTGCGCTGCACGAAACCCACTATGTCCATGAGGTGGGTGGTGGCAAGCACCAGCGCCCCTTTCTCCTTCAGGTCCTTGAGTATGGCGCAGGCAAGGGCCGCCCCCTGTCCGGGGTCCGTGCCGGTGCCAAGCTCATCCATCAATATGATCATCCTGGAGTCCGCTCTTTTTATGATCTTCGAAAGGTTCGACACATGGGCGGAGAAGGTGGAGAGGCTTTCATCTATGGCCTGCTCGTCCCCAATGTCAGCGATGACTTCCTCCACGAGGGGCAGGGTGGTGGAAGGCCCGGCCGGCACTGGTATGCCGGAGAGGGCCATGATTATGAGGAGCCCGGCCGTTTTTATGGCTATGGTCTTTCCCCCGGCGTTAGGGCCGGTTATGACCATCGCCCTGTCTGCCCCGCCAAGCTCCAGTTCGAGCGGTACGACTTCCCTCGCGCGCTCTTTTTCTCTGCTTTCAAGCAGCAGCAGAAGCGGGTGCTTCGCGCCCTTGAGCCTGATAACGGAGGATGTGTTTATCTCCGGGGTGTTCAGGCTGAAGGCATCGGAGAAAAGCGCTATCGCCGAAAGGACATCAAGCGAGACAAGGACGTCGTACTCGGCAAGTATGCCGCTTGCGCAGGCGCGCACCTCCCGGCAGATGTCCCTTAATATGCGTATCTCCTCCGCCCTGGCGTCCGACTCCAGGTTCTCAAGCTCGTTTGTCGGGCCGATTATCTCAAGGGGCTCTATGAAGGCGGTCTCTCCACTTCTTGATACGTCGTGCGCAACGCCCGGCACCTGTCCCTTCGAGTCCATCCTTACGGGCAGCACCCACCTGCCCGACCGCCTGGAGATGAAGTCGTCCTGCAGGAACACGGCGGTCCTTTCGTCCCTCACCATGGCCTCCAGTTTCCTGCTTATCCTGGCCTGAAGGCCGCGCATTTTAGCCCTGAGCTCACGGAGCGCCGGGGAGGCGGTGTCTTTTATCTTGCCCTCGTGGTCTATGGAGTCCTCTATGCGTTTTGCTATCTCCGGGAACCCGGTAAGTCCGCCCGCAAGCTCTTTAAGATGCGGCAGGGGATCCGAACGCCTCTCCTTATTTATAAGCAGGGAGGCGGCCCGGGCCATATTGAGCACGTGGCAGAGGGCAAGAAGCTCCGGCGGCTCGGCGGCGGAGCCCTGAGGGCCCAGGCGCTCCACCGTTTTCGTTATGTCGCTGAATCCCGATATCTCAAGCGGCTCGGCAAGCGCCCTCAGCCTTCTTATCTCTTCCACCAGCCCGAAGCGCCGCTCTATCTCCAGCCTGTCGTCAAGGGGGCATATCCTGTGCGCCCTTTCCGCGGAGGCCTCGCTGTGGGTGTGTCCGGATATCGCGGTCAGTATCCTGTCAAACTCAAGTGTCCTTAAGGTTTCCTTTTTGATCATTCTTCCTTCTGTGAATATTTTTCCTTCGATTTTCTTTTTCTTCTGGCTTTCTGCCTTCTTATTTTGTCCGCTTTTGCGCAGATGACGCCCGGGGCGGAAAGGGCGGTTTCGGCACCTCCGGCGGCAAGCGCCTCTATCCTTTCCGCCAGCTCCCGCCTGGCCAGGAACCTGTTTATGGATTGGCTGCGCTCCCGCATGCATTTTATCTCTATCCCGGTTGGCAGGTGTTTAAGGTAAACGCACGAAGACGTCTTGTTGAGCTTCTGTCCTCCATGGCCCGATGAGCGGACGAACTTTTCAACGATGTCTTTTTCCAGGATGCGGAGGGCCTCCATCTTCAGCCTCAGAAGCCTGTTTTTCTCATCGCTCACGGCAAAATCGGGCATGTTTCATTATAACAGGCGGGCAATATGCAAGGTGGGCAAGCGGGGGCCGCCTTCAGTTTTTCCGTCGCCTGCGGATATGGGGGTAAACATAAATGGCGATCAGCGCTATGACGATGAAGGCGAACACGAAGGCCCCCGCCCTGCCGAGCCATTTCTCTATGAGCCTCAGATTGCGGCCGAAGAAATAGCCAAGCAGGGTGAAAGAGAGGGTCCAGCTGATGCATCCGGCCAGGTTGTAGATGAAAAACCTGGCGTACCTCATTTTCCCAAGGCCTGCGCTGAAGGGGATTACGGAGCGTATGAAGCTTATGAACCTGCCGATGACGACCGCCGCCCCGCCGTGCCTGTTGAAATATGCGTCCACGTGGTCCAGGTGCTCTCTTTTAAGCAGGAGGAACCGGTTGTGCTCCTGGAAATACCTCCTTCCGAGCTTTTTGCCCGCAAGGTATCCCGCGTTATCGCCCGCTATCGCCCCAAGGACCACGGCCATGAGGGTATATTTGAGCAGCAGGTATCTGCGCGCCGACAGAAAGCCCACGAAAACGACGAATGTCTCGCCCGGCAGGACGAAGCCGGTGAAGGCCGCGCTTTCGAAAAAGGTGGCAAGGAAAATGATGACGTAGGCGAGGCCGCCAAGATGTTTTATGTGCCCGAGAAGGCCCTTTAAGAAAGAAAGGGTATCCACCCCTTAATTGTAGTACCGCGGCCGCTAACTCTCCAGTATTTCGGTCCTGACGAGGGCAAGTATCGAGGCGTGCGGGACTATGACGTATTTTTTTCCCTCGAATTCTATCTCCACCGCGTCGTTTTTAAGGAAGATGGCGTAATCGCCCTCCATCGCCTCCAGGGGGAAATACCTGACGGCCTGTTTTCTTTCAACCCACGGCTCGTCCGGGGCGGAGGAGTCCGGTATGGGGTAGCCTGGGCCTTTCTTCATGACCTTGCCGCCCTGCACCTTGTCCTTGTCCTTGATGTTCGGGGGCAGGTAAAGGCCGGCAGCGCTCTTGTCCGAGCCCTCGTCGGGCTCTATAAGGACTCTGTCGCCTACGATCAGGAGCGTCTTTTTGGCCTCCACAGTGTATAATAACAGATGGGCTTTTCCCCGTGTGTAGAAGACCCTTTAAAGTTCCAGTTAGAGCTTGAAAAAGTGAAAAATCGAATGTTAAAATCTTCCGATGCGCGCGGCTAATCAAGCCAGTCTTCTATCAAGGGTTGTGGCCAGGGCCGTTGATGTGATAATTATCCTTGCGGCCGCGGAGATCCTACCAAAGGCCGGCTTTCTGGCGGGCGTGGGTTATATGTTTATAGGCGATGGCATCGCGGGCGGGGGAAGCCTTGGCAAGAAGCTCCTGGGACTCGCCGTGCTGGATGACGGAGGGGCGGCCTGTCGTGCGCGGGAATCCATACTGCGCAATCTCACCCTGGGCACCGGGGTTGTCCTTTGGAAGGTCCCTCTCATAGGATGGCTGCTTGCCGCGGCCATCTTCATTTTGGAATTCATAGTCCTCCTTGGAAGCCGGGAGGGCAGGAGAATAGGGGACGAAATAGCTAAAACGCGGGTCGTCGAGGCCCGGCTCAAGGAGGCAGTTTGATGTTTTTCAGCAAGATAATGGGTTGGTTTTCAAACGACCTTGCGATAGACCTTGGCACGGCCAACACCCTTGTCTATATGAAGGGCAAGGGCATCGTGTGCAATGAGCCTTCCGTGGTTGTTGTAAGGAAGGACACCAAAAAAGTCGTGGCGGTCGGCGCGGAAGCCAAGCGGATGCTGGGCAAGACCCCCGCGAACATATACGCCATCCGGCCGATGAAGGAGGGCGTTATAGCCGATTTCGACGCAACCGGCGAGATGCTCAAGTACTTCATAGCGAAGGTGCACAACAGGCGCAGCTTCGTTTCCCCGAGGGTCATTATAGGGGTGCCCTCCGGAATAACCCAGGTGGAGCAAAGGGCGGTGAAGGATGCGGCGCAGGCATCCGGGGCGAGGGAGGTTTACCTTATAGAGGAGCCAATGGCCGCGGCCCTGGGCGTGGGCCTTCCGGTGGGTGAGCCCTACGGCAACATGATAGTGGACGTGGGCGGCGGCACGACGGACATAGCTGTCATCTCCCTGGACGGGATAGTGATAAGCAAGGTGGCCAGGGTCGGCGGCGACAAGATGGACGAGGCGATCATGGCCTATATAAAGCGCAGGTATAACCTGATGATCGGGGACCGCACCTCCGAGACGATAAAGGTGGAGATGGGCTCCGCGTGCAAGTTCGACCACCGCGAGCCGAAGACGATGGAGATAAAGGGCCGGGACCTCGTATCGGGCATCCCAAAGACCTTTACCATAAACGAGGACGAGATAATGGAGGCGCTGCAGGAGCCGGTCAATATAATTATCGAGACCATAAAGGTGGCGCTGGAAAACACGCCTCCGGAGCTGGCGGCGGACATAGTGGACAGGGGGATAGTGCTTGCAGGCGGCGGGGCGCTCCTTAGCGGCCTTGACATCCTTATCAGGGAATCCACCGGCCTGCCGGTGAGCGTCGCCGAAGACCCGCTTACCGCCGTGGTCAAAGGCGTCGGCAAGATGCTGGACGAACTGGAACTGCTTAAAAAGATAGCCATCAACTAGAAATGCCGGGTAGGAGATTTCTGCCCCTGTTCCTGCTGTTCCTGGTAGTTGGGGCGCTCATGACCTACCAGGCGGACCCGGCGGTGGAAAAACCTGTAAAACCCCTGAAGCAGCTGAACGGGGTCGTCTACGGCGCACTGGAGGCGGCGCACTCCGCGTATTCGTGGGGGGCAGGCCAGCTCACCCGCCTGACAAGCAGCAAAAAAGACATCCGCATACGGCAGCTAGAGCAGCAGGTCGCGGGCCTTAAAAGGCAGCTCGCCGGCACGTACGCCCTCTCTCTGGAGAACGCCAGGCTCAAGGCGCTGCTTGGCCTCAAGGACCACACCCCCAAATACGTGGCCACGGCAAACGTGATCTCCAGGGGGACTTCCAGGTGGCAAAACACCTTTGTCATAGACGCCGGCAGCCGCCAGGGGATAGAAAAAAACATGATCGCCATAAGCCCTGAAGGGCTTGCCGGGAAGGTCATCGGCGTGCAGAAGGAATACAGTTGGGTGCTTCTGATAAACGACATCCGGTTTGCCGCCGCGGTGAGGATAGAGCCCCTGGGGCAGGAGGCCATTTTCGCCGGTAACGGCGGGCTGGACCACTGCGACCTCAAGTACGTCACAAGTGATAAAAAAATCCAAAAAGGAGACATGCTTACGACCTCCGGCCTGGACGGGCTTTTCCCTGCGGGCATCAGGGTGGGCTATGTGTCCGGTATCTCAAGTGGAGACGGGTTCTTCAAAGAGGTGCAGGTGACCCCTTATACAGACACGGCCAGGCTTGAGCAGGTGACGATAATAAGGAAATGAAGCGCTTTTTCTCCCTGCGCATCCTTCTTTTTACGGCGCTGGCCTTCCTTCTGGACATGAGACTTTCCATCCTTGGGTTCAGGCCGGACCTGGTCAGCTTCATGGCGTACTGGTTTGGCTACAGCCGTTCTTCGGGCAAGGGGATGCTCTACGGCGCCGCGGTGGGGGCCGTTGAGGACGGCCTTTATTCGGGAGTGCTTGGGCCGGGGATGCTTGCAAAAGGGGTGATCGGTTTTTTTGCATCCTTTCTTTCAAAGGGGTTTTTCAGGTGGACGCCCCTGCTTGGTTTTTTCGGGGCGCTGACGCTCACCCTGGCGGGCGGTTTTGTTGAGCTTGCCGTCCTGTCCGTCTTCAGCCGGGGCGCGGAGGGGTTTTCAATGGCGGGGTTTTTGACGCTTATTTTTCAGGCGCTTTTAAACGGAGTGCTTGGCATCTTTCTGAGGCCGGAAATAAGAACAAGTGAGTCATGACAGAAACGCGGCAAGAGTGGCCGCGGTTGTAATCATACTGGCTTCCTTTGTGGCTGTGGTCAGGCTCTGGCAGCTCCAGGTGATAGAGGGGCGCGACATGAGGAAGGCTTCCGAGGAAAACAGGTTCAAGGTGATAAACATATACCCGCCGCGCGGGATCATATACGACAGAAACGGCATCCCGCTTGTTAAAAACGCGCCGTCTTTCAATGTTTCCGTGACGCCCCACATGCTGAAAAATGGCGATGTGGAGCAGATCGCGGCGCTCCTGTCGCTTTCCCCGCAGGACATAGAAAAGAAGATACAGGCGGCGAGGGGCTCTTTGGAGCCGGTGACCCTCGAGGAGGGGCTGGACTTTGATGAGCTTGCCCGGGTGGAGGCCAGGCTTTCGGATTTCCCGGCGCTCCACGTGGACGTGAACATAGTGAGGGACTACATCTGCAAGGACGTTGCCTCGCAGCTTATAGGCTATATCGGAAGGATCAACGCCCAGGAAGAGGAGGACCCGGAATACAGCGATGTCCCCAAGGGGGAACCTGTGGGCCAATGGGGCATCGAGCGCCTCTATGACCGGCAGCTCAGGGGTGTGCCGGGCAAGAAGCTGATAGAAGTGGACGCGACCGGCAGGGAGATAAAGGTGGTGGGCGAGATTCCCCCGAAAAAGGGAAAGGACATCACGCTGGCCCTGGACATAAACGTGCAGATGGCGGCGGAGAAGAAATTTTCCAGCAAGGCGGGGGCGTTCGTGGCGCTGGACCCCAACACGGGCGAGATACTTGCATTCATGAGCAAACCGTCCTTCGATCCCAATGCCTTCGTCAACGGCATAAGCGCGGCGGACTGGAAAAAGCTGGCCGACGACCCGGAGCATCCCATGCTGGACCGCGTCTTCCAGAGCCAGTACCCGCCGGGCTCCACCTTCAAGATAATAACCGCCATAGCGGCCCTGGAGTCCGGCGCCATCAAGCCCACGGACAAACTGAACGGCCCGGGCACATTCGTTCTTGGAGGGCACGTCTTCCACGACTGGAAAAAGGGAGGGCATGGCATGCTGGATATCAAACATGCGATAATCCAGTCCTGCGACACTTTTTTCTACCAGGTCGGCCTTAAAACGGGGATAGACGAGATAGCCAAATACGCCAGGGCCTTCGGCCTGGGGCGCAGTGTGAAGCTTGGCCTTGGTTACGTGGCGTCGGGGCTGGTGCCGGACACCACGTGGAAGGAGCGCGTTTACAAGTGCCCCTGGTATCCGGGGGACACGGTGAGCGCATCCATCGGGCAGAGCTATGTGCTTGTAACTCCGCTTCAGATGGCAAGGCTTGTGGGCTCGGTGGGCACGGGCGGCAAGTTCATGCCCCGCCTGAGCTTTTTAAAGTTAAAGCCTGGCCAGAAGCCGGTGCTAGACCCGGTGGGGCTGCCTGTAAGCAGCGCAACGATAAACCTCGTCCGTGCCGCCCTTCAGGGGGTAGTGAACGAGCCGGACGGCACGGCGTACCGGTCCAGGTCCAGCCTCGTGCAGTTTTCAGGCAAGACCGGCACGGCGCAGACGGTAGACGGCGGCAAGCGCTACGACTCCTGGTTCGTGGGCTACGCGCCTTCAGACAATCCGGAGATAGCCCTCGCGGTGATGGCCGAACAGACGCCTGAGGAAGGCGCTTCGGCCGCCGCCCCGGTGGCAAAGGCGGCCATAGAGGCCTACATAAAAGAGAAGGAGGGCAAACTTGCCCCCGGCGCGCTTCTTAACGGTGTCTCTCCTTCGATCGCAAACGCGGCAAATGCGGCGGCAAAGATCGCAAACAGGCCGCTCGCAAAGATCGCCGGCCCGGTAAACGGGCTTGGCGAAAACGCGGCGAGGGCAGGAGGGATGCGCTGAAAATGCAGATAGACAGGCGGCATGTTCAAAACTTCGACTGGTTGCTGCTTAGCCTTGTGCTTCTGGCCTCCCTGATAGGGGTGGTGACCATCTTCAGCGCCACGAGGCCCCTGACCGGTTCAGCCCATCATTCCTCTTTTTACATAAAGCAGCTTGTCTGGATGTTCATGGGCCTGGTAGCGATGGGTGTTGTCGTGAAGATAGATTACCGCCAGTTTGAAAGGGTGGCCGGGATACTCTATGCGATAGGAATACTGCTGCTGGTCTTTGTGCTTGGCATCGGCAGGATGGGCCTGGGCGCCCAGAGGTGGATAAGCATCGGAGGCATATCCTTCCAGCCCTCGGAGGTCTTCAGGCTGGCCTACATTTTAATGCTTGCCAGATACCTGTCCTTCCTGAAGCCGCCCATCGGGGTGAAGGAGTTTTTGAAGATGCTGCCGCTGCTTGCGCTCCTGCCCTTCGGGCTGCTCGTGAAACAGCCGGACCTTGGCACGGCCACCACCATGGGCCTGGTCTTTCTCTTCCTGTGCTTCGCGAGGGGCATGTCAAAGAAGCTCGTCATGGCGCTCCTGATATTCGGACTTGTTTCAGGCCCTTTTCTTTTTGACATAATCTGGCACGGGTTTTTGAAAGGCTACCAGAGGGACCGTATAGTGGCTTTCATGGACCCGCAGGCGGACCCCGCCGGCATCGGGTACAACATAACCCAGTCCAAAATAGCCATAGGCTCCGGCATGGTCCTGGGCAAGGGTTACCTGAAAGGCACGCAGGGGCCCCTGCGGTTCCTGCCCGAAAACCACACGGACTTCATCTTTTCCGGGTTTGCGGAGGAGTGGGGGTTTGCCGGCTGCCTGGCGCTGATTGCCATATACCTTGCCATCCTGCTCAGGGCGCTGGATACGGCGAGGCATGCGAAGGACGATTTCGGCGCTCTGCTGGCCCTGGGGCTTACGTTCATGTTCGCTTTCTACTTCTTTTTCAACATAGGGATGGCCATGGGAATGCTGCCTGTGGTGGGCATACCTCTGCCGTTCATGAGCTATGGAGGCACGGCGGTGTTTTCAAACTACATAGCGGTGGGCCTGCTTATAAACATAAGGCTGAGGCGCTTCGAACTCTTTTATTAAAGGGGCGTTTTTGGGTATAATACGGCTTCGGGGTTTTTTGATTTGCTGCTGGTTTGCCCGACCAAGGCGGTGTAGCTCAGACGGTTAGAGCATGCGGCTCATATCCGCAGTGTCCGGGGTTCGATTCCCTGCACCGCCACTTTCTTCTTCTGTGATTTAAAGCATCACTTTGCAAAATTGCAAGGTATATGCTTTAAATGTGCTTTGCAAGATTTATGCTTTAAATTTCTTCCACTGACTCTAGGAATTTGAGGGTATCCCCCTTATCCACACAACGGGATATTTTTTCTTGGCTCACTTTCGCACAGTAACGGAGCATGCATCTTATCCTCGGTAAAATACAGGTCATCCCAGCATTGATTGAAGTGCCGATAAAAACTCCACCTGATACACCGCAGTTTCAATAAGTCGAAACTTGTGCGTATTTCCGATAGAAGAACAAAACCGCTCCGCGGTAGCTTTACTGCGCGTTAGCCTGTTCGTATAAATCCAACGTTTTCCCTGCCCGTTCCATTAAAAGGACCCTTCACGTCTGCCTGTAGTTTTTCCATAATCTCCT
>JAJYJB010000067.1 GCA_021789735.1 Nitrospirota bacterium
TCCGATCTCTCCTCCTGTTCTGAAGCTGCAACGAAAAAAAGATAGAAACCAAAAAAAACATGCGCAAGATCAATGTTGAGAACAAGCCCCCGGGTAAAGAGGCCCCCAGGCTGGACCTGTGTTCCGTACTCTCCGCGATCGGCGATTCCGTGACCATCCAGGACACGGATTTCAGAATAATCTATCAGAACAAGGCCTCAATCGCAAAAACCGGCAGACATGCCGGCGAGCGCTGCTATGAAGCGTACGAGCATAACAGCCGGGTGTGCGAAGGCTGCCAACTGGAGATGTGCTTTGAGGACGGCAAGGTCCATCATAACGAAAGGGAGGTCTTAACCGGCAGCGGCACGGTGTACCTTGACGTGACGGCCTCGCCCCTCATGGATTCCGAAGGAAGGATCATCGCCGGAATCGAGGTGGTGCGTGACGTCACGAGCCGCAGGAAATTAGAAGAAGTCACCCGGAAAACGTCCGCTGCGCTGAGGTCTCTTGTGGAGGCATCGCCCCTCGCCATCATAACCCTTGACCTGGGCGGCATCGTAACTTTGTGGAACCCCGCGGCGGAAAGGATCTTCGGCTGGCGGAAGTCGGAGGTAAAGGGGGCCAGGTGCCCGTTTATCTCCGAGGAGAAAAAAGAACAGTTCGAGGCATTCCTCGACAAGGTCCGGGCCGGAGAAAGCATAAGCGGCATGCGCGTGAGAAGAGAGAAAAGGGACGGCTCCCCCATTGACGTGAACGTTGCCATCTCCCCCCTGAGGGATGAGTCCGGCAACATTACGGCGATGATGTGCCTCATTGAGGACATAACCGACAGGGTGAAGATGGAAGAGAGGATATTCCAGGCCGAAAAGGACTGGGAAGACGTTTTCAACCAGACAACCGAGATGATCACCATTCATGACGCTCACTACAATATAATCCGCGCCAACAAGGCCGCTGAATCCATACTGGGGCTGCGGTCGGACGAAAAAGGGGCAAAGTGCTTTGAATACTATCACGGCAGGGAATGTCCCCCAGAAAATTGCCCTAGCTGCGCCGCTCTCAAGGACTTGCAGCCAGGCACCATAGAGTTTTTCGAGCCACATCTTAAAAAATTCCTGGAAATATCATCCGTTCCCAGGTTTGATGCCAATCACAGGCTGACGGGGATGATCCACATAGGCAGGGACATTACCCAGAAAAAGCGGCTGGAGTCAATCGCCAGCGCCGCATCGCTAATGGACAGCATCGGCTACGTGTTCAGCGGCATAAGGCATGAGATAGGCAGCCCGGTAAACGCGATCAAGCTCATCCTTTCCGTCCTCAGGGAGAAGATCCACACCTGCAGCACGGATGAGACAGGTCACAGCCTAGATTCCGCCCTGGAGCAGCTTGCTCGCGTTGAATTCCTTTTGAAGTCCCTGAGGAACTTCAACATGTTCGAGAACGTGGAGATAACGGGCATCTCTGTGCCGGAATATTTGAATAAGTTCCTGGACCTGGCCGGGCGGGATTTTCTTAAAAGGGGGATAGAGATAAACGTGGACATAGGCCACGAGGTGGAGGGCGTCCTTGCCGACCCCAGGGCGCTTCAGCAGGTGCTTTTGAACATCTTCTCAAATGCTGCCGATGCCCTGGCCGGGACGGAAAGACCGAGGATAACCATCCGCTCCGGACAGCTGGAAAAGGTGGTGTTCATTACGGTGAAGGACAACGGGCGGGGCATACCTCCGCAGGAGCTGAAAAACCTGTTCAAGCCTTTTTACACCACGAAACCAAACGGAACCGGGCTTGGTCTGGTGATGATAAAAAAGATGATGGCAAAAATGGACGGCGATGTGGAGATAACGAGCAAAGAGGGAAGCGGCACGACAGTAAACCTTTTGCTTCCGGCCTGCGGAAGTTAAAGCCGGCGGTCCTTCCTTATAAAGGTCCCTTTACGCGGCGGTCCTGTTTTTGGGCCACTGGTTTATGATCTGCAGCAACTCCCTTATGTAGGCGTATTCGCACCTCGCGTCACACCGGTCCAGGTTGAACTCTCCAAGGCAATACCCTGGGCACTCCTCCGTCCCAAGCCCCCGTCTGGCATAAACCGGCCCGGCGTAGAGATCCTTGAAGCTTTTGGACTTCACCGCCATGCTGGTGCCGCAATCCTTGGCCATATGTGTAAAGATGAACAGGCCCTCTCCTGGGTCTTCAAAATCCGCCTGGTACCCGTTCAGTGCGAGCTTTCCATCGGACAGAAACTCGTCCCTCCTAGGCCATTCCTGTTTGCAGCAGGGGCAGGTCTTGAACGCTTTTTTGGTTTCGTCGGCCTCCATGTCTAGATTCTAATACGGAGAGAAAATAAATCAACCGGCGCTCCGGGTCAGGCCGAGTCCTTTATTTTTTTACCCCATTGCCTCGCCTTGTACAGGATATCTTCTTCGTCCGCGGTGACGGCCTGTCCGTCTCTGACGACGGGCTTTCCGTTTACCATCACGTTTTCAACGTCCGAGGGCCTTGCGGCATAAACGATATGGGAAAATATGTTATAGATGGGCGTGAGGTGGGGCTTGTTCAGGTCAAGCATTATAAGGTCGGCGGCCTTTCCTTTCCTTATGGAGCCCGTTTTGTCTCCGAGGCCAAGCGCCTCCGCGCCCCGTATCGTGGCCATCTCGACCACCGTTTTGGCATCCAGGGCGGAGGGGTCCCCGGAAACGGTCTTGTGGAGCTTGGAGGCCGTGCCCATTTCTCCAAACAGGTTCAGGTCATTGTTGCTGGCCGCCCCGTCCGTTCCGAAGGTGACTTTTACGCCGGCGCGTATCATCGCCGCCACGGGCGCGTACCCGGAAACAAGCTTCAGATTGCTCTCCGCGCAATGCGAGACCCCGACGCGCCGTTTTGCCAGTATCTCTATCTCTTCCTCATCAAGCCAGACGCAGTGCGCTGCTATTACGCGGCGGGAGAGCACCCCGAGGCCGTCAAGGAATTTCACCGGCCTTTGCCCGTACATTCTTTCGATCTCCTCGGCCTCCCATCTGGTCTCGGAGAGATGCAGGTGCATGGGTATGTCATATTTCTCAGCCATTTGGGCCGCCCTTTTCTGTCCTTCCGGCCCGCAGGTATAAAGTGCATGCGGGGCCACTGAGGGAGTTATAAGCTCATCGTTTAAAAATTCGTTCACAAGCTCATGGGCCCGTTCGAAGTACTCATCCATGTTGTTGGCGATCCTGGTCGGGAAATCGAGTATTCCGGCCCCCAGAACGGCCCTCATCCCGAATTTCTTTACGGCCGGGGCTGCGTGGGTCTCGTAGAAATACATGTCGTTGTAGGTAGTTGTGCCGCCTTTAAGCATTTCCAGACAGGCAAGCTCCGTGGCGTCGTTTATGAACTCCGGGCCGAGCCATTTGGACTCTATGGGCCAGATGTGCTTTTCGAGCCATTCCTTAAGCGGCAGGTCATCTGCTATTCCCCTCAGATATACCATGGCGGCGTGGGTATGCGTGTTTACAAGGCCTGGAAGCAGGGCCTTCAGCCGTCCGCTGCCGCCGATAACATCTTGCGCGGCATATTTTTTTTCCATTTCTGAAGCGGGGCCCACATCCGTTATCTTGTCTCCGCGGACGGCAACGGCGCCGTCCTCTGTCAAGCACGGCCTTTTTTGTTTTCCGCCCTCGCCCCTGTCTCCAGGGGCGCCAGCCGTCTCATCCCCTGAGACGCCGGCCGTATCATCCATTGTCAGGACATACTGGGCCTTCAGTATGAAGTCAACTTTTTCTTTTTCTTTCCCCATGGTTCACATTCCGTTTTTTGCCTTGCCTGCCGGGACGTCCTCTTTCAATATGGCGGCCGCTTCATGCGGGCTCACCTTACGTATCTCTTTCGTGCGCCTGTCCTTAAGCTCAACAAGCCCCTCCTTCAGGGTCCTTCCTCCGATGACCACCTGTTTGGGGATGCCTATAAGGTCGGCGTCCTTGAACTTTACCCCGGCACGAAGGTCCCGGTCGTCTATGAGCGTTTCCACCCCGGCAGAGGCCAGCTCCTCGTATATCCTCCAGGCGACGGACTCCACTTCCGACTCATCAGCCGAAATGGGGATGACTTCCACGTCAAAGGGTGCGATGGCTTCGGGCCAGATCATGCCGTCCCTGTCGTGGTTCTGCTCTATTGCCGCGGCCGCTATCCTGGCCGGGCCTATGCCGTAGCTGCCCATTATGATGGGCCTTTCCTCTCCCGACTCATCGAGGAAGAAGGCGCCCAGCGCCTGCGAATACTTCGTGCCAAGCTGGAAGATGTTCCCTATCTCTATGGCTTTTTCGATCCTGACCACAGAGCCGCATTTTGGGCAGAGGTCCCCTTCCTTTGCCACATGGATATCGTGCCAGGCGGCCTGGAAATCGGTCCCGGCCGTTATGCCGCGCCGGTGGTAGTGGGGCTTGTTGGCGCCCGTTATGTAGCTGCCCGTCCTGAGGGCCGGGTCTGCGACAAGCTTCATATCGCCGTGCCCCATGGGGCCTATGAATCCCGCCTCTACGCCCAGGATCTCTTTTACCTCCTGTTTGAGAGCGGCCCTGAACGGGCCGATGATGCGCTGGAGCTTTTTTTCGTGCAGCTGCTGGTCTCCGCGCACAAGCGCGAGCACGGGCCCGCCTTCTTCCGCCATGACAAGTATGCTTTTTATGAAACGCTCCGGCCTTTCTTTTAAAAAACGGCTCACCTCATCCACGGTCCTCTTTTCAGGCGTATGGACCTCGCCCGTTTCTTCGTTCCTTTCAGCCGGTTCCGGCGCTGAAGGCGAGGGCACCGAGCCCGCGATCTCCACATTGGCCTGGTACCCGCAGGACGCACAGAGCACTATTTCGTCCTCGCCCGCGTCGCTTACCGCCATGAACTCATGCGCGACCGCCCCGCCCATCATGCCGGTGTCTGACTCCACCTGGTAGAATTTCAGGCCGCACCTGGTGAATATGCGGTGGTAGGCTTCCTCGTGCAGCTTGTAGCTCCGCTTCAGGGCCTCCACAGACGTATCAAAGCTGTAGCTGTCCTTCATGAGGAACTCCCGCGTGCGCAGTATCCCGCTTTTTGGCCTCGCCTCGTCCCTGAGCTTGGTCTGTATCTGGTACCATATCTGGGGCATCTGCCTGTAGGAGCGTATCTCCCTGGAGGCAAGCCATGTCATTATCTCCTCGTGCGTCATGCCGAGGCACATGTCCCTGCCACCTCTGTCCTTAAGCCGGAACATCTCCTCCTTGATATCGAACCATCTGCCGGTCTGCTGCCACTGCTCGGCGGGATGGAGCACGGGCATTGAGACCTCCTGCGCCCCGATGGCGTCCATTTCTTCGCGCAGGATGCGGTTTATCCTGGTTATCACCTTCCAGCCTAGGGGCAGGTATATGTAAAGACCCGCGGCAAGCTGCCTGACATAGCCCGCACGGAGCATGAGCTTGTGGCTTTCGGCTACGGCTTCGGAGGGAACCTCCCGCACCGTGGGGACGAGCATCCTTGATAATCTCATTAAAAAACCTCCCTTTTTTATGTCTGCGGGTTTTTTAGACTTTAATTATTATAGGAATTTTTATTATAATATAAAGGACAACGCTCACGCGGATGAATTAAGCAAAAAACAATATTACAGGGAATTCCCGCGGTTTTGCCGCGGGCGGAAAAATGTCAATAATCCATGCAGGAGGGTCGGCAGATGGCGGAAGGAGTTTCTGCAGTTACATCGGCGTCTTGGGAAAATGAAGTGCTCAAATTCGGGGGCCTTGTCATGGTCGATTTCTGGGCTGCGTGGTGCGGACCGTGCCGCATAATAGCTCCTACTGTCGAAGAGCTGGCCGGAGAGTATGCCGGCAGGGTTAAGGTCATGAAACTGAACACGGATGAGAACCCGGACGTGGCAAGCAGATACAAGATAATGGGGATACCCACTCTCATATTCTTCAAAAACGGCGAGAAGGTGGACCAGGTGGTAGGGGCCGTCCCGAAACCCCAGTTGAAGGCCAAGATAGATTCGCTTCTGGGGTAGAATGTATATGAGCCAGAGGATTAAGAAGTTCCTTTTACTCGGCCTGATAGCGGTTTGCGGCTTTCTTTTTATTATTTCGTATGGCTGCAAGAAAAAAGCGCCTTCCACGCCCGTTGTGGGCGCGCAGGCCCCAAGCTTCGTCCTTACCGATATTAACGGGCACACTCGCAGTCTTTCCTCCATGAGGGGCAAGGTCGTGGTCGTTGATTTCTGGGCCACATGGTGTCCTCCGTGCCAGGCGTCCATCCCGACAATGAACAGGATATACAGCCGGTTCAAAGGGAAGAATTTTGCGATGCTTGGCATATCCATAGATGACGGCGCTGGCGCTGATGCGCAGGTAAAGAGCTTCGTAAAGAATTTCCAGGTCCTTTACCCGGTCGCAAGGGATAACAAGGACATTGCTGATGAATATGGAGTGAGCGGAATACCCAACCTTTTCATAATAGACAAGGACGGGGTCATACGCGACCACCATATGGGGTTCAGCCCGGATGAATTTGGCGAGATATCAGGTGAGATACAGGATCTGTTGAAATAAAAAAATGCTTGAAAACCTTGGCGAAAGACTTGAAGGAATATTTAAAAAGCTGAAGGGCAGGGGGCTTCTGAAGGAGCAGGACATAGAGCTTGCTCTGAAGGAAGTGAGGGTGGCCCTGCTTGAGGCGGACGTCAATTTCCGTGTGGTCAAGGACTTTATCGCATCGGTGAAGGAAAAGGCCACCGGCAAGGCCGTCCTTGAAAGCCTCACGCCTGGCCAGCAGGTGGTAAAGATCGTCCACGGCGAGATATGCCAGCTCCTTGGCGGCTCGGAGGACAAGATAAAGCTCGCGCCCAACCCGCCCACGGTAATAATGATGATAGGCCTCCAGGGCTCCGGAAAGACCACCACCTCTGCGAAGCTGGCCAGGATATTCAAAAAAGAGGGCAGAAGGCCCATGCTTGTGGCCGCGGACCTGCAAAGGCCTGCAGCCGTGGACCAGCTCATAACCCTTGGGAAACAGATAGATATCCCGGTCCATTTTACCAGGGAAAAAATGACCCCAGCCGCCCTGGCCGCGGAGGCGCTTAAAAAAGCAAAGCTTGAAGCCAGGGACATAGTCATCATCGATACCGCCGGCCGGCTGCACATAGACCAGGCCCTTATGGCGGAGCTCAAGGAGATAAAAAAGGATACCGCGCCCCACGAGACCCTGCTTGTGGCCGATTCCATGACGGGGCAGGAAGCGGTCAATATCGCCAAGACCTTCAATGAAGAGATAGGGGTTGAGGGCGTAATACTTACCAAGATGGACGGAGACGCCAGGGGGGGCGCCGCCCTCTCGATAAAGGCGGTCACCGGCAAGCCCATCAAGTACATAGGCGTCGGTGAAAAACTGGACATGCTGGAGGCCTTTCACCCGGAAAGGGTCGCCTCAAGGGTGCTTGGCATGGGAGATGTGCTTTCTCTCATCGAGAAGGCCCAGAGCGCATACGACATGGCCGAGGCGGAAAAGATAGGCAAGAAGCTCATGTCAGAGTCCTTCACCTTCGAGGATCTGCGCGACCAGCTCAAAAAGGTCCGCAGCATGGGGCCCATCGAGAGTCTCCTCGGGATGATACCCGGCATGGGCGCGAAGCTCAGGAACGTCAAGGTCGATGAGCGGGAGTTTATCAAGATAGAGGCGGTCATCAATTCCATGACACCGGCCGAGCGCAGGAACCATCACCTGCTGAACGGAAGCAGGAGAAGACGCATAGCCATAGGAAGCGGAACCAATGTTTCCGATGTTAACCGCGTGGTCAAGCAATACGTTGAGATGAAAAAGATGCTCAAGATGTTCAAGGGCGGCAAGGGCATCAGGCTCCCCAAGATCGCCGGATTTTAGGCGCTTCCTGAAAAACAAAAACCTCCATTAAATCAACCGGTTTGCTTTTAAAGTTAAAGGGAAGGATTATCGTCTTTGCTGTCCTGGCCTTTTGCTTCCGGCAGGGGGCTTTTTTTGGGGGAAGAAAATCCTTTTCTGGAAAGCGGTGTTTTGTCTATTGGCCGGTCAGCGCCGGAATGAGGGTGAGGACCGCAAGCGCGGTAAAAAGGATGATCGCTAACGCAAGGGCTTTTTTTCTGCCATTTTTCCCTCTGTCGATATATGGCATAACAATGAAGGAGAGCACGGCGAGGGACGGCAGCAAGGCGGCGCCAAAGACGGCCCATTTGCCGGGGAAGTATCTGAGGAGCTGATAGACCCACAGGAAATACCATTCGGGCTTTGGCTGATAAGGGGCTGTCAGGTCTATGGCCGGGCCTACTCTGGGTGGATACAGGAGGGCCGTTGCGATTATGGTCTCGATGGCCAGGAGTGCGGCCAGCAGGACGTACTGCAGATAATAGGGGTAGAGCGCTTTTTTCTTTCCGTTCCGGTTCATAGACCGCCCGAGATGCCCTGTCTTTTTACCATATGGAAATGCGCCCAGAATACGAGCATCAGCCCGAAAGGTATCCATAGTACATGAAGGCTGTAAAACCGCACGAGGGTCGCCCCGGCAACGTCCGGCCCGCCCCGCAAAAGCCTCTCGATAAGCGGCCCTGCGCCGGGAACGGTTCTTGACATGGATGTGCCCACCACCGTTGCCCAGTAGGCCTTCTGGTCCCACGGCAGCAGATAGCCGGTAAATCCAGACGCCATTACGAGGACAAACCCAACCGCCCCGGCCATCCAGTTGAGTTCCCTCGGGGGCCTGTAGGCCCTGTGGACGAAAACCCTGACGGCGTGGAGCAGTACAAATATTATGAGCAGGCTGGCGCTCCATTTGTGGATGCTCCTTATGCCCCATCCGAACCACACCTTGTTATTGAGGGCCTCAATGCTGGGATATGCCTCTTTGGCTGACGGCACATAATAGACGGACAGCAGGAGCCCGGTAATGAGCGATACCAGGAAGGCGGTAAACGCCATGCCCCCCAGGCAGTATGAGGCGTTTATTTTTTCAGGCAGGACCCTGGCCAGGAAATTTTTGTGGGGCTCTTTTATCCCGAACCACGAATCCAGGCGGTCTATAATGGCCTTTATCATTCCCGGTCAGGCCCTTATGCCGATGTAGAAAAAACCGTTCTTGATAAAATGTGGCAGCCTTGTGAGCGGCTTTGGGGGCGGGCCGCCGATGACGCGCCCGGTCATATCGTATCTGCCGCCATGGCATGGGCACAGGAACTCGTTGTCGACAAAGTTCCAGTTGACGTAGCACCCCATGTGGGAGCATACGGGGGACAGCACGAAGAGGTCTTTGTCTTTTCTTACGATGAACGCCTTGTGAGTGAGCCCGCGGAACGGGAATTTGACCTCTTTTACCCCTAACCGGGGAAGGTCGTCCTCATCGATTGTCTTTACGAAGAAAGTCTTTATATCCCCGCTGCCGTCCCTGTACAGGTAGGGCAGGGTAGCCAGGCAGCCCAGGCCCAGCGCGCCGTAAGCGGATTTGAGCAGCCATGACAAAAAATCTCTTCTTTGCACTCCGGATACTTTTTACTTTTTTCTTTTTTCTTTTTGCACGTAAGGGCTTTTATCTTAAGAATGCCCCGCGGCCTGTCCGGCCGGACCGGGTCTTTCCGGCTCCCGGTTGAGCGATTCCTTAAGGGCCTTGCCCATCTTGAAATGCAGCGCCACCTTTTGCGGGACATCAACGCTTGCCCCGGTCTTTGGGTTTCTGGCACGGCGGGGCTTTCTCGCCCGGAGCCTGAAATTGCCGAACCCCCTTATCTCTATCTTGTCGCCCTTTGCAAGGGAATCCTTCATGCTGTCAAACACGGTGTCCACTATTATCTCCGTCTGCTTGAGGGTCAGGCCTTCCACCTTTGCCGCGACTTTTTCTATAAGTCCGGATTTAGTCATGATTTCATAACCTCCCTATGGAGCAAATAGATAGCCTATTTTAAAAGACGGATAGATATCGGAAAAGGAAGAAACCTTGGATTTAAAGAGCCCGATTATGCCCCTGCTTTTCCTCTTTTCCACAATGGTGGGCCTGCCCTTGATGCCGGCCATTGTCTTTGCCGCGTTGATGGCGTCCTCCAGATCGCCAAGCTGGTCAATAAGACCGAGCGCCTTGGCCTGCTGGCCGGTGAATATGCGCCCGTCGGCAAGCCGCCTGACCACATCCACGGGCATCTTTCTGCCGGCTGCAACGGCATTGATGAACTGCTCGTGAACATTGTCAAGCGCCCCCTGCAGGATGCGGCGCTGCTCAGGGGTCATGCTCTTGAAAAGAGAGCCGATGTCTTTGTTCTTGCCGCTTTTTATTATCTCCGTCTTCACGCCGATCTTGCTCAGGAGCCCCTGTACGTTGGGCACTTCCATTATGACACCGATGGAGCCGGTTATGGTGCCGGGGTCCGCGAATATCTTCGTTGCCGGCACTGAGATGTAAAACCCGCCCGAGGCGGCCATCGAGCCCATCGAGACGATGACGTCTTTTTTGGCAGTGACCTTTTTTACCTCTTCATATATCTCCTGGGAGGGGGCCACGCCGCCCCCGGGGCTGTCGACCCGCAGAACGATAGCCTTTATCGACGGGTCTTCGGAGAACTGCTTCAGCGAGGAAATTATATCGCCCGAACGGGTTATCGTGCCTTCGACCCTGATAAGGCCGATCTTTTCGCCGGCCTGCATCCTGGAGAAAAGCGATATGGCGGCGGCGATTATCAACAGCAGCAGCACCATGCCGGACAGAACGAGGCAGACTTTTTTCAATTTTTTGCCCTGGTCCCCTTCACCGTTTTATCCTTCAGAGTGGTCCTGATGCGCCCTGACGTTCTTCATGCTCAGGCCGATCTTGCGGTTTTCAAGATCGATCTTGATTATCCTGGCCCATATGACATCGCCTTCCTTGACGGTGTTTCCCTCGTCTTTCAGCGTTTCGGAGGAATAGACGAGGCCTTCTATCTCCCCCTGCATCTCCACGAATATGCCAAAGTCGGTAAGCCTGAGGACTTTGCACTCGACCTCATCGCCAAGATGGAGGCTCTGAGGTATCTCCTCCAGCCACGGGTCGGGCTTCATCTGTTTGACGCCCAGAGCGATCCTCTCTTTTTCCGGTTCAACGGAAAGGACGACCGCGTCCAGCTTCTGGCCCTTTTTTATTATCTCCTGGGGATGCTTTATATGCTTGGTCCAGGACAGGTCAGAGATGTGGATAAGGCCGTCGACACCTTCTGGCAGCCCTATGAAGACACCGAAATCGGTGACACTCTTTACCTTGCCGGAGACCGGCGTTCCGGGCGCGTAATTTTCCGCGACGAGCTGCCACGGGGAGGCTTTAAGCTGCTTCAGCGACAGCGACAGCCGCCTTTCGTCCTTGTCCGCCTTGAGCACAAGCGCTTCCACCTCGTCCCCCACCTGGAGGTACTTGGAAGGGTGCTTGGGTTTTGGCGCCCAGTCCATCTCGGAGACGTGGACCAGGCCTTCGAGCCCTTCTTCAACCTTTATGAAGGCCCCGTAGTCCGTGATGCTTACGACCTTGCCGGTGACTTTGGTGCCGGCGGGGTATTTTTCATCTACATTGCCCCAGGGGTCCGGCATCTTCTGCTTGTACCCGAGGGTGACCTTTTCATTTTCGGGGTCGAACTTAAGGATGAGGACCTCCGTCTCCTGGCCCACCTTGAGCATCTCGGAGGGATGAGAGATCCTTCCCCATGACATGTCCGATATGTGGAGGAGGCCATCTATGCCGCCAAGGTCTACGAACGCGCCGTAGTCGGTGATGTTCTTTACCACGCCCGTGAGCACGGCTCCCTCATGGAGGTGTTTAAGGGTCTCTGTTTTCTTTTTCTGCCTTTCCTCATCTATAAGGCTTTTACGGGAGACGACCAGGGTGGAGTGCTTGTTGTTGGTCTTGAGCACCTTGAACATCAGGGACTTGCCAATGAACGAGTCTATCTCGTTCACCCTTACTCCCGCATGCGAGCCTGGCAGGAAGGCCTTGAGCCCGTAAACGTCAACGAAAAGGCCCCCTTTGGTCTTGCCGGTTATGACGCCCTCAACCGGCAGCTCTTTGCCCATCGCCTCCTCTATGCGCTCCCATGCCTTTATCCTGACCGCTTTCCTCCTGGAAAGCACCACCATGCCTTCCCTGTCGGAAAGCTGCTGTACATATACTTCCAGGACGTCGCCCGCCCGCATCTGTCCCATCTCCGACTCGGTGAATTCCTCCCTGGAAATGAAACCTTCGGACTTGTAACCTACGTCCACAACCATTCCGTTTTCCTTGACCGATAACACCTTTCCCTTTATCAGGGTGCCGGCTTCGATCTCGTGAAAACTTTGCTCATAAAGCTCTTGAAGTTCGTTTTCGTTCATATCCACTGTTTTTACGTCCTCCCGTATCCTTTTAAGACTTTGATGACTTCATCTATTATCCAATCCGGGGTGGAAGCCCCGGCTGTGAGTCCGACCCTGGTGGCCTTTTTGAACCACTTCTCCTCGAGCTCGCTTGCGGTCTCTATATGATGAGTGGCTACGGAGAGATTTTCGCAAAGCCTTGCAAGCTGAGTCGTGTTGGCGCTGTTCCTGCCGCCGACCACCAGCATGACGTCCACCCCCGTTGCCACTTCCTCCGTCTCCTTGAGCTTAAGGGCCGTCGAGCTGCATATCGTATTATAAACCTTAAGCTGCTTGGTCTGCTCAATCAGCCTGGAGACAAGTTTTTTGAGCTCTTCCACGGGTTGAGTGGTCTGCACTACCAGGCCGGCCCTGTTTTTTATTTCCTTGGGCAGGCCTTCCGATCCCTTTAGCACCCAGGCGTCTTTACCCGCGTAGCTCTTGAGGCCTATTACTTCGGGGTGCTCGATATCACCAAGGATAACAACCTCGTAGCCCTCATCTTTAAGAAGTTTAGCATAACGCTGGGCTTTTTGGACATATGGGCAGGTCAGGTCCATAAGCTCGAAGCCCTCTTCTTCAAGCATGTTGCGGTCCTCAAGAGAAATGCCGTGTGTCCGAATGATGACCTTCTTCGCGCCGGCCCGCTTCAGTTCGGCGATACCATTGGCCACCCCTATGCCTTTTGCGGCCAGGGCGTCTATCACCTGAGGGTTGTGTATGATGGGGCCCAGTGTGAAGACGTTCTTCTCGGTATGCGCCACTTCGAAGGCCTTGTTTATGGCCCTTTTCACACCGAAGCAAAAACCCGCGCTCTTTGCTACGGACAGTTTCATGCGCTTCTAAGCCTCCCTATGCTTTCAATGGCTCGGGAAATGATGCTCTCCGCTTCCGCGCCTCCAGGGAGCAGACACGGTGCGAACCTCACCAATATCTTGGCCGGCCTTGGAAATTTCTGCCCAACGGGAAGCGACCTGTCGGCCCCCTTTATATAGGCTGGCAGCACAGGCACTCTTGAAAGCCTGGCCAGGAGGTCCAGCCCGCGTTTAAAGCCCGCTGCCGACCCGTCCCCCGTCTTGTCCCGCTCGCCTGCCGGGAACATGGCGATAGCCTCCCCGTTGCAGAGCCTCTTTACTGTATCCTTTATCATCGTGTGCGAAGAGCCCTCACGGCTCACCGGCATGGAGAAGCTGCTCACGAACCTTCCTATGAGCGGATTTGTGAAAAGCTCTTTTTTGGCCAGGTATGTCATCCTGCGGTCCACGGCCGCCCCTATGATGAGCGGGTCCAGATAGCTTGAGTGGTTGGAGACCACTATCAGGCCGCCCTCGCGCGGTATGAACTCCCTGCCCGTGACCTCCATGCGGTTGTACGACCTGAAATAAACATTGAAGAGATTTTTAAAGACAAAATAACAGCTTTTCATTTTATTTCTTTTTGATTTTTTTCCGTGCCGCAGCCGTTTATGATATCGACCATCTTCCTGAGCACCTGCGAGGCCGAAAGGTCCGTGGTGTCCAGATAGAACGCGTCTTCGCTTTTTTTCAGGGGCGCTATTTCCCGCGAGGAGTCCCGCTTGTCGCGCAGGGCCACGTCTTCCGTGGCGTCTTCCATGGAGATACGCCTGCCCATTGCGGCCATCTGGTCATGCCTTCTGCGCGCCCGCTCACGAAGCGAGGCGTCCAGGTAAAATTTTTTCCATGCGCCGGGGAACACCACAGTGGTCATGTCCCGGCCTTCGACCACCAGGTCCCTGTTTTTGCCGTTTTCGGAGGAAAACCCTCTCTGCAGGGGAAGCAGGAAATCCCTGACCGGCTGGCGGGCCGAAAAAACGGAGGAGTAATGG
>JAJYJB010000002.1 GCA_021789735.1 Nitrospirota bacterium
CGCCCTGCGTTTGACAACACACAAAGCTTGTGCTAATTTTATCTCATGCGAAGGAAGGCCAAGATAATCTGCACCATCGGACCTGCCTCCATAAGCAGCCAAATGATAAGCGGGCTGATAACAAGCGGCATGAATGTGGCCCGTCTGAACTTTTCCCACGGGACCCATGCCTTCCATGAAAGCGCTATCAGGACCATACGGGAGGAGGCCGAAAGGCTAAAAAAAACCGTCGCGATCATGCAGGACCTCCAGGGCATCAAGATACGCCTCGGGTCGCTCAGGGGAGGGCAGATAGAGCTCAGGAAAGGGCAGGTCCTGACCGTCAGGCGCGGGGGAGGTCCGGGGGATGAGAACACTTTATACATAAGATACCCCCATCTGATAGAGGCCTCCGAGGAAGGCAACCGCATACTGCTCAGCGACGGGCTCATAGAGCTTCAGATCACGGAAAAGGGGACGGACTACCTGGGGGCGGTCGTAAAGACGGGCGGCCTCCTGAAGGAAAAAAAGGGCGTGAACCTGCCGGGGTTGAGACCGGTCGACACCTCGTTTACCAAAAAAGACGAGGCGGACCTTCGCCTGGGTATAAGGATGGGTATCGATTACGTCGCGCTTTCTTTCGTCCGCACCAAAAACGATGTACACGCCCTTCTTGATTTCCTGAAAAGGGAGAACGCGGAGGGACTGCCTGTCATAGCCAAAATAGAAACGCCCCAGGCGATAAGGAACCTGGATGAGATCCTCCCCCTGGTTGAAGGCATAATGGTGGCCAGAGGGGACCTGGGGGTGGAGATCCCGCCGGAAAATGTGCCCATCGCCCAAAAATCCCTCATTGAGAAGGCCAACAGGGCGGGAAAATTCGTGATAATAGCCACCGAGATGCTCGAATCCATGACCGAGCGCCCGCGCCCCACCAGGGCCGAGACCACGGATGTCTCTAATGCCATATTGGATGGAGCCGACGCCGTGATGCTTTCCCAGGAGACCTCGGTCGGGAAATACCCGCTTGAGACGGTGGAGATGATGGGCAGGATAATCGAGGAAACGGAGCTGTCCCTTCCCGTAAAGGGCCGTTATCAACAGAAGGGGACCTTCTCCGAGGCCGTCGCCAGGGCCGCGGCCGACGCCGCCCAGAGTGTAAGGGCGAAATACATCATCGCATTTACCCAGTCCGGCGCAACTGCCAGGCTGGTCTCCATGCTGCGCCCTGAGGTGGATATAATCGCCTTCAGTCCCTCTGAAGCCGTGCTGCGAAGGATGGCCCTTTACTGGGGCGTGCTCGCCCGCAGGATCCGCTTGGTCGCAAGCATGGAAGAGCAGTTCAGGGAGGTCGAAAAGGCGCTCCTTTCTGAAAGACTGGCAAAAAACGGCGATATCATCGTGATAACGGCCGGCATACCCAATAAACAGGGCACAACCCGCCTCATGAAACTTCACATCATAGGCAAAGAGTAAAAATAAAAAAACCCGCCACCTTTTACCCGCAAAGCGACAGCTGCGCCCCCATTTTAAGCCATTTTTTTGACAATGGGCTCGCCATAACCCTTTCCTTTTTTAAAATTATTCTTTAAAAACAGTTAGTTATATTCTGGCATGATATTTGTTTATTATCTTTGCGTTGCACGATGGAATTACAAAAAAACGGAGGACGTCAAAAAAATGCCTGAAGACCTGGAAAGCGAAGCCACCGGCGAGCCCTCAAAGCCTGGAAAAAAGAAATTTCCCTTGAAGATGGTGCTGATAGCCGCCATAGTGCTTGCCGTGGTAGGCGGGGCCGGGGTTTACCTTTTCAGGGGCAAGGGCGGCGCCGCCGCTTCAGGGGCTGTCAAAAAAAAGAAGGATACGGCCATCGTCCTGGTGCCCATGGAACCATTTATCCTGAACCTCGCCGACCCGGGCAGGTTTTTAAAGATGACCTTGCAGTTCGAGGCGACGGACGCAGCAGGCGGGCAGCTCATAAGCCTGGACAAGCCGGAGCTCAGGGACGCCATAATCACCCTCATGGGAAACGAGACGGTGGACGACATCATGACTGCTGACGGGAAGATGCAGCTCAAGGACGACATAATCCTGAGGGCCAACCAGGTGCTGGGCAAGCCCGTGGTTAAGGACGTTTACTTTACGGAATTTGTAATGCAATGAGCGACATACTTTCACAGGAAGAAGTCGATGCCCTGTTAAAGGGCGTGGACGCCGGGGAGATAGAGACAGAGGCCGGCGACCGTAATATCTCCGGCGCACGGACTTATGATTTTACCAGCCAGGAGCGGATAATCCGTGGGCGCATGCCAGGCCTGGAGATAGTGAACGAGAGGTTTTCGAGGCATTTCAGAAATTCGCTCTCCAACCTCATCATGAGGTTCGTTGACATAAGCGTGAGCAACATGCAGATCATAAAGTTCGGAGAGTTCATGAAGAGCATCCCCTTCCCGTCGAACATAAACATATTCAAAATGAACCCGCTTAAAGGCTATGCGCTTGCCGTGATGGAGGCGCCCCTCGTGTTCGGCCTTGTGGAGTTTTTCTTTGGAGGGCGGAGCACTCCATATGTAAAGTCGGAGGGCAGGTCCTTCACCTCGATAGAGAACATGGTCATTAAGAAGATAACGAACCTTGCCCTGACCGACATCGGCGAGGCCTGGTCCATAATCCTTAAGGCCATTCCGGAGTACGTCTTCTCCGAGATGAACCCTCAATTTGTCACCATCGCCTCTCCAAGCGAGATAGTGATAAAGGTGGAGATAAACGTGGAGGTCGAGGATTTCATGGGGAAGCTCTTCCTTGCCTTCCCGTATTCGATGATAGAGCCGGTGAAGGACAAGCTCAATTCCGGCATACAGGGGGAAAAGTTCGAAATAGACGCCAGGTGGGTGACAAAGCTCAAGGAGACGCTGATAGATTCAAAAGTGCTTGTCTCTGCGGAGCTTGGCAGGGCCAGCCTCACCTTCGGCCAGATACTGGACCTCGGGGTCGGCAGCATCCTGAAACTGGGCAAGTCGGTTGAAGACGACCTGGATGTCCGCGTGCAGGGCATCCGCAAGTTTACTGGCCGCCCCGGGCAATGCCGGGGCAACCAGGCGGTCAAGGTAAGCAGGGTAATAGAGCCCAAGCCAAAAGAGGAGAGTTTATAAAATGAGCGAAGAAAGCAAAGTGAAGGAAGTCCAGGAGGACGCGGCCGCCCCGCAGGAGCAGTCCAAGGTACATGCCAAGGACATAGACTTCCTGCTGGACATACCGCTGGAGGTGACGGTGGAGCTTGGCAACACAAGGATGCTGATAAGGGACCTGCTCCAACTGGGGCAGGGCTCCGTAGTGGAACTGGACAAGCTCGCAGGGGAGCCGCTTGAGGTGCTCGTTAACGGCAAGCTGGTGGCCAGGGGAGAGGTCGTTGTGATAAATGAGAAATTCGGTGTCCGCCTCACGGACATCATAAGCCCCGTGGAGAGGATAAGGAACCTTAGATGATACTGACTTACCTGAGAATGTTTGCCGCGCTGGGCCTGGTAATAGGGCTGATATATGCTGCGGCCGCGTTCGTAAGGAAGCGCCAGGGCAAGCCGGGCATCCTCAGCATGCTGGCCTACCAGGGGTTCGGCCCAAAAAAAGGGATCGCCCTGATGAGGCTCGGAGACGACGTCCTGCTGCTGGGCGTCACGGCCACCGAGCTTAAGCTGATGAAGGTATATTCCAGCCGGGAGCTGAAGCTTGCGGACGCTGCCCCCCAGAAAAAGGATGGTGCGCTATGAGCTTCGGCACGCCAAACTCGATGGTCGGGGTCTTTTTCCTTATAAGTTTCCTGTCCGTCCTTCCGGCCATCCTGATAATGTTCACATCGTTCACGAGGATCGTGATAGTGCTGTCTTTCATGCGCCAGGCAATCGGCGGCCAGCAGATACCGCCGAACCAGGTAATAGTAGGCCTTTCGATATTCCTTACGCTATTTATCATGTCACCGACCCTGAACACGATAACCAGGGACGCGCTCAACCCGTACATGGCCAAGCAGATACCCATTCAGGAGGCGCTCGACAGGGCGGCTCCGCCCATAAAGACCTTCATGCTGAAGCAGACCAGGCAGCAGGACCTGGCGCTCTTTGTGAAGATAGCCAAGGAGGACAAGTTCAAGGGGATGAACACAACGGACCTCCAGCAGCTGCCGCTGAGGGTGATAGTCCCGGCGTTCGTGATAAGCGAGCTTAAGACGGCCTTCGAGATAGGCTTTCTGATATACCTGCCTTTCCTGGTGATAGACATGATAGTCTCCAGTATCCTGCTTTCCATGGGGATGATGATGCTGCCTCCGGCGCTCGTGTCCCTGCCTTTCAAGCTGCTCCTGTTCGTGCTCGTGGACGGGTGGAACCTGGTTACTGGATCGATAATAAGGAGTTTCCATTGAACGCGGACGCATTAAGGGAAATTTCGGCGCAGGCCTTCAAAACCATACTGCTTGCCTCCGGCCCGGTGCTGCTTGTCAGTCTTTTTACCGGTCTCCTGGTAAGCGTTTTTCAGGCCGTGACCCAGATACAGGAGTTCACGCTCACTTTCGTGCCCAAGATAATAGCGGTCTTCGTGTGCCTGTTTGTCATGGCGCCGTGGCTAACAAAGGTAATGGTCGATTATGCGCACAGCCTTATATACAACATCCCCAACTACGTGAGATGACGGGAAAAATGGCAAAAAAAAAGAGATGCCAGGGCGGCAGGTCAGAAAAACGGAAAAATGAGGCGTCACACGATTATATGTCAATGCGAAAATGCGGGGTACGGCCGTGACCGTGACTGATCTCATGCCCAAGGCGGCCATGAACGTATTTGCGGCTTACCTGCCGGTATTTCTGATCGTGCTTCTGCGCACCGGGACTGCTGTGGCCTTCCTTCCATTTTTCTCCTCAACCATTTTCCCTCTGCGCATACGTATTTTTTTCGCGGTTGCCCTCGCCATGGTGCTTACGCCCGTCGTAAGCTTTCCTGTCCCGGCCCGGCCCGAGATAGCCGGCGTGATAATCCGGGAGGTGGTGTTCGGCATGTCGATAGGGTTTGCCTTCAGGCTCGTCTTTTTCGCGGTGGAGATGGCCGCGCAGATCATGAGTGTTTCGATGGGGCTTTCCATGGCGACGGTCCTTAACCCGGATATAGGACAGGTCACGGAGCTGACAACACTTTACAGTCTGCTGGCAATGCTTTTTTTCCTTGTGGTAAACGGCCACCACGAGCTCATATACGCGTTTGTGAAGAGTTTTGAGTGGGCCCCGCCCGGCAAGGTCTCCATCGGCAGGATGGTGCCCGCGGTGCTGGGGATGGCAAGCAAGATGTTCGTCATCGCGCTTAAGCTGGCCGCCCCCGTAGTGATAGCCGGGCTGACTGTGAACCTGGTTCTGGGTTTTGTGCAGAAGGCCGCGCCGCAGATGAACATCTTCTTTATGGCCTACCCCTTGTACATGATCGTCGGTTTTGTGCTTCTGATCCTGGGGCTTCCTGTTTTCATGAACGTAATAGGCGCATACCTCGACGGCGCCAGGAGCGACATGTTCAGGGTCATAGCGGTGGCCAGGGGTTAAAGAGGGCTGAAATAAAATGGCAGAAGACAACGACCAGCGAACAGAAAAAGCGACCCCGCGAAGAAGGCAGCAGGCCAGGGAAAAAGGCCAGATCGCCCGCGGCCGCGAACTGGGCCCGATGGCGGCCACCGCTGGCATTATCGCGGTATTCTATTTCGCCGGCCCTTCCGTGATCGGCAGGATATCAACGATGACCGGCAACTTCCTTTCCCTGAGCTACGGGACCGACCCCGTTGCAGTGGTAAAGCGGGCCGCCATCGGCATGTTTTCGATACTCATTCCGTTCCTGGGCCTCTCGTTCGTGTTGGCCCTGGGCGCCGGTGTCGCACAGGGCGGCCTTGTTGTAAAACCCCTGGGTTTCGACGTGGAAAAGCTCAACCCCGTTGCCGGCTTTGCAAGGTTTTTTTCGGTGAACGGGTTGATAGAGCTGGGCAAGAGCGTGTTTAAGTTCGCGCTCGGGGGCATTGTCCTCTACGCCGCCATAGAGAGGGCCTTCCGTGTGCTGCCCGCCACACAGGCCATGGGCATGGGCGCCGTGGAGAAGACAGGCTTTTCCTTCATATCAAAGGCCGTGCTCGACGCTTTTGGCGTTTTCGTGGTCATAGCGATTGCCGACTATGTTGTGGAGAAGTTCAGGTTCGAGCGCTCCATACGCATGAGCAAGGAAGAGGTGAAGCAGGAATACAAGGAGAGCGAGGGCGACCCGGTAATAAAGTCCAGGATCAAGAGCCTCCGCAGAGAGGCCGCAAGGAAGAGGATGATGCGGGAGGTGCCAAAGGCAACGGTCGTCATCACGAACCCCACTCACCTTGCCGTGGCCCTCCTTTACGACAAGAAGTCCACGCCGGCCCCGAAGATAATCGCCAAAGGGGCCGGACATATAGCCGCCAGGATCAAGGAGATAGCCGCGGAGCACGGGGTGCCCATAGTGGAGGACAAGCCGGTCGCGCGTGCGCTTTTCGAGCAGGACTTGAACTCCTATATCCCGGAGGAGCTCTACAAGGCGGTGGCAAAGATAATCGCCTACGTCTTTAAGCTCAAAAGGAAGGTCTAGAGAGGGAAATGGAAAAAACTCTTGCATTTATCCGGAACAGGTCGGACCTGCTGATAGCCACGGGCGTGATGGGCATTCTTGCCGTTATGATATTGCCGGTCCCTCCTTTTCTGCTTGACCTCCTCCTGTCCCTGTCCATCTGCCTTGCCATCATCATCCTTGTCACGGGCATATACGTGAAGAAGCCCCTTGATTTCTCGGTCTTCCCTTCCATACTTCTGCTGGTGACCCTCTACCGGCTTGCGCTGGAGGTCGCCACCACCAGGCTCATCCTGCTTAACGGCAGCGAAGGGCCCGATGCCGCGGGGACGGTGATAAGGTCTTTTGGCAAGTTCATTGTGGGCGGCAACAGCGCGGTTGGCTTTATCGTGTTCCTGATCCTGATAGTAATAAACTTCGTTGTCATAACGAAGGGCTCCGGCAGGGTGGCCGAGGTGGCCGCAAGGTTCACACTGGATGCCATGCCCGGAAAGCAGATGGCCATCGACGCGGACCTCAACGCCGGGCTCATAGACGAGGACGAGGCAAGGAGAAGGCGCGCGATGGTCGCAAAAGAGGCCGATTTTTACGGGGCGATGGACGGTTCAAGCAAGTTCGTCCGTGGAGACGCCATAGCCGGGCTTGTCATAACCGGCATAAATATCCTGGGCGGGCTTGTGATAGGCATATTCCAGAAGGGGATGCCCATCGCGCAGGCCGCAAACACCTATACCATCCTCACCATAGGCGACGGGCTCGTCTCCCAGATACCGGCCCTGCTGGTGTCCACGGCGGCTGGCATAATCGTCACCCGCGCGGGGCAGGAGAAGGACCTTTCGAAGGAGATAACCAGCCAGCTCATATTGAACCCCAAGGCGCTTGGCAGCGCGGCGGGCATTATGGTATTCCTCGGGCTGATACCGGGCCTGCCCCACGTTCCTTTTTTCCTCATGTCGGCCTCTTCCGGGGCGCTTGCCTACGCAATAAACAAGACAGAGCCCGAAGAAAAGCAGGCCCCGGCCCCGCAGGCCCAGGCGCCGCAGGAAAGCCCGCTGGAGAAGTTCCTTGAGATAGAGCCCCTCACTCTGGAGATCGGCTACGGCATCATCCCGCTTGTGGAGTCGGCCGGCTCGGAGCTCCTTGGGAAAATAAAGGCGTTAAGAAGACAGCTGGCGGCGGAGCTGGGTTTTATAGCTCCCTCGATCCATATAAAGGACAACCTGCAGCTGAGGCCGCACGAGTACAGTTTCCTCATCAGGGGCGTGGAGGTCGGCAAAGGCGAGGTCATGCCGGGCTACTATCTGGCGGTGACAAGCGCCGAGGCCTCGAAAATAGACGGCATCCCCGCGAAGGAGCCCGCTTTCGGCCTGCCCGCCCTCTGGATAAAAGAGACCGAACGGGAGAACGCCCGCATGAGCGGCTACACCGTCGTGGACCCGGCCACCGTCATAGCCACCCACCTGACGGAGCTCATAAGGGGCCACGCGTGGGAGCTGCTTACAAGAAGCGAGGTCCAGGGGCTGCTGAATACCCTGTCCAAGAACAACCCGAAGATAGTGGACGAGCTGCTTCCCGCGCACCTGTCTCTGGGCGGAGTGCAGCGGGTGCTGCAGAACCTGCTGAAGGAGCGGGTCCCTATAAACGACATGCTCACCATAGTGGAGACGCTCCTGGACTACGCGCCCACCACCAAGGACACCGAGATGCTGACGGAGTATGTAAGGCAGTCCCTGGCCAGGTTCATAAGCAGGCAGTACCAGTCCGAGACAGGGGACATAAAGGTCATGGCCCTCGACCCCCGCTTCGAAAAGGCCATAGCGCAGTCCGCGGAGGCCGGAGGTGTCGTGAACCCGGAGACCGTGCACAGGCTCATCAAGGCCGTCGAGTCCGCAGTGAGGGACGGCAAGTTCCGCGGCATGCAGCCCGTGATACTCTGCTCTTCCCACGTCAGAAGGATGTTGAGAAGGATAATGGAAAAGTTTGTCCCGTCTTTGGTAGTGCTGTCGAATGCGGAAATTGCGCCGTCCGTGAAAATCCATACAACCGGGGTCTTGAAATATGAAGATTAAAAAATTCAAAGCAAAAAACTTTGCCGAGGCGCTGGAGCTCGTGCGGAAGGAGCTGAGCGAAGACGCCGTCATACTGTCTTCTGAGGAAAAAAACGGAGCGAGGCCTTTTGTCGAGGTCACCGCCGCGGTGGACTACGACGTGGACAGGGCGCCCGTGTCATCTTTCGGGGCGTCAGCTCCGGCCGGGACTGCTTTGGCGGCTGCCGGCGCGCAGGCTGGCCTGCAGAGCTTCAGGGACGAGATAACCGGGCAGTTCAAGTCGGAAATAAACGAGCTTAAGGCCGTTATACAGGAGATGAGGGCAGGGGCGGCCTTTTTGGGCGCGTCCATGGACCGCGGGAAAAAATCGCTCCTCAACTTCCTCAGGGAAAGGAAGATAAGGGACGAGTTTGCGATAAGGCTCTGTGAAAAAGCGAAGGACGCAAAAGACCTGCAGAGGCTGATAGCTGCGGACCTGAAGACGAAACGGGAACGGGACGGAAAAAAGGCGGTCATGCTGATAGGGCCTACGGGCGTGGGCAAGACCACTACCATGGCAAAGCTCTGCGCCAGGGCCATAAAGGAAGGCAAAAAGGCCGCCGTCATAAACCTGGACACCTACAGGATAGGTGCCGGCGAGCAGGCCAGAATATATGCCCGCATAATGGGCATACCCCTTGCGACCGCCTCCACCCCCGAAGAGCTGAGAGCGAAGACCGCGGATTTCGCAAGGAGCAGGGACGTCATTTTCATAGACACCACGGGCAGGAACCCCAGGGAGGACTCGTACATCGAGTATATCGCGGGCATGTGCGCGGCGGTGCCCGCGGACCTCGCGCCCATGGAGCTGCACCTGCTTATGAGCGCCTCAAGCGACGACGAGTTCATGACGGAGGCCTACTCCAGCTACAGGAGGCTGCCGCTTGATTACATCTCATTCACGAAAGTGGACGAGGCGGTCAGCTTTGGCTCCATTTATAACCTTCAGATGGTCTACGGAAAGCCGGTGGCGTACCTTGCCACGGGCCAGAGGGTGCCGGATGACATAGAGTTTCTGAATGAGACCATGCTTGGAAACCTGATACTCGCGAAAGGATGCTATAAATGCTGAAAAATGACGGTAAGGCAAAGGTAAAGACACTGGCCGTTGCAAGCGGCAAGGGTGGCGTCGGGAAGACCAACGTTGTGGTCAACCTGGCCGTGGCCGCAAGCAAGCTGGGCAAGAAGGTGATAATACTGGATGCCGACCTGGGGTTGAGCAACGTGGATGTGCTGCTGCAGCTTGCTCCAAGGTACAACATTCAGCACGTGCTTTCCGGCGAGAAATCGCTTGCGGACATCATGGCCGACGGCCCGCACGGGATAAAGATACTGCCGGCCAGCTCCGGCGTCCAGGAGCTGACCTCGCTTGATGAGTTCCAGCGGCTCAAGATAATGGAGGAGTTCGACGCCTATACGGGCAATTTCGACCTCCTGATTATAGACACCGCCGCCGGCATTTCGGACAACGTGGCCTTTTTCTGCGTGGCGGCCCAGGAGACGGTGATCGTCACTTCTCCGGAACCCACCGCCCTCACCGACGCCTATGCGCTCATAAAGGTCCTTTTCACGCGCTACCAGGAGCGCGAGTTCAGTATCATGGTGAATTCCGTCAAAAGCCCGGAGGAGGCGTTCGAGGTATTCAAGAGGCTAGTGATGGTCACCGGGAAATTCCTTAATGTGTCGCTGAACTATCTGGGCTACATCCCGTTTGACGGCTCCATCAGGAAGGCCGTGAGGGCGCAAAGGCCGTTCATAGACATGTTCCCGTCCAGCGACGCAGCAATGCAGGTCTGCGGCATGGCGGAAAAGATCATGGAATCCAGCGGCAAGGTAAAGGGGTCTCTTCAGTTTTTCCTTGGCAACATGATATCCGGATCGGGTCCGGCGAGGTGCAAATGATCAGCTATGCCTTGATGAACGAAGAGGAGAAGGAGGCGCTCATCAGGGAGTTTCTCCCGTTCATCAAGTACACTGCTTACAGGCTTGCCTGGAGGCTCCCGGCGCACCTCACGGCGGAGGACCTGGTCAGCGTGGGCACGATGGGGCTCCTGGATGCGGTCAGGCGCTACGACCAGGAGAAGGCCAGGCTCAAGACCTTCGTCGAGTTCCGCATCAAGGGGGCGATGCTAGACGAGATCAGGGCCAACGACATGGTGCCGAAATCCATGAAGAAGAAGATAGATTCCATAAAAAAAGCCCACGCAAAACTGGAGAAGGAGCTCTGCCGCCTGCCTTCGGAAGAGGAGATAGCCAGGGAACTGGATATCACGGTGGAGGAATACCACCAGATATTGCAGGACGCGAACAGTTGCATCGTGCTAAGGTTCGAGGACTTCAAGGGCAACAACGAGGACGGGGAACTGGACATCAATGATTGCCTGAGCGACAGGGAGGCGAAAAACCCGCTTGAGCTCCTGGAGGACACGAAGCTCAGGGAGGCCCTCGCCGGGGCCATCGAGCGGCTTCCGGAGAAGGAAAAAAAGATACTTTCCCTTTATTACTGGGACGAACTGACCATGAAGGAGATAGCCGGCGTGCTCGATCTGACCGAGGGAAGGGTCTCGCAGCTGCACAAGCAGGCCCTCCTCAGGCTCAAGTCCCAGTTTTAAAAGGTAAAGAAATGGGCCGGGAATGACGATATATATATTTAAAACAGGAGAAAATTGAGCAAATGACTTTGACGGACCATAAGATGAGAGATCTCATACTGAAGTTGGGGTCCGGTGACGCCTCCGTAAGGCGAGGGGCCGCCGAAGAGCTTTCTGACGGTGATGAGCGGGCCTTGTTGCCGCTTATCAGGGCCTTGAGGGACGAAAACCCGGGTGTGCAGGATGCCGCCATGCGCTCCCTTATAGGCATCGGAGGAGAGGTCACGGCGTATATGGTCCTTCCGCTTTTGCGCGACGATGCGGTCATGAGGAACACTGCGGTCATAATCCTTCAGGAGATAGGGGCGGCGGCGGTCCCCATCCTGGGCCCGCTCTTAAGCGACAAGGACGAAGACGTGCGCAAGTTCGCCGTAGACATGATATGCGAGATAGGCGACTGCGACCAGCCCGAGGTCCTTATGGCCATCCTTAAAGGAGACCCGAACCCGAACGTGCGGGTCTCCGCCGCAAAGGCGCTGGGCGCTCTCAAGTATTCCCAGGCGGTGCCGGCCCTCATTGATGCCCTGAGGGACACTGAATGGGTCTGTTTCTCCGCCCTTGAGGCCCTTTCCCAGATAAAGGACAATTCATCGGTGGAGGCGGTTGCCGAGCTGCTCTACAGCCCGTCGGAGGCGGTCAGGAGCGAGGCCATCCATGCCGTGGCCTCCATAGGCACCAAAGATGCGCTAAGGGCCCTTGAGGAGCACATCGAGGCGGAGGACCTGCCGGAATCGGAGAAGATCCTGACCGTAAAGGGCCTCCTGTCAGCCGGAGTGGTGCCCGAGTCCAAAGGGGCGGCCGACCTTATGCTGACCCTTCTGATGCAGGAGGACTGGGATGACAAACTGCTTGCCTTCATGGGCCTTTCGGCCATAAGGGATGAGAGGGCCCTTTTCCACATCATAGATGCCGCAGGCTCCATCAGCCCTTCCATGCCCGATTCAGAGCACAAATTCCACGAGATAAAGAGCGCGCTCATGGGGTTCGGGTGTGAAGCGCTCTTGACGCTCGTGAACGACGGGCGTCTGAAGTTCAAGGGCCTTTCCTTTTTGATAGAACTGCTTGGCGAGATGAGGTGCGTGGAGGCGCTCCCGCTGATAAGGCCGTTGCTTGACAGCAAGATACTTGACGTCAAACGGGCAAGCGCAAGGGCCATCGGCGAGATAGAAGGCATCGGCGCAGATCTCTCCGGGGAGGATGGGGAAAGCGCTTGTTGATCACGGGTATGGTTCTCCGCGAGGAGAGCTTTAAACAACTCAGGGACTTCATATACGGGCAAAGCGGCATATTCATACCCGATACGAAGAAATACCTGATCGAAAAAAGGCTTACGGGCAGGCTGCAGGCAAACGGGTTCCATGATTTCGACCAGTACATGGAGTTCCTGCGCGGCCCCCGCTGCCCGGAGGAGACCAGGTTCCTTATCGACGCTATCACTACGAACGAGACCTATTTCTTCAGGGAGGCGGAACACTTCTCCGTCTTTTTGGAACATATCGTGCCGGAGGTGCTGCGCCGCTCGGGGACGAGAAACATCAATGTCTGGTCCAGCGCCTGCTCTACCGGGGAAGAGCCCTATACGCTGGCAATGCTCGCAAAGGAGAAATACCCGGGCCTGAAGCTGGTCATACTCGGCTCGGACATCAGCAACGCGACGATAGAGTCCGCCAGGAAAGGGGTTTACAATTCATATTCGGTCCGCAACGCCCCGGAGCAGTATGTTTCCAGGTATTTCAGGCAAAACTGCGGCAGTTATGAGCTTTCACCGGCCATAAAGGAATGCGTGCGGTTCATTAACATCAATATCGTAAGCGACAAAAAGATCAATTTCCCCTTGTGCATGGATGTCGTCTTTTGCCGTAATGTGCTCATCTATTTCGACCTGAAGTCCAAGAGGAAGGCCGTTTCAAACCTTTACGACAGCCTGAACCCTGGCGGGTATCTGATAATCGGAAAATCGGAGGGGCTGCATGATATTACCAGGGCGTTCAAGCCGGTGATCATTAATAACACTTTAATTTACCAGAGGACAATGTGAAATGAAAATCCTGATCGTTGATGACTGCCGGACCACCAGGAAGCTCCTGAGCCTCTATGTCAAGGCCAAAGGGTTCGAGGTGGACACGGCGGAAAACGGCCTTGACGCCATTGAGAAGATAGCCCAGGGCAACATAAATATGGTAATAACGGACCTGAACATGCCGTTCATGGACGGCATAGAGCTCACCCGGACCCTGAAGGCGGACTCCGCCCGCTGCCAGATACCGGTCCTGATGGTCACCACGGAGAAAGACGCCGATGAGAAGAAAAGGGCATGCGAGGCAGGGGTAAACGGGTTCTTGATGAAGCCGGTGAGCGCCGATGATGTTATAAAGAACATCAGGAGCCTCATGAAAAACATGTTTGCACAGGAGGTCTAAATGTCTTTTGATACCAAAATGAAGGTCCTCGTTGTAGATGATTTTTCCACGATGAGGCGCATAGTCAAAAATATACTCAAGCAGCTCGGGTTTGAGAGGATGGAGGAGGCGGAGGACGGCCAGCAGGCATATAACAAGCTCACGGGCGAGGGCGGCTTCCAGTTTGTCGTGAGCGACTGGAACATGCCGAACATGGACGGCCTTGACCTGCTCAAGAAGGTCCGTGCCAACCAGGAGCTTAAGGACCTTCCTTTCCTCATGGTCACCGCAGAGGCTGAGAAGCATAAGGTGATCGAGGCGATCAAGGCGGGCGTAAGCAATTATGTGGTAAAGCCGTTCACTGCCGAGGTCCTGAAGGAGAAACTGGACAAGATATTCGAAAAAAAGGTTTCGCAGGGATAAGACCATGTCCGACGATATGGAAGAGATAATAGCAGATTTCGTCGCCGAGGCGGAGGAGACCCTGGACCGGATAGATCCGATGTTCATCCAACTGGAGGACAAGGGCTTCGACCCCGGGATAATAAACGAGATATTCAGGGGCATGCACACCATGAAGGGGGCCGCCGGGTTCCTTGGCTTCCAGAAGATCGTCGATGTTTCCCACCGGGCCGAGACGATCCTCAAAAAGCTGCGCGACAGGGAGATATCCCTGGAGCCCTTTCTTGTGGATGTGATCCTGAAGAGCTTCGACATGGTAAGGGTCCTTATAGGAGACATAAAGTCAAAGGGCCATCCGGAGGCGGACATCTCCCGGATGCTTGCGGACCTGGACAGCGCCCTCGATTCAGTCGAGAACCCGTCCAGTGTGGCCGTAAAGGCAAAAAAGGCTGTGGTAGAAAGGCCCGCCTCCATCGTGCCTGCGCGGCCTTCCTTGGCGGGGGCCGTTTGCCCGCCAGAAAAAGAAGTGACAAAAACCGTGCAGCAGGATGACGCCCAGGCCGGGCTGAAAGAAAAAGAAAAAGACAGGGAGCCCAAGAACGGTGAGATCCAGACCCTCAGGATCGCCGTGGACAAGATAGACCATGTCATGAACCTGACCGGCGAGGTTGTGCTCATCAGAAACAGGCTCCTCAACCTGGCGGGCAGCCTTGAGCATAGGTATTCCTCGGACCAGCAGATGGAAAACCTCCTGGAGGCGGTCTCTTTCCTTGACCTGCTGACATCCGACATGCAGCTTGCGGTGATGAAGATGAGGATGCAGCCGCTTAAAAAAGTGTTCGGCAAGTTCCCGCGCATGGTGAAGGAGATATCGGCCCCGCTTGGGAAGGATGTGGAGCTGCGGATAGAGGGTGAGGAGACCGAGGTGGACAAGACCGTCATAGAACAGATCGGCGACCCGCTGGTCCATATAATCAGGAACTCCATTGACCACGCTATCGAGCCCAGGACCGAACGTATCGCCATGGGAAAGCCCGAAAGAGGTGTAATACTCATCCGGGCCAGCCAGAAGGGCAACCAGATCATCATAGAGGTTTCCGATGACGGCAGGGGAATAGACGTCGAGAAGGTCAAGCGCAAGGCGGTGGAGAAGGGCCTGATAAGCGAGCAGGAGGCGTCGGCCCTCGGCTGGGAAGGCGCGGTGAACCTCATCTTCATGCCAGGCCTCTCCACCAACGATGTGGCCACGGAGCTGTCGGGCCGCGGCGTGGGCATGGACGTCGTGAAGAACAACGTATCCAAGCTCAACGGCTTCATAGAGACCATTACCAAAAAAGGCGAGGGCACTACTTTCAGGATAAGCCTGCCTCTGACGCTGGCCATAATCCATGCCCTGCTTGTGCAGGTAAACGACTGCGTCTATGCCATACCGCTTACTCTGGTCGACGAGACGCTCAAGGTGCCAAAAAATGAGGTGCAGGGTTTTTTGCACAAAAAGGTGTTGAACATACGGGGAAGGACGTACCCGTATTTCGAGCTCTCCGAGCTCCTGGACGGCCAGTCCGGCCAGCCGGGCCCCCCGCAGGCAGTTTTTCCGGACGGTCCTCCGGACAGCGCCGGCGGGGATGCCTCGGGCAGGTATGTTATTGTCGTGGCCGTCGCGGACAGCAGGTTTTGCATCGGGGTTGACGGGCTCCTGGGGCTGCAGGAGGTCGTCATCAAGACCATCACCGGCTCAAGCAGCACTACTCCTTGCATCCTTGGGGCCACGATATCGGGCGACGGCAAGGTGATATTGATCATAGACCTGGGCCACATCGCGCGCAGTCTCTTTGAGAAGGAGCGCTCCCAGGTATGAGGCCGCAATAATAAATATCAGGAAATAATGGAAAAACTGTTACCGGAGGTGCACTAAATGCGGCAGTACATTGGATTTAAACTTGGCTCAATGGAATACACGATCCCGATCCTGAAGGTCCGGGAGATAATAAACACTCCTGTGATCACGCGCATGCCGCAGGCCCCGGGCTACATCGAAGGGGTCACGAACCTCAGGGGGAGCATCATAGTCATAGTGAGCCTGAGGGCGCTGCTCAATATAAACGGCCAGCAGAACGAGGGCGAGGGCGGAAAGATCATCGTCGTGTCGAGCGGGAAGATCACCTTCGGAGTGCTTGTTGACGGGATAACCGGGGTGGTCGAGGTTGACGATTCGGCGGTCGAGCACCCTGAAAGGTTCTTCTCCGAGAAGATGGAGCAGATCAAGGGGGTTGCCAGGATAAATGACAAGCTGCTCGTGCTGCTTGACCCGAGGAAGCTCATTCCCTTTGAGGACGCATCGTTGTTTGAGGACGACGTGCTGGACGTCACGGAGACTTCAGATGGCAATGTCGAGGTCACCAAGAGGGTGCAGACCATGGCCGGGGAGGTGACGATAAAGGAGGTCCGGGACGCCAAGCAGTTCTTCGGGAAGAAGCTGGCGGACGGAGGCGCCGACGCGATAGTGGGCGAGGTCATGCAATTTCTGGACGCCATAGGGAACCAGGATTACGAGAAGGCGGAAACGATCATACAGGGCATCATGACCAAGGGCCGCGGAGACCTTTACAATGAGGTGGGCAAGGTGACCCGAAAGCTGCATGAGTCCATAAAGAATTTCAAGGACGCCATTGACCCCAAGCTCAGGGACATGGCCTCGGTCGAAATGCCCCAGGCGGTCGATCGCCTGCAGTTCGTCATCGACAGGACCGAGGAGGCGGCCAACAAGACGATGAGCTTCGTCGAGACCTACATTCTGAACATGGACGAGCTTTCCTCCCACATCAGGAACATAAAGGAGCCCCAGGAATCTGCCGATTATCTCAAGAACTTCAAGAACAAACTGGAGGACGACCTCACGGAGGTGCTTACGACCCAATCGTTCCAGGACCTGACCGGCCAGGCGCTTAAAAAAGTGATAGACCTGGTGGGAGACGTCGAAAGAGAGCTTCTGGTGCTCGTGACCAGCTTCGGCGGAAACCTGGAGGAGATCTCCTCCAGGGAGCTTGTCTCCGAAAAGGTCACGCAGGAAGGGGTCGACAGCCTTCTCACGGAGCTCGGTTTCTGAAAAAAGCGCTATCAGGGCATAAACAGGCAAAAAATAAAAATTTCATTTATGGCAACAAGCAAAAAAAATAAAAAGTCCCCGGTGCCCGGTTTCGTCAAGCTGGAAATTTTCCGTCATGGAAAGGCGGTTTTGCCATGGTGACGGTACTTGTCGTGGACGACTCCGCCTTCATGCGGAACGTCCTGTCCAAGATGCTTGAATCGGACCCCGGCATAAAAGTGGTGGGCACCGCCGGCAACGGGGCTGAGGCCGTGGAAAAGGCGGCTGTGCTCCGTCCGGATGTTGTCACGATGGACGTCGAGATGCCGGGGATGGACGGCATCGAGGCGCTCAAGAGGATAATGGCCGAAAACCCCTTGCCTGTGATAATGCTCAGCTCACAGACCAGCGAGGGGGCAAGGGTGACGTTACACGCGCTCGAACTGGGCGCCATGGACTTTGTCCCCAAAAATCTCTCCGAATCCTCCCTGGACATAATAAAGATAAAAGCGGTCCTGGTCGAGAAAGTAAAACACCTCGGGCAGCGGAAATTGCTGGCCAGACATGCAAGACCGCTCCGGACAAAGGCCCCCATTCCGGCCGCCGCATGCGGGGACCGGGTAAACATGGATATCGTGGCCATCGGCACCTCGACAGGCGGACCCAAATCTCTGCAGCAGATGATACCCTTCCTTCCCGGCAATTTCCCGGTGCCTGTGCTCATCAGCCAGCATATGCCCGCCAACTTCACAAAACCTTTTGCTGAAAGGCTGGACCAGCTTTCCACCCTGGAAGTGAAAGAGGCGGAGGACGGGGAGACCGCACGTAACGGAGTGGTTTACATAGCGCCAGGCGGAGGCCACATGAGCCTGTCCGGCGGTCTGCCCAAGCCTACCATCTCCATAAGCCATGGCGGGGACTTCATCTACAGGCCTTCCGTGGATGCCCTGATGTCCTCTGTTGCCGTTTACTTCCCTGGGAGGTCCCTGGGAGTGATACTTACAGGCATGGGCAATGACGGATTGAAGGGGTTGACCAGCCTCAAACGGCAGGGCGGAAAGGTAATCGCCCAGGATGAGAGGACATGCGTCATCTACGGAATGCCAAGAGTGGTTGTCGAGGCAGGACTGGCGGACAGCGTGCTGCCCCTGGGGGAAATACCGGAGGCCATCGTGAGATACGTATGCGGAACGCTGCCGGGACGGGGAGTTCTTTTCTGCCAGACGGACTGCGGGTCGGCCGGTGATTGAACGCGCAAAACGAGGTTGACTGCTGTCAGAGGTGAAAATTATAATAATCGTGTTCTGAAATCATGGCTAAAATTTTAATCATAGATGACGATCCGGAGATTATAGAGATACTTGACCTTTACAGCGACTTCCTGGGCTATGAGGCCGATACCGCCTCCTCCGGAGCGCAGGCTTTGCAGAAACTGGCCGGAAACGGCTTTTATAATGCCGTGTTCTGCGATCTCACTCTCCAGGACCTGAATGGGATCAAGGTCTTTGAGAAAATAAAACAGTCGGACCCCGATCTGGCAGGCAGGTTCGTCATCTTTACCGGTGCCGCCCTGGACGGGGAGATTGGGAGCCAGATAAGTTCGAAGAACATAAAGGTCATACAGAAACCCTTCAACTTTGAGGACATAAAGCTATTGCTCGAATCGATTGAAGGGCGTGAGGCCGGTTCGAGAGACATCCTGCTGCAGACCAGCAACCTGCCGGCGGTGCCCGCCGTTGCCGCCAGGATACTGGAGCTCGTTGGCAACGAGAACACCGCCATTGAAGAACTTAAACAGGCCATAATGGCGGACAATTCTCTGACCTCGCGGATACTTCAAATGGCCAATTCAGTTTTTTTCCGGATGCGCCAGAAGATCGACACCATTTCAGACGCCATAACGATGCTCGGGTTCAACACGATAAGGACAATAGCTCTTGCCGTCTCAACTCGCAACATTTACAAGACCTTCGGTCTGCTTGAACAGAAGCTCTGGGAGCACAGCCTTGGGGTCTCCCTGGCTGCCGGATTGATAGTGGAGGAAGCGCGGCTCTCCAGGAACGTAAGGGAGGAGGCGGTCATTGCGGGGCTTCTGCATGACGTAGGCAAGGTCATAATGAACAATGGGCATCCGGACAAGTTTTTGCACCTGGCCCAGATAGTGAATGAGGAGCAGGTCCCTTATAACGTCGTTGAAAAAGAGATATTTGGTTTCAGCCATGCCCAGTTGGGCTCGATGCTTGCTGAAAAGTGGGGTTTTTCGGAGAGCCTCTCAAGCGTTATACTCCATCACCACTCGTGGAGGCAGATGGACAAGGCGGCCGGGCCGGACAAGCTGGGTCATATAGTATCGCTGGCCGATGCCCTCTGCGCCAGGCTTGGCATAGGCTATAACAGGCCGATGCCTGACTTGGACCTCGGTGAGCAGGAGCTTAAAAAACTGCTTAGGATAGATGACGGGCAATATGACAGGCTCGTATCTTCCTTCAAGGAAACGTATCTCCTTGAAAAGATGCTTTTCACGTAGAAGGAGGGCACAAAAATGGCCATCGAACCCATAGGCAATGTCCCGGAGGCTCCCAAAATAATAAGACATGAGGACAACCCGTTGCCAAAAAAGAAAAGAGAAAAGGAAAAAGGGGAAGACGGGACCGACGGCAAGAAAAAGCAAAAGGGCGTAGACATAACCGTCTGAGGACCCTTTACTTTTATTTTAATTTTTTTATCTGAGGCTGGCTGGGCCGGGGAATGCTCTGGAAAAAGAATAGCCAAAAACAAGAAGGCAAAGATAAGGGAAAAGAGAAAGAGCTTCTGAAAGCGGCTCAGGCGGCCAAAAGACTCCCTGCTGGCAACCATGCCGCGGCAAAGCGGAACACCGGCGTAGACGAGCTAAAAAAACTGGAAGAAAGAATAGACGAGAAGATATCACTCCTTGCCGCTCTGGACGAAAGGGTTGGCAGACGGATAGAAGCCTTGGAAAAGCTGATGTATTCTCCGGTGGCGGCTCCCGACCTCTCCCCGGCCCTTGCGGACCGCAGCAGCGGCATCCTGGCCCTCAGGGAAAAAGGACTGGACGCCGGCGAGATATCAAAGATACTTGCGGTGCCCGCAGGCGAAGTGGAGCTTATCCTTAACCTGAACAAAAAAAACCGGCCCTGAAAAAACACCGGTATCCCGTCTTATAAGGAACCTTTAATACCCCTTGGCATTCCTGCCTGTCTGTGATTTTCTTGAGAAGGCTTTCCCCCTTTCTGTCCTTGCTGCATCCTGAAAATTTTTTTGCGGCCGTTAAATAATTGGCGCTCCGGGTAAATATTGCCAGGAGGGAATTTTTTTCCCTTCTGTTATCGTGGCCGACCTGGGTGCGCCCCGATGAAAAAAGCATCGGCCGGATGAATAAAAAACCTTGTCAAATATAGGATCTTTTGTTTTTGTGGGATTTTTATTAAAACCCGCGGGTGAATTTTTTGTGGTGGCACCGAAATTGCTTTTACCTTTGGCATGTACAAAGGAATTTACATAGCCCTATCGGGTGCGGTGCTTAAGCAGCTTCAGATGGACGCGGTCACGAACAATCTTGCCAACTCGAACACGCCCGGCTACAAGAAGGAAAGCCTGTCCTTCAGGGATTATCTTATAAACCCGCCGGCGACCACTCTTGAACAGGAGGAAAGGGATTTGAGCACGTTATCCAGCGAAAAGACGGACATGGTCCAGGGCGATCCTTTCAAGACGGCAAACCCGCTGGACATATCCATCGAGGGACAGGGCTTCATAGCGCTGGAGGGAAACCGTTACACGAGGCGCGGAGACCTGAAGAGAAGCAGCGACGGTTTTTTGACATCTTTCAACGGAATAAAGGTCCTTGGGGACAAGGGGCCCATAAAGCTTCCCAAGGGGGAAGTAAAGATAGACTCCAACGGCGGAGTGTTCGTGAACGGCAAGCAGGTGGACACCATCAGGCTTGTTGACCTTTCCAGCCAGCAGGGGCTGACGAGGATGGGGTCCGGCATTTTTTATTCAAAGGCCGCGGTTGTAAGCTCCACCGCCACGGTGAAGCAGGGCTATCTTGAGGCAAGCAATGTGGACGTGGTCAAGGAGATGGTCAGGATGATAGACGCGCTCAGGGAGTTCGAGACCTTCCAGAAGACCATACAGACCTTTGATTCGGCTGCCAGCAAGGTAGTGAACGACATGGCGCAGATCTAGCGGGTTCTCAAAGAGAAAGAAGAAAGATTTTTTAAAAAGATTTTTTGCCGTAAAGATAAGGAGGTCTTGAGGATGTTAAGGTCATTGATGATTGCCTCAACGGGCATGGAGGCGCAGCAGCTCAACATAGACACCATCGCCAACAACCTGGCCAACGTCAACACGACGGGTTTTAAAAGGAGCAGGGCGGACTTCGAGGACCTGATATACGAGGACCTGAGCGCCCCCGGCACTTCATCTTCAAACACGACGCAGCTGCCCACGGGCATACAGATAGGCCTTGGCGTAAAACCAGCCGCGGTGCAGAAGATATTCCAGCAGGGGGACCTCACGCAGACCACCAACCCGCTTGACCTGGCCATACAGGGTGACGGCCTTTTCCAGGTGGACATGCCCGACGGCACCATAGCTTACACCAGGGCGGGGTCTTTCAAGCTGGACAACAACGGCCGTATCGTGAACTCAGACGGCTATCCGCTTGAGCCGAACATTACGATACCCCTTAACACCACGCAGATAAACATAGGCGCCGACGGCACGGTCACGGCGGTGCAGGCGGGCAGCACGACCCCTGTGAACGTTGGGCAGATAGAGCTTGCCAAGTTCACCAACGAGAGCGGCCTTCAGGCCATGGGTGACGGACTTTATACACCCACCGGCTCCTCCGGAGACCCTATTCTGGCAAACCCTTCGGTGGACGGGATGGGCACCATACAGCAGGGGTACCTGGAGATGAGCAACGTAAACGTGGTTGAAGAGATGGTCAACATGATAGCCAGCGAGAGGGCGTACGAGATAAATTCGAAAGCGGTGCAGGCTTCAGACCAGATGCTCATGGACACCAATAACATGAGGGCTGCCGCATAAAAAAGGACAGCTCCATGAAAAAAACAGCGGCCCTTTTCATAGCGTTCTTCCTCCTGGCATCCCCGGCCTTTGCCGGGGGCCTTGCCGGTGTGAAGGCGGTGCTTAAGGCCTATATCGAGGGGCGGTACCACTGGAGCAGGGTGCGCGTGGAGGACCTGGCCATTGAAGGCGGCCAGCCGGCAGGCCTTCCGCAGTCCGTAAGCCTTGTCAAGGGGCCGCCCGGCAAAACGGTTTTTCGCCTCCGTTTTGCAGACGGCAGGCAAGCGGCCGCGACCGCGACCGTGACCGCTTATGAAACGGTTGTCAAGAGCACGCATCTGCTCAGGGCCAACTCCGTGGTCGGGCCGGAGGACGTGTCGGCCACGCCGGTGAAGGTTACCAGGCTGCCAAGCGGGGGTTTTTTCAACGAGGACTCCAAGGTGGTGGGACAGGTGCTTACCTGTTCGGTCGGGGCGGGCGTCACCATCCTGGACACGATGGTGAGCAGTGCACCTATGGTTGCCAGGGGGCACAGGGTGACGATTATGATCGATACCCCGGGGTTCAGGATAACCACGCCGGGGGAGCTGGTGTCAAGCGCCAGAGTTGGTGGCTACGCCAAGGTCATGAACACCTCTTCAAGGAAGATGCTGTCCGGCGTCCTGGTGGATGAAAATACCGTCCGCATCCAGGACGGCATGGCGGAAGGCCAGGGCACGGGCGGATATCAGCCATAGATGGTAAAGGGAAAAATCTTTTTTTACTTTTTTATTTTTTGAAGCGGGGGAGATATCAAAAATGTTCAGGGTAAAAAGTATCGTGCTAGACTGTTTTGCCTCCCGTATGGCCGCCGCGCTTTTGTTTCTGTCTTTTGCGGCCTGCGCGACGATGCCCAAGCTGCCTCCTCCTCCGCCAAAGTACGTGTATCACGAAAAAAGCGCTCCGGAGGTGGTGCATTACGCCAACAATTCGCTTTTTACCGAGGGGGCGGGCCTTTACGAGGACCTGAAGGCCAGGCGGCTTAATGACCTTGTGACAATAAACGTGCTTGAGAACATAACGGGCTCGGGGCAGGCCGATACGAACACTTCGAGGGCTTCAAGCCTCGATGCGAACGTTACCGGCTTTTTCGGCGCCCCGCTGAACCTGGGCCTTTCCAACCTTTACGGGAACGGCAATACCTTTGAGCCTTCGGTATCGGGCAACATGAGCGACAGCTTTAAAGGCAGCGGGGCGACCACGAGGACCGGGACGCTGGTAGGCACCATAACCGCAAAAGTCGTCCAGGTGCTGCCGAACGGCAACCTGGTGCTCCAGTCCAGAAAAGATATCACGATAAACAACGAAAAACAGATACTTATTTTTGAGGGCATTTGCAGGCCGTACGATATCGCGCCTGACAATACCATAGCAAGCTCCAGGATAACAGATGCCAAGGTGTATTTCGTGGGCGACGGCGTAGTGCAGGAAAAACAGGGGCCCGGATGGCTCAGCAGGTTCCTGGATAAGGTGTGGCCGTTCTGATGGCGGGGACCGGAAGGGTGAAAGGTGCGGCAATGAAAAGGACGGTTTTGAAAAAGGCGCGGCCTCTTGCTGAGACAATATCTTTGCCCATTGTCCTGCTATCCATGCTTTTATTTTTCCTGTCTTTTTCCCGGGCGGCGCTTGCGGCGCGCATAGAGGACATTGCGACTTTTCAGGGGATGACCGAAAACCAGGTGGTGGGATACGGTCTTGCGGTCGGTCTTGACGGGACTGGCGACACGGGAAACGCCACCATGGAGGCGATAGCCAATGTGCTTGAGAGGATGGGACTTACGGTCTCCCCCACGGACATAAGGGCCAAGGACACTGCCGCGGTGATCGTAACGGCGACCCTGCCTCCTTTTCCAAAAGCCGGCATGAAGATAGACGTCAACGTCTCTGCGCTGGCGGACGCAAAAAGCATACAGGGCGGCACCCTGCTTCTGACCCCCCTGTACGGCCCGGACGGCAAGGTCTACGCCCTTGCGCAGGGGCCGGTATCAATAGGGGGTTTTGTTGGGGGCGCAGGGGGGACCAGCATCCAGAAAAACCATCCGACCGCGGGAAGGATACCCGAGGGCGCGATCATACAGAAAAACCTGCCCTTTACCCTGGGCAATGGATCGGACCTGAAGCTTTTCCTGGATAATCCGGACTTCACCACCGCCGCCCGGATCGCAAAAAGCATAAACAGGGCGTTCGGCCCGGACTGTGCCCAGGCCGCCGACCCCTCTACGGTGAAAATAAACATACCTGATGCTTACGCGGACAGGGTAGTGGACTTTGCCGGCCTGGTCGGGCAGCTGGATGTAGCCGTGGACGAGCCCGCGAAGGTCGTAATAAACGAAAGGACAGGGACTGTAATAATAGGGCAGAACGTGAGGATAGCCCCTGTTGCCATCGCCAACGGAAATCTCACGGTGGAGATAAAGACCACCTATAACGTTTCCCAGCCGCCTCCTTTTGCTCCGGCGGGCTCCCAGACGGTAGTTGTGCCCAATACGAACGTGAAGGTTCAGGAGCAGAAGGCCTCACTGATGGAGGCGTCTGGGTCCACCCTGGGCGAAGTGGTGAGCGCGCTTAATTCCCTTGGGGTAACACCGCGGGACCTTATCTCCATCATGCAGGCGCTGAAGGCAGCCGGCGCCCTCCGGGCCGACCTGGAGATAATTTAGATCTGAAGGGGAAAATGTACATAGATGACGCCATAAGCCCAGAGAGCCTTGAAAGATACGCCGGCCAGAAAGGCCCGCAGGCAATGAAGGCCGTGGCCCAGAGCATGGCGACGCTCTTCACCTACGAACTGGTCAAGGAGATGCGCTCCACGACCATGCAGGACAACCAGGATTTCAGTGCAAAGACCTACACAAGCATGTTCGATATGGAGCTTGCTCAACTCCTGGCCGAAAAAGAGACCGGACTGCAGGACATGATCCTTAAACAGATCGAGCGGATAAATACTAAAGCTACGGATGAACAATCAGGGTCTAATCAATCGAATTTAAAGGAAAAAACAACTCTTTCGACGCCTGTAAAGACAGGTGGCCTTTCAATGCTTAGAACCGGTGGGGCGCCTGGGCAAAGCGTGAGCATGCCCGCCTCTCAAGGGGTCCAGGGAGCGCGGGAAGGGCAGGAGAACAATGGCCGGATAGATGAAAAAACGAAGAAAATGATACGTGCCGCATTCGGTGGGCAGGCGTCGAACGCCATGGCCGTGGCCTATGCGGAAAGTTCAGGCAATCCGGAGGCCGCTCATTATAATGCGCCTTATGGGAGCACGGATTGCGGGCTTTTCCAGATAAATGACAGGTTTTGGGCGGCGCGCCTCATTAAAAAAGGCATCATAAACAGCGTATCGGACCTGTTCGACCCACAGAAAAATATTCAGGCCGCTGCCTGGATATATAAGCAGGGGGGCTGGGGCCTGTGGACGTCTGTTCGGAGCGGGAGGGTGCAGATAGGGCCTCCAGACACGATGGAGGCGGACAACTCCTATGGTAGCGCAGAAAACTCAGGCTAGGCTGATTTATAAATTATGGATATATTAAAAATTAAAAAATTATTAAAGGAGCAAACATCAGGGCAAAAAATTAAAGATTTTCTCCGGCGTTTACGATAATAAGATTATAAACGGCAGAATATAAAAAGGCCGTCCCGGAGGAAATTTGGTGAAAATAAATAATAACAAGCCGCCAGAGGGACCCGAGCAGCACAACATAAAGAAGCCTTCGGAGACCTCGAAGGCTGGAGCACCGGCAGGGGGTGCCGCAAGCGGCCCCGCTGACAGCATCAGGATATCGAAGCAGGGAAAGGAGGCGGCCCAGATCGTCGAGGCGATAGGCAAGCTTCCGGATGTAAGGACGGACAGGGTAAACGAGATGAAACAGGCGATCGACTCGGGAAATTACAATGTGGATGCGGGTAAAGTGGCCCAGAAAATGATAAGCGAGATAGTTTAGCCGATGACCGCAGCTCCGGAAAAAATAAAGGCCGTGCTTGAAGAGCAGATCAGGGAATACAAGAATCTGATGGCCCTTCTGCGGAAGGAAAAGCAGTGCCTTATTGATTTTGATGAGCAGGGGGTAGAGGACCTTGCAAAGCAGAAAGATACGGCCGCGCTTAAGCTGAGGCTGCTGGAGCAGGAAAGGCTCCGCCTGATAGAGGAGTTTTACGCCGTGCGCGGGAATGGGCCCGGAGAGAAGAGCGCCAGTCTGCGGGAGCTTTCCCTCGCCACGGGAGATGGGAGTTTCATGGAGTTGCGGAGGCTCGTGATATCGCTTTTGCAGGGCATCCAGGAATTAAATGAGTTCAACCGGATACTGATAGAGCGGTCACTGCATTTTGTGAGCGATTCCCTTGATTTCTTTGGGAAGGCGGGGGCCAGGACAGGCGGCAACACTGGAGGCAAAGGCACGATGGTATCGAGGCAGATCTGATGAGCGGGTTGAATGACATCCTGAACATTGCGCAGTCGGGCCTGTTTGCCAGCCAGGCTGCCATGAACACCACAAGCAACAATATCTCCAACGTGAACACGCCCGGCTATGACGTTGAGACCACTCAGCTTGAGCCGGTAGATTACATCGATTTAAGCGGCCAGGAGGCGGGCAGCCCGGGTGGCGTGACCGTCGCCGGGGTACAAAGGCAGTACAACGCTTTTCTTCAGTCGCAGATATATCAGACGCAGCAGAACATGAGCGGAGCGGACTCTTCAAGCACGACGCTGGGGCAGGTCGAGCAGGCGTTCAATGAGACCGGGCAGACGGGACTGTCGACATACTTCAACACCTTTGTGAATGACTGGCAGCAGGTCGCATCCAACCCCTCTGACCAGTCCGCGAGGACTGTCCTTCTGGGCGACGCCCAGACGCTGGTTTCTGCGGTGCAGGAAAAGCAGGGCGCCATCCAGGAGGCCATAAAGCAGGCAAACGACACGATCTCCGGCACCGTGCAGACGGTCAACTCCATAGCTGCCAGCATCGCGCAGCTTAACGGCCAGATAGCGGCCGCCCAGGGCAACACCACCGGCAGTCTGGCCCAGCTGCTTGACCAGCGCGACAACCTTATGAATCAGCTCTCCCAGTCCATAAGTTTCAGTTTCTACACGGACAACACCGGCCAGGTGACCATCATCAGCGGGATGCAGAACCTTGTCAGCGGCAGCCAGACCAACGAGCTTTCGGCCAGTCAGGATGCCAATGGCGACTACCAGCTCTACCTGGGCGGAGCGAATATAACATCGCAAGTTACGGGAGGCGCCCTGGGGGGGCTCATATCCGCCAGAAGCGAAGCCGAGACCCAGGGACTGCTGCCCTTAAACAGGTTCGCGGCGGCCCTTGTCCAGCAGGTAAACGAGGTCCAGGAGCAGGGTTACGGGCTTGACGGCAGCACCGGAAACCCCTTTTTCAGCCCGCTTACGCTTGCCACAACCGCCAATTCCAGCGCTTCGATAACGGCTTCCGTCACGAATGAAAGCCAGCTTACCCTGGACCAGTACAACATAAAGATAGATTCAAGCGGAAACTATAACGTCTATGACACCCAGACAGGCTCGCTTGTGACATCAGGAACGTACACATCGGGCGGGGCGATCAGTTTTGACGGGATACAGGCGACGATAACAGGGTCTCCGGCGGCCGGTGACACCTTCACGATCGACCCGCTTAAAAACGCGGTGAACAATTTCAGTGTGGCGATCACGGACGGCAGCCAGGTGGCTGCGGCCTCTTCGTCCTCAGGAGTGCCAGGGGACAATTCAAACGCACTGGCCATGACGGATATGCTTAACAATACCCAGGTCTCCGGCCTGGGTGGCCAGACGTTCATGGCTTATTATCAGGGCATCGTCTCCGCAACCGGCACTGCGAGCGCATCCGCCTCCGACAGCCAGACTTTCGAGAGCAATCTCCTGGACCAGCTCAACCAGCAGCAGGACTCCGTCTCAGGGGTCAATATCGATGAGGAGTCCGTCAATCTCATAAAATACCAGCAGGCATACCAGGCTGCCGCCATGGTCATACAAACCACAAATCAGCTTTTCCAGTCGCTGATGAATATATGAGAGGCATGAAGGAAAAAATATGAGAGTAAGCTCCTTTTCGATCTATAACCAGGTTTCGAACTCGCTGGACCAGGATATGTCCACCATAACGCAGCTTGAAAACCAGCTTTCATCGGGCAAAAAGTACAGCAAGAACTCAGATGACGTGACTGCCGTGGTCAGCGCAATGGACTACAACCTGGACTTGAACAATGACAGCCGCTACCTGAGCAATATCGATAGCGCCAATGCGGTCCTGGGCGATGCCTCAACGGCCATGTCTTCCACCCTGGACGCGCTGAACAATGCCAAGGAGATGGCGCTTGAAGGGGCAAACGGCACTGCCAACAGCCAGGACATGGCTGCGCTTGCACAGCAGGTATACCAGATAAGAGACGAACTGCTCGGTTACGCGAATACAAAGACCGCGGATGGCTCAAGCGTGTTTGCCGGTTACCAGACCCAGACGGACGCCTTCAACAACTCTACTTACGCCTATCAGGGGGATTCCGGCATTGTGAACGCCGAGATATCCAATTCCGCACTTCTCCCGGTGAACGTGACCGGAAGTGATGCATTCTCTTTTACCCTTTCAAGCCCCGTTACTGTAACTCAGGCTGACGGTTCGTCCTTTAACTACACGCAGGGCAGCGGCACCACGATAAATGTCCAGATCAAGGACAGCAGCAATAACGTCGTGGACAGCTTCAGTTTCTCAAATTTCATGCAGCTTACTAATCTGCTTGGCGATGCGCTCAACAGCGGGGACACCCAAAGGATAAGCGCCCTCATGACTCCGCTGGACGACGCCATCAACCAGGCAACAAGCGTAAGCGCGGACATAGGCACGAGGCAGGACAGGCTTACGAACCAGCAAAGCTCCATCGAACAGGACCAGTCCAGCACGCAGGTCCTCCTTTCGGGGGTGCAGGACGACGACCTGGCCCAGACCACAACGCAGTTGGCCAAATACCAGGCAGCCCTGCAGGCCCTGGAACAGTCAACGGCCAACATATCCTCTCAGACCCTGCTTGATTTTCTGAAGTGATTATCAAATAAAATATATACCGGCCCCCTTTTTCAAGCGCTCTCGCCGGGCAGGACGAAAAGTGGGGAATTCCCAGAAAGAAAAATATGTTTTTTCTTTGAAAGGCGGGCAGGATGCTGGTATTGACAAGGAAGTCAGGGGAGGGCCTAAGGATAGGCGAGGACGTGACCGTCACTATAGTGGAGGTCAGGGAGGGGCAGGTCCGGCTTGGCATCAGCGCGCCTCAGGGCATCAGGATCTACCGCGAGGAGGTCTATGAACGGATCGTAAAGGAGAATATGGTGTCCTCCTCCATTTCAGTTGACGAGTTTACGAAGATCAGAGAGGCGGTGCAGGGTGAAGATAAAATTTAAGACCTCCCGTTTTGGGGACCTGGAGGTCGAGGAGTCCAGGATAATAGAATTTCCGGCCGGCATACCGGGCTTCTCCTCCATCAAAAGGTATGTCCTCATGGACTACAAGGACACCCCCTTAAAATGGCTGCAGTCGGTGGACGACCCCCACGTGGCTTTCATTGTCGCCGCCCCTGAGACCGTAGCAAGGGGATATCAGGCCCATGTGGACGAGACCGCCAGGCGGTTCCTTGGTCTTGAGCATAAGGAAGACCTTGCCGTGCTGCTTATCCTGAGGGTTGAGACAGGGAAGGTGATCGCCAACCTGAGGGCGCCGCTGGTCCTGAACTCCGCGCTGATGCGGGGCATGCAGCTTCTTCCCGAGCGGCTTTAGCTTCCCCGAAAAACTGCTTTTTTTCGTCAAAAGACCGCCGGGGCCCGTCTTTCTTTCACCCGCTATTGCCAATGCTTCCGTCAAATTTCCGGCAGGCATGTCCAAAGTTCTTTAAAAATTGGCCTTTTTTTCCTGGCATATTAATTGCTATTCTCACTTCGGGCCGTGGCCTTTTTAAGACGGTTTGAGGCAAAAGGGAGAAAAAGGAAATATTGGACAACCTGGCATGTGTAAAAGCGGCAGTTACGATCGTTGGGCCTCCTGGTTATCCGCACAGCTCCGCCTTCAATGAGATCGCCAGGACCGTTTATTACGGGCTCAATTCTCGGACAAAAAAGATCGGCATGAACAGCTACATCGAGGACGGCCTGAACATCATTTTTGGCGCGCACCTGCTGACGCGGCAGCAGATGGAAAAGCTGCCCGGGCGCTCGGTGATATACAACCTGGAGCAGGTCGATCCGTCTTCCATGTGGGGAGGGGTAAAACCTCTGATCGGGCGCTTTCCCGTCTGGGATTACAGCCAGCGCAACATCGAGGCGTTCATGGCCATGGGGTACGGGGATGCCGTGTTCCATGTGCCTATAGGATACAGGCCGGAGTTGGCACGGATAAGCCCGGCCGCAAACCAGGACATAGATGTCCTTTTTTATGGCTCCGTCAATGAGCGGAGAAAAAGGATACTGGAGGCTCTGGGCCGGGAAGGCCTTAAGGTAAAGACGCTTTTCGGCGTTTACGGCGAGCAGCGGGACGCCTTTATCGCAAGGGCAAAGGTGGTCCTTAATCTTCATTTTTATGAGTCCAGTATCTTTGAGCTGGTGAGGGTCTCTTACCTGCTTTCAAACAGCAAGGCGGTTGTAGCCGAATGCGATGAGAGGACGCAGATCGATCCGGGACTCGAAGGGGCCTTCGTCGCGGCATCCTATGACCGGCTGGTCCATGAATGCAAGACCCTGGTTGAAGACGATGAAAAAAGAAGGACGCTTGAGGCCGCCGCCCTGGAGAAGTTTTCGGCCAGGGACGAGGACATCTATCTGAAGGCGGGACTGGCATGGGCCGGCTCTTTCCTTGAAAAGAAGGGGAAAAGCAAGAGCATGGATTTTCCAAAGCGGATGAACTTGGGAAGCGGCAAGGATTTCCGTCAGGAATTCCTGAATGTGGACTGGAACGATTACTGGGGCCCGGACATAGTGCTTGACCTCGACGAGCCTTTACCCTTCGGAAAGCCTCTGTCTTCAGCCCGGTTTGGAGAGCTCTTCCTGAGTGAAAACAGCTTTGACGAGCTCATCGCCTATGATCTCTTTGAGCACATACACGAGCTGCCGGTGCTGATGACGTCCTGCCTCAAGCTGCTAAAGGACGGAGGGGAGCTTAAGCTGAAAGTCCCATATGACCTGAGCTACGGGGCCTGGCAGGACCCAACCCATGTCCGCTCCTTCAACGAGAAAAGCTGGCTTTACTACACGGACTGGTTCTGGTACATGGGCTGGAGGGACGCCAGGTTCGAGCTGGCTTCCATGAAGCTGAACCTGAGCGATTACGGCAAATCATTGAGGGGCAGGATGCCGGATGAGTCCCTGCTCAGGCAGCCCAGGGCGGTAGATGAGATGGAGGTCGTTTTGCGCAAACGCCCATTGACGAGCGAGGAGCTCGATCTTGTGAAAGAGAAAAACAACGGTAGCAAAAACCCTTACGGGCCCGCAAAAGGAAGAAGGGAAGGTCCCGTTTCACCGGCGGTCCATGCCGGGAAGGGTGAGGAAATGGTAGCAGGCACGGGGGATATGGATCCGGACTGCGAGGGGCCAGTCTTAAGGAAAGACGGATCCGCGCAGAAGGAAGGCCCTGTCAGGGAAGAAAAAGATGATGCCGGAATGAGCGGGCTTGTTTCCATAGTGGTGGCCGTCCCCAACCGGATCAAGGAGATACAGAAGTGTCTCGGCAATATAGAGAAGCATACCCCTGAGCCGCATGAGGTGGTCCTTGTTGCAAGCGAAATAGAAACCCCTGCTTCCTCTGCTACCGCAAGGCGGCTTAAAAAGCATGCTGCCGCCACCACCGGATACAAGTTTATTGAAGCAAGCGGGGCTGGCTATGCGGCCCTGTACAATGAGGGCGTCAGGGCCTCCTCAGGCCGGTACATTGTTTTTCTGGACAGCGGTGTGGATGTGGCCGAGGGTTGGCTTCAGGGGATGCTTGGCTGCATGAAAGATATCGAGAGTGGCCCGGCAGAGGAGGCGTCAGGCGCTCCCATGATCGGGCCTGTGTGTAGCCATGCGGATGGATTGCAGAAGGCGGAGCCATGGCTTTTGGAGGAAGGACCGGACAAGAATTCGGAACCGGGCCGGCAGGAGCACTCGCGCGATTCCAGTGCCAGCCACATGCACTGCCGTATCCCAGTTCAGAGACTGGACGATTTTTGCATACTGGCCGGCCGCGCATTATTTGACAGGGCGGGTTTTTTTGATGAGGTCTTCGGGTCGAGGCGCTATGCCGTTTTGGACCTTATGCAGCGCGCGGTGTTTGAGGGCTCAAGATGTTTCATAGCTGCCGGAGCCTTTGTTTACAGGGATTCACGGGAGGCGGCAAAAACTGAGGAAGATGACAAAAGCAAAAATGCTTTCGAAAATAAATGGGGGTCTCTGGATCCCCAGCGCCCCGAGGCAAAAAAGCTTCGCGCACTTGGTCTTTTTGAATCCGGCATCAGGGCGGAGCAAAAAGGCGATCTTGGAAAAGCGGTGGAGAACCTTGTCGAGGCCATAAAGGGCTCCCCCATGGACAGTTCGTCATTTGTAAAGGGTCTCTATTACAGGTTTGCCAGGGTGCTTATTAGAAACGGTGAATTCGCGCACGCGCTGGAAGTCCTGTCAAAGCTGCCGGACGGGGAGGGCACTTCTGTCCCGCATAAAAAAGATGCCGCATGGCTTGAGCTTGCAGGATATTGCAAGGACGGCATCGGGGAGGCTCTGGAGGCGGAAAAACTGGCCCGAGCGGCGCTTGACCTGAACAGGGGAGCGGGCACCCTGAACCTGATGGGGCTGATCGAGTTCAAAAAAGGAGCTCTGGACAAAGCCGCCACTTTTTTTGAAGAGGCGATAGAAGCCGACCGAGGCTACGGCGAAGCATATGCCAATCTTGGCGCCCTGAGGTGGGCGGAAGGCAAAAAGGAGGAAGCGTTCGGGCTGTTCGAAAATGCTTTTGTCCTTTCCCCCGATTCCGAGGACATAATAACAAACTATTACAATGCCCTTTCCGAGCTGTCCGGCGTTCAGGGAAAAGGAGACATGCCGGGCAGGACGGTACCCCTGATAAAACAGGCAATTGCTTTTTATCCCGCTAAAAAACGTCTGAGACTTGTCCTGGCGGGGCTTTATTTCAGGAACGGCCAGTGCAAAGAGGCCCTCGAGGTGCTCGAAGAGATCTTTTTAGCGTTCGGTGTTGATGGCGACTCTTTGGCCGTTGCCCTCAAAATAAGGGACATGCTTGGCGCGGAAGAGGCCGCACAGGGTCACAGTGGAGAGCCAAAGCAAAGAAACAAAAAAGAAAAAAAACAAAAACTCTCCATATGCATGATCGTAAAGAATGAGGAAAAAAACATCGTCCGCACGCTTCTTAACCTGAGGCCTGCCGCCGATGAGATAGTGGTCGTGGATACCGGCTCCTCTGACCAAACCAGGCACATCGCCAGGGCCCTTGGGGCCAGGGTCTTTGATTTTGCGTGGACCGGGGATTTCTCGGTTGCCAGGAATTTCTCCCTGTCAAAGGCCAGTGGCGACTGGATATTGGTGATGGATGCGGACGAGGTCATATCCCCGTCGGACCGTGAGGAACTGAGAGGGCTCATAGAGGGCAAGACCAATACGGCATATGCAATAACAACAAGGAATTATGTGCTTTCCCCCGGGGCCTGGGGCTGGGTTGAAAACGACGGGGCCTATTCGGAGCAGGCCGGAACGGGTTGGATACCCAGCACAAAGGCCAGGCTTTTCCCAAACGATGAAAAAATACGCTTCAGAAACCCTGTGCACGAACTGGTCGAGACCTCGCTTGAGGAGTGCGGCATAAAGGTTGTGCTGTCCCGCATACCCATTCACCATTACGGGAAACTGATTTCCGGGAAAGTAAAGGAAAAGGGCTCGGACTATTACGAGATGGGCAAGACCAAGCTCTCCCAAAACGGGGCGGATAATTTTAAGGCGGCCATGGAGTTGGCCGTGCAGTCAGGAGAGCTTGGCAGGTGGGAAGAATGTCTTGAGAACTGGAGAAAGGTCGCGGCCCTCAGGTCCGGCTACAGGGAGGCGTACCTTGGGATGGCTGACGCCCTTTGGGGGCTTGGGCGCTACAAAGAGGCCATGCAGGCCATTGACGACGGCTTCGCTTCCCCCTTGGACCGCATGGAGACATGCCACTTATATGCACGCTGCCAGGTGTTTTCAGGAGAGGCGGAGGCCGCTGTGTCCATGCTTGAAAAAAGCACGAGCAAACACCCCATGGTCCTGTCCACGCTGGCGCTGGCATGTCTTTGTACGGGCAGGAAAGAAAGAGCCAGGGAACTTTCAAAGCAGGCCGGACGCTCCCTCAACATGCCTGCCCTGCTTGCCGGTTACGCAAAAAAGTTGATCGAGGCCGGAAGGAGCGATTACGCTGCCCCGATCATCGAACACCTGACCGGGAAAAAAATAGCGGACCCGTCCATGCTGGCCAATGCCTATCTTCGGGGGGCGGGAAGTGGGAGCCCGGACCTTGCGCTGCCCAGCGAAGCTGAACAGGAAGACGAGGGCCGCGCTTCTGCGGCCGATGGGCCTGCCACCGGCATTGCCCCTCCCGGCGGTCCGGAAGAAAAAAGAACTTCCGGCAACATCTTGATAATAGATCCGCGTTTACCGTGGTTCGATAAGACATCGGGCTCATTAAGGCTTTTTTCTATTCTCCGGCTCCTGATAAAACAGGGCTATCATGTAACGTATATCGCGCGTGACGGCATGGACCAGGACGATTACACCAGGGTCCTGGAAAAAATGGGGATAGAGGTCTATGCCACGGACCCGCAAAAATTGCGCGAGATCGGGGTGGGCATACATGGGAGGCAATTCCCTGGCATAGACCTGAAAAGAATACTGACTGAAAGGCCGTACGAAATAGCCCTGTTGTCCTTCTATGACATAGCACAGCAGTACCTGCCCGAAATAAGGGCTTATTCCCCAAAGACAAAGGTCCTGATAGACACCGTTGACATTCATTTCATCAGGGAAAAGAGGATGGCCCATTTAAATGGCAGTGAAAAACTGTTGAAGAAGGCGCGGCAGACAAAGGACAGGGAGCTTGCCATCTACCGCAAAGCCGACGCCATTATAACGGTCACGGAAAAAGACTGGGAACAGGTGAAGGACCATCTCCCCGGCATGGCGCACTATGTCATACCTAATATTCATGCTGCAGACAGCGCGCCGGTGGAACTTAATGGGCGCTCGGGTCTCGTCTTTGTCGGGAATTTCAACCATCTGCCAAATGTGGACGCCGTGAATTACTTTCTGCGGGAGATATTCCCGGAGATAAAAAAGAAGATGCCGGACATGATGTTAACAATCGTCGGGCCGCATCTTCCTGGTGATGTTGTTTCTCTGAAAAGCGATGATATCATTGTGGTCGGGTACGTGCCCAAAACAGAACCGTATCTGAAGAAGGCCAGGGTCTCCATCGCACCGCTCAGATACGGCGCTGGCATGAAGGGCAAGATCGGGGAGGCAATGTCCCACGGTCTTCCGGTGGTGACAACCTCCATTGGGGCGGAGGGCATGGGGCTTACCCACGGGGAAACGGCCATGATAGCGGACTCGCCCGAAGGCTTTGCGGAATGCGTGGTGAGGCTGTGCTCCGATGACGCTCTCTGGCGGCGGGTAGCGGCCGGTTCAAAGGAGTTTATCAGGGAAAATTTCTCTTTTAAAAAAGTCGGCGGGCAGTTGGCCCATATGCTTGGGAGCGTGACTGATGAGAAGCTTGCAGCCGCGCCTGGTGGCGGCAGCAGGCGGAAAACCGGCAATGTGCTTGTGCTTGGCATATATCTGGCCGACCAGGCTAACAACGTCGATGAGCTCGTAAAGCAGTTCAATGCGCCCCGTAAATGGAAAGTGACGCAGAAATGGGCGGCGATAGGGAATAGGAGTGTTAATGGACACGTCGGAGAAGTCACATATAAACAGTTTCAGAATGGCCTTCCCAAATTCACCCTTTTAAATAGGATGCTCTCAGATGTTGATCTGCAAAAATATGATTACATAGTTGTTTGCGATGACGACATAAAAATGGAAGATGGCTTCCTGGACAGGTACCTGGACATTGTGGGTAAACATGATTTTGCCCTTGCCCAGCCAGCCAGGACCCATAACAGCTATATAGATCACCACTTTGTTGAGCAGATGACCGGACTTACGGCCAGACAGACGCGTTTTGTAGAGATAGGCCCCCTTTTTTCCATCCGTAAGGACATTTACGCCGATATTTTCCCGTTTGACGAGACCTCGCCCATGGGGTGGGGCTATGATTTTGTGTGGCCATGCGTAATAGAGCGTCTGGGACTCAGGATGGGGATCGTGGATGCCGCTCCGGTTGACCATAGCATGAGGAAACCGGTGAAGAACTACAGTTATGAAGAGGCCCGCAGCTCGATGGAAAGATATCTTTCCAAGAACAAAAACTTGTCAAGAGGGAAAGCGTTCAGGATATTGGAGACTTATGCGTAGAGAGAAAGACAAGAGGAATTGGACAGGGGCATGAAATCTATTGTAGACAGGCTCGAAAAGGAACGTCCTTCATTCCATGATGACGGGAAAGGGGGATTGATATCCTGGAATTCAAATACTAACCTGCTTAGGGCGATTGAGCACAGTTTATCTGCCGGGATGCGTACGCTTGAAACCGGGTCTGGGTACAGTACGGTGATGTTTTTGAACAATAAATGCCGTCATACGGCCATCTCTCCAGTTCAGGCTGAAGCGGACCGTATCACCGCTTACTGTAACGCTCTGGGGATTTCCACTGGCGATTTCGAATTTTATGCCGGGCAGTCTTATGACTTTATTCCTGGTCTGTCCCGTGAAAGTTTCGATCTGGTCCTTATTGACGGCGCCCACAGATTCCCTTTTCCTCTGGTGGACTGGTTTTTTTGCGCGATGCTTCTGAAAAAGGATGGACTGATGGTGATCGATGATACGGACCTGATGAGCTGTCAATTACTGCTGAGGTTTATGATGAACGATGACCATTGGGAACCGTTGGACGTGAGGGAAAACTTCGGCATTTTCCAAAAAAAGGGCGACCACAACTATCCTTTGGAATGGCAGGGCCAATTTATTTCCAAGAAAAAAATAACTGGGCCCGAGGACCTAATGAACGCTCTTTATGCGGAGAATATTTTTGATGCGGGCAATGATACTTTGTCCTTGAGCGTGATAATCTGCACGTACAATCGTGCTGAGCTATTGGCAATGGCCCTTGAAGGACTCGAACGGCAGACCCTTGGCAAGGATAAATTTGAGGTAATCATCATTGATGACGGGTCCGCCGATAACACCAGGGATGTTGCGGGGTCATTTGCCAGCCGGCTGCCGTTAAAGTATTTTTACCAGAAAAATGCTGGGCTGGCCGCGGCCAGAAACCATGGCATTTATGTTTCAAGGGGTAAAATGCTTTTTTTTGCCGATGATGATGACGTCATGTCTCCAACGCTCCTAGAGGAGCATCTCAAGACGCACAGGAGGTATCCGCAGCGCAATTTCGCCGTCCTGAACTACACCGGGTGGGCGCCTGGACTTCATGTGACGCCGCTTATGCATTTTGTTACTGAGATTGGCTGCTTTTTATTTTCATATCCTCACATAAGGCATGGCAGTATATTGGACTACACCTATTTCTGGGGTGGAAGAGTGTCTTGCAAGAGGGATTTTCTGATTGAGCACGGTGTCTTTAACCCGGCGTTCCGGTTCGGTTGCGAGGACATAGAGCTGGGATACCGCCTCTCCAAAGCGGGATTGAGGGTTGTATTCAATAAAAATGCAGTGTCTTACATGGCCCGCCCAGTGAATTTCGAGGACTTTTGCAATCGGCTGATAAAGCAGGGCAGATCTCAGTACGTTTTCAGCACTTTGCACAATGACCCTGCCGTTCACAGATGGGCCGAGCTACCGATGGCCGGAAAATGGCCCGAACTGGAAGGCGCATTCGCCGGCATGAAAAAAGCGGCAACGGAGCTTGATATGTTTGTGAACGGTGAATTAAAAAAAGGCGTGGAAATAGACGCCACTATCAGAGAACATCTTCATAAGGCCTATTGGTGGATTTTCAAGGCATGTAAGATAAAGGGCATAATACAGGCAAAAGAGGATTTGGAAGGGTCCCCACGCAAAACTTTGGGCCAAGGTCCTGATGCCGGGCGTCAGGCAGAGCAGGCAGGCGTTGTCGCTCCCGAGAGCCCGGACCTGACACTGGCGCTGCCATTTGACCAATATCAAAGATACAGGATGGTAGCGGATATTATAAACAGGTTCAGGCGGGGGGATGAAAGGTTCAGCATAATCGATGTGGGCGCGGGCAGCGGAGAATATCTGAAAAATTTTCTACCCGGAGACAATATATACTTCCTTGACAAGGATTATCCGGAACCTCTTCGGCAAAAAGGCAATTTTATTACAGGTGGCTTCACCAGGTTAAGTCCGGAGGAAAAATATGATTTTGTCGTATCGATAGACTGCTATGAGCATATAGGGCCGGCAGAAAGAGAGCTGTTTGTAAACAAGCTGATCGATTCCTCCAGGATATGCACCATCATCGCGGCCCCGGTCAACACCGAAGGCGTCAGCGAGATGGAGGCGCGCGCAAACGAATTATACAGGCTGGCATATGGCGCGGATTACAAATGGCTGCAGGAACATATTCAAAACGGGCTTCCGTCGCTGGACCGTACCTTGCAGCTTGTGAAAAACCGGGGGTTTGAACCCGTTATTATTCCAAACGGATATCTTGAGCGTTGGTCCGAGATGTTGCCCATATACCTGCTTGGCATGGAAAGGAAGGAGTTTTCAGATATCCTTCGCGCCCTTTCGGTTTTTTACAATCTGAATTTTTATTTAAATGACAACAAGGCCCCGGCTTACAGGCACGTGCTGATAATAAACAAAATTATGGGGCCGGAGTCGCCTTCATTCGATGGGCTGGTCTCAGCGCGTCCTGAGACTGATGAAGATTTTGAATTCAGAAAGCAATTGCTTGGGGCCTATCTTGAGCAAATAAAATGCCTGTTCCGGATGGTGGGATCTGATGACGGGGCTTCTTTTTTGGAGGAGCTGGCGCAAAGAAACGATGAAGTTAAGAAGCTGGAAGTCAAACTGAATGAGAAAATCGCTCATGAGGCCGCCATAAGGGACAATGAAGGCCGGTATCTGACAAGATGGGTCAATTTTGAGTTCTGTTCATCCTGCAACCTGCGCTGCAAATGGTGCTCCCTGGACCACTCAAAGAAAAGATCGCTCATGACCCGTGAAATACTGGCCAAAACGCTGGATGAACTGGCTGCGAACCCGAAATTCGATATAGACCGCATCGATCTGCATAATGCAGGGGAAGTCCTGCTTCACCCCGACCTGGAAGGAATGCTCCGCGTTATCAAGGAAAAAAGGGGGTCGTTCCGCCGCAAGCCGACCGTGCACCTGCTGACCAATGCCACGCTGCTTGATGAAAGGCGGACGGCAATTATCATCGACGCTGATGTCCTGGATGAGATAAGGTTCAGCATAGATGGCGGGAACCTGAACAATTATAGGGAAATAAGGCGCGGAGCCGATTGGGAAACTGTAAAAAGTAATGTTCTGAATTTCATCGCGCAAAACAGGGAAAAAGGGAAAAAGATCAAAACCGGTGTCATCTGTATCGTGCCTCCGGAGATGTCCCTCAAAACGGATTGGATGGATGATGACTTCCGCGCCCTTTTTTCCCGGATCGACAACGTCGAGCTCCGGCATCCGCATAACTGGGACGGCAGCGAGGACCTGCATCTGGAGAGGAAGAAATATAAAACTGAAGGCCGGTTATGCAAGTTCCTCCTGAAGGACCTTGTAATTTTGCCAAACGGGGACGTTACAGTGTGCTGCGCGGACCTCAATTCCAGGGGGGTCATCGGAAATATATCGAAAAATTCGCTTGAGGACATATATCTCTCGGCACGGCGTTTGGACATGCTTGATCTTTATAGAAAGGGGAAGATGGAGGATATAACCCTATGCAAGAACTGTGCCGGCTATTATGAATGATTTATAGATCGTCCTGCCCGATATTTTTCCCTCGGGGGCCGTTTGGCAGAGTTCCTGCCCACAAACAGAAAAAACCATAGAATCAATAATATATTGATTTTATTAATTTATTTTTTTAATTAAAGTTTTCTTCCTCCTTTTCCGATAAATAACTTAAAAGGTTCAAGGCGGCTCCGGAAGGAGGTGACCGCGGGACTTTCAGAGGGCTGGCGAAGGACCTTTTAAACGGCAAGGATGCCGGAAATAAAATTCACGGAGGAAGAAAAAATGTCATTAGTAATCAACACCAACCTTTCATCGATTGACGCACAGAGGAACCTCAGTGTGACCGGACAGGACCTTAGCGTGGCCATGCAGAGGCTTTCTTCTGGCCTCAGGGTCAACTCTGCAAAGGACGACGCCGCGGGCTACCAGATCGCAAGCAGCATGACCGCGCAGATAAACGGTCTGAACCAGGCGGTAATGAACACGAACAACGCAAACTCCATGGTGCAGACGATGATGGGCGCCATGAACCAGATCCAGGACTCCCTGCAGAGGATGAACGAGCTTGCGGTCGAGGCCTCTGACGGCAGCACGCAGAACGACCTCACATCGCTTAACGACGAGTACCAGGCGCTCATGTCGGAAATAGACACCATCGCCAACCAGACCAAGTTCAACGGCACGAACGTGCTCAACGGCTCCACCGCCATCACGTTCCAGATAGGTTATGAGAACAGCACCAACGACCAGCTGGCCATATCCACCGTCAACGAAACTTCTACCGCTCTGACCATAAACAGCACGGACCTCACGACACAAGCCAACGCTCAGTCGGCCATCAGCTCGATCGCGAGCGCTCTCAACCAGCTCAGCCTTGATGACGGGGCGCTGGGCGCGGTCAGCAACAGGCTGGACACCCAGGCGGCAAACCTCCAGAACGTTTCGGAGAACACCACGGCGGCGCGCTCACAGATAGTGGACGCGGACTTCGCCGCTGAGACCGCGGAGATGACGAAAGACGAGGTCTTGCAGCAGGCCGGCATATCGGTCCTGGCGCAGGCCAACCAGCAGCCCCAGATGGTTCTCAAGCTGCTTCAGTAAAATGAGGCTGGCGGAAGGGAATTTTAAAAATTCCCTTCCGCCGCTTCCTTAAAGAGGTGGACCATGGATATTAAGAGCGCTTCAGATCACTCAGGGGGAAACCAGGTTCCGGCAACGGTGAAGCCAAGGTCAGGGGCCGTCCAGGCGCAAGCGAAGGCCCAGGGGCGGAAGGCCGATGGCACGGAGAATGCGGGAGCGCAAAGCTCCGCGAAGAAGGCGGAGGCCCAGACGGAGCAGGCGCAGGGCAAAACGATCTTCGCAGTTGACAGCAACAACAGGGTGGTAATACAGATGCTTGACGCAAACGGCAAGGTCCTGCAGCAATTGCCGCCGGAAGAGTTTGCCCCGGTTGCCAAGGAGCTCAAGGCGCTCATGAAAAACCTTTTCAGCAGGGAGGCGTAAAATGACCGAATGGTCGGGTCTGGTAACAAATTCCACAGGTTTTTATTCAGGGCTCAATATCCAGCAGATCGTGAGTACGATCGTGCAGGCCGACAGTCAGCCCCTGACCGACCTCCAGAACAAGGTGAGCGCAGACCAGGCCCAGATAAGCGCCTATGGAAGTCTTGCAAGCTCGCTTTCAGGATTGAACACCCTTTCTCAGAGCATGGAGCTTCCCACTATTTATGGGATGGCGGCAACATCCTCGGACAGCTCCGTCCTGACGGGGACGGCAAGCTCCACGGCGGCTGCCGGCGCTTACAGTATGACTGTAAGCCAGCTTGCGCAATCGCAGAGCATATACTCGGCCGGGTTTGCCTCCGATACTTCGACCGCGGTCGCCAATTCCGGCGACACGGGGTTTCAAATACAGGCCGGAAACGGAAACTCGGCCACCATAACGTATGATTCGACAAACAACGTCTTTGACTTTGGAGGGCAGACCTACTCAAACAGCCTTCAGGGCGTGGAAAGCGCTATCAACGCGGCAAGCCAGGCTGACAGCCTGGGGGTGGCCGCTTCGATAATAAATAACGGCTCAGCCTACCAGTTGGTGATGACCTCCAACAGCACGGGTGCGGCAAACAGGATGAAAATAATGGTCGAGCCGTCCGGCAGTTCCTCGTACGGGGATGCCACCGGCACAACCGGGATCAACCAGCTTGCCTTCGACCCTGCATACAATTCAAACGGCAGCGTGAGCGGCTACGGCGCGTACACTAACATGCAGCAGTCCATGGCGGGATTGGACGCCAACCTCACATTAAACGGCATTAGCGTAACGCGGTCCACAAACGACATCACAGACCTCATAAGCGGAGTGACGATCAACCTCCTGCAGACCAGTTCGACAGCGGTAAATCTGACTGTCGCGAACGACAACGCCGGGTTCACCACCCAGATAAACAGCTTTATCTCCACTTACAACACGGTCATGAGCGCGATAGGCAACGCCCTGGGCAACCAGTCCAAGCCGGGCGCGCTCTACGGGGACACCCTGACCGGGGACCTTCGTGAAACACTCTACAGCATGACGACGAATTCATACAATGGCACCTCCCTTGCGGCCCTTGGCCTGACTCATGACAGCAACGGAAACCTTACGCTCAATACGACCACGTGGAACGCCGCGCTTGCGGCCAACCCCAGCCAGGTGCTTGGAGCGGTAAACCAGATGGCCTCATCGCTCCAGACCACGATGAACTCCTATATAAACAACATCATCCCCAATGCTGAATCCGGGCTGAACAGCCAGATATCGCTCTTCCAGCAGCAGGAGCAGCAGCAGCAAACCGAGCTCAACACCATACAGCAGGCGCTAACGCAGGAGTTCCAGGACATGGAGCAGACCCTTGGCTCGCTCAGTTCGCAGAGCACCTCCATGAGCAACATGTTGGGCTCCGGCACTACATCGACATCGACCAGCACAAGCACTAGCGGAGGGACCACGGCATGATAAGCCAGCAGTACGCAAGCAACGCATACATGAAGACAATGGTGAACACATCGGCGTCCAAGCTGGACCTGGTGATAATGCTCTATGACGGCTCGATAGAGTTCCTTAAGAAGGCCGTGTTCTATATGAACCAGAAGGACGTGGCTAAGAAGCTGCATTACATGGACAAGGCAATGGCCATCATCCAGCACCTTCAGGCAACGCTGAACATGGAGGCTGGCGGCGAGATCGCCCAAAACCTCCAGAGGCTGTACATGTACATGCTGACGGAGCTTACCATAGCCAATATAAGGAACGACACGGAAAAGATAAGCCGCGTGGAGGGACTGCTAAGGACGCTCCGTGAAGGCTGGAAAGGGATAAGATGACAATAAATCCGTTCCAGATAAACCAGATGATGCAGACGTACAACCGGACCCTCAAGCTGACCCCGGGGACGCTCCTTGAAAAGGAGCAGCCCGAGCCCGAGGACGTCGTGATGATATCATCTGAGGCCAAGAAAAAGCAGATACTGCAGGAGGCCAAGGGCGAGGTCCTCGAAAGGATCAGGCATGCAAAATAAGCCCTGGTGCGCCTTTTGGGGCTGTATGCCGTGAATAAAAAGGATTTCAGGATCCTTGTTGTGGACGATGATGACATAGCCCGCGAGGTCGTGGGCTCTGTTTTGTCCAAGGAAGGGTACTCGGTCCTGTCCTCGCGTGACGGGCTGCAGGCCATAAGCGCGCTTATGACGGAGGACGTCGGGATGGTGATAACGGATTTCAGGATGCCCGGGGCAGACGGGTTGGAGGTCCTCAAATCGGCCGTCAGGTCAACTCCCGACATCTCGGTGGTCATTATAACCGCTTACGGGACGCTTGACAGCACGCTGGAGGCCATCGCCGAGGGCGCGTACGATTACATAACCAAGCCCTTCAAGATACAGCAGATCATCATCGTGGCCGACAGGGCGTTCCGCAGGGCGAAGCTGTTGAAGGAGAACCGTGACCTGCGGCAGCAGCTCAGGGACACGTACAGGGACATAAAGCTCCTTAAGGCCGTTACGGACAGTGGGAATCCCTGCATCACTGCGGACTGGATAGAGAAGGTCGAAAAGCTCAAGTCCAGCAACATACTGAGTCTGGCGGAAGCGGAAATCCTGAAAGAAAGGTTGATCAGGGGGGATGGACAGCAGGATTTTAGTAGTCGATGACGACCCTGTAGTCAGGGAGGTCCTGGAGCAGATCATAGCGCGCGTGGCCGGGTGCAAGCCCGAGGTCGCCCGCGACGGGATAGAGGGGCTCCAGAAGATCCAGAACAACGACTACGAAATAATCTTCACGGACCTGAAGATGCCGCGCCTTGGCGGGATGGACTTTCTCAAGGAGATAAAAAAGATAAGGCCGGCCGCCTCTGTGGTGGTGATCACCGGGTTCCCGACTGTGGAGAACGCAGTGAACGCCATGAAGGAGGGCGCGGACGACTTCATAACCAAGCCCTTCAGCATAGATTCCGTCCAGGGCGTGATCAGCAGGCTGCAGGGCGCCCAGAAGCTGGGCCGTGAGGGCGGCGGCAGCAAAAACCTTACCCCTGAATCGGTAAAACGTCTGAACGCAGACCTGTTTTCAAAGATACAAAAAATAAACCTGCTCCACGTCATCAGCTCCGAGCTGGACGGCATAAGCAGCAATTTCGAGGTCTACGAGAAGGTTGTAGGCATGGCGTCCAAGTTGCTCTTCGCCAGGGAGGTATCCTTTGGACTCGTGGAATCCGGATACCTTAAAATAAAAAAGTCGAAGGGCACGGGGGAGCGGGACATTCCCGTGGCAGGCAGCTTCCTGGAGAAAGTCATAAGGAACGGGAAACATTACGTTGCGCCCGCCGGGGAGATAAACCCGCACACGGGCAACCTCCTGACCGTGCCCATGCTCTCCATACCCTTTTCCATAAACGGCGAGGTCTACGGGATACTTAACGCTTCGGAAAAGGCCGACGGGACCGGCTTCAGCGAGGATGAGATCGGGCTGGTCCTTACGTTCGCCAAAAAGGCCGCCCTCAGGATAGAGAACAATGCGCTTTATGATGTTTTTTACTCAAGCATGGTCAGCGCCCTGAAATCTCTCGTAAACAGCATAGAGGCCAGGGACTCTTACACCAAGCAGCATTCCGAGCGGGTTACAAAATATGCCCTGCAGATAGCCGAAGAAATGGGACTTGACGAAGAGGAAAAAAACGCCATAGGCTTTGGCGGATACCTGCACGACATAGGCAAGATAGGGGTGAGAGACACCGTCCTTCTCAAGCCGGGCGTTCTTGATGAGGACGAGCTGGCAGAGATAAAGCTCCACCCCATCATAGGGGACAACATAATGGCCCCTCTCAGGTTCCTCCCGAAAGAAAAGGCCCTTATCCGCCATCACCATGAAAGGTTTGACGGAAAGGGCTATCCTGACGGGCTGTCAGGGGAGCAGCTGCCTATTATGGTAAGGATACTCTCGGTTGCGGACACGTACGACGCCATGACAAGTGTGAGGCCATACAGGTCGGCAAAACCCCACCAGTCCGCCTTGAAGGAGCTTCTCAAGTGCTCCAATTCGCAGTTTGACGGACAGGTCGTGCAGGCGTTCAGCCGGACGCCTGCGGGCAAGGGATCGAAGCTGTCCGGCTCATGAGCACACTGGACGATATAATGGAAAAATTCCATAATAATATACCCTCTGCCGCGGAGGCTTTAGGCGGGGGGAGAGGCCAACAGCAAGTGGACACGTCTGCAAACGACAGAAGAAAGGTAGTTTTCCTGGGCGGCCCGCTGCCGGCCGGGGCGATAAGGTCCGCATTCAGGTCCCGGGAAAAGAGTTACAGGCTCAAATTCGTCCCCCAGGCGGAGGCCGTCGATATAGCAAGGGATGAGACCATCATGGGCCTGTTCATGACCGTTCCGCTTCCAGGTGCGGACTGGCGCGAGTTCATCAAGAAATTAAAGTTCCTTAACGGCCAGATACCGGTGATAGTCTTGCAGGAGCAGGAGGACGAGGCCATGGCCCTGCAGGCGCTGGCGGAAGGGGCGTATGATTGCGCCGCCCTGGACTGGCCCGGGTTTGCGGGCCGGCTCCCGTTCATGCTTGAAAAGGCCTCGGCCAGAAGCGCATATGACGCCAACAGGCACTGGCTTGAAAGCATAGTCTTCGAGAACCACACAAGATGGCTTGCCTTTTTCGACGCGATCACCGATTTCATCTTCATGGTGGATGAGAGCGACAGGATATTGAAAATTAACTCGGCCCTTGCAAGCGCGTACGGCAAGCACCCCAAAGATGTGACCGGGATGAAGTGGCAGGACTTTCTGGGAAATGAGCTGGCCGCGGAGCTCAAGGCGCTCAGGAGCAACAACGGCTCTCAGCCTGCGGAACGCAAGATAAAGGACGATTATTACCTTGTAAGCGTTTTCCCCCTCAGGTACGAGGAGCAAGACCTCACCATATATTTCCTTAAGAACATAACCGAAATGAGGCGTCTTAAGGACCAGCTTTTCTATTCCGATAAACTGGCGTCGATAGGTCTGCTGGTCTCCGGGGTGGCCCACGAGATAAACAATCCGCTTACGGGGATAATCGCCTATACGGAGCTTTTGAAGATGAGGACCGTCGAGGAGGAGCAGCAGGCGGTTGCCGGAAAGATAATGGCCAGCGCTGAAAGGTGCAGAAAGATAGTGGAAAACCTGCTCACCTTCTCCAGGCAGCGCACCCTTGCCAAGAGCTTCGAGTCCATAAACGACATCATAGACCGCACGGTGGAGCTCCGCAGTTACTGGCTCAGGCTGGGCGGCGTCGAGATAGTCAGGGACTATGGGGCCGTTCCGGCATTTTTCATGGACACCCAGCAGATGCAGCAGGTGCTGTTAAACATACTGATAAATGCCGAGCAGGCCATCTCTGACGGCCGGGTGGAAAAAGGCAGGATAGAGTTCAAGACCTCGTTTGACGCGGTCAGCCGCAAGATGACCGTCAGGATAACGGACAACGGCCCCGGCATACCGGAGCAGATAATCGACAAGATATTCGACCCTTTTTTTACCACCAAGCCTGTTGGCATAGGGACCGGCCTTGGCCTTTCCATTTCTCACGGAATAATAGGCGAGCACGGGGGCGGCATCAGAGTGGAAAGGCCGGCGAAGGGCGGGTGCCGCTTTATAATCGAAGTGCCCCAGAAGCAGACCGATGAGATAATCAAGGAACAAGGAAAAGAGGGGGGCCGGTGATGGACAGGGTGGCGATATGCTGATCATAATAGGGGCAATAGTGGTCGTGTTGTCAGTGGCCGGCGGGTTCCTTATGGAGCACGGTAACCTGAGCATACTATGGGACCCGGCCGAGCTGATCATAATCGGTGGAGCGGCCTTCGGTTCGTTCCTGCTTGCCTCCCCTGCTAGGCTCCTGTCCGAAGTCATAAAAAATGTGCGCGGGTCGGTGGGCGGCGGCAGGAAACAGAGCAAGCGGAGGCAGCTCGACCTGCTTGTTCTGCTGTACAGGCTTTTCCACAAGGTGAGGAAAGAAGGGCTTGTGTCCATAGAGTCGGACATTGAAAAACCTTCGGCAAGCCCGATATTCAAGGTCTACTACAAGGGGAACGCGAACAAGGACGTCATCGATTTCATATGCGACAACCTGAAGGTGATAATAACCACCAATGTGCCGGCGCACGAGCTCGAAACGCTCATGGACCTGGAGATAGAGACCAAGCAGAATGAAGCCCTGGGGCCATCGAGGGGATTGGCCAAGATCGCAGATGCCTTGCCGGGATTTGGCATAGTGGCGGCGGTGCTCGGGGTCGTCCTTACGATGGGCCAGATAGACCAGCCCCCCGCCATACTGGGGCATGATATAGGCTCCGCGCTCACCGGGACCTTCCTCGGGGTGCTCATGAGCTACGGTTTTGTGGGCCCAATGGCCACGAACCTGGAACACATGGCACAAAGCGAAGCTATAGATTTCCAGGTGATAAAAGTCGCAATAGTTGCATTCGTCGGCGGCGCTGCCCCCCAGATAGCCGTGGAGTTCGGGCGCAGGGCCATCCCCGGAGATGATTGCCCTTCATTCAATGAACTGGAAAAGGAGCTCAGGGGCAAGTGAACGACAGCGGCAAGATAATTGTCAGAAAAAAAGTGAAGAAAAACCATTCGGAGGCGCATGGTGGAGCGTGGAAGGTGGCCTATGCGGACTTCGTGACCGCCATGATGGCCTTTTTCCTGCTCATGTGGCTCATAACGATGGTTTCACCCGAAAAGAGGGCCAAGGTCGCCGAGTATTTCAAGCAGTTCAATATCTTCACCAAGACCGGCGAGTCCTTCATGAACAGGTCCAGCAGCGTCTTTAACGAGTCAGGCTCCAACGCCTCCAAGATAGACCTGGACCTGCAAAAGAAGTTCCAGGGACAGGAGGGCGGAATGGACAGCCCCCAGCAGATAATGAAGGACCTCAAGCTCGACATTCAAAAGCAGCTTGGAAGAGCCAGCGACCAGGTGAAGGTAGACATCTACGAAGGCGGCGTGCGCATCCAGGTGATCGACAGGCGCGGCAGGCCGATGTTCGATTCGGGTTCGTCAAACCCGACCCCATATGGCAAAAAGGTGCTGGGCGTCATAGGCGAATATATAAAAAGCCTGCCAAACAGGGTGGCCATCGAAGGCCATACGGACGCCCTCCCGTTTGTGAAGGGCAGCGAGACCAACTGGGACCTTTCCACCGACAGGGCGCTTGCCACACAGAAAATACTTAAAAGCTGCGGCCTGGACCCGTCACGTGTATCCAGGGTCGCCGGGTATGCGGACACCGTCCCGTATGTCAAAAATGACCCTCTCGACCCAAGAAACAGAAGGATCAGCATTATACTGCTCTTTGGCGGGACCTATCACCGCTCCGGCTAGCATACAGTCTTTTGTTATTTTATTAAGCGATGATAAAAAACAGAAGGTTCTATCTGAGGATATATCCGTCAAAAACGGACCCCATCAGGCTCGTCTTCAAAGAAGGAGAGCTGAGAAAAGCCGCCCCCTACATGCAAGTAAAGGACATAAGCATCGGGGGCGTCGGGCTTGAGATCTCGGATTTGGCGCCGGGGCGGGAAACGCTGCTTCTGCCTGGCACACGGATCGAAGAGATCGGCCTCTCGCTCCCCTTTGAAGGCCCGTGCATCTTTTCGGGCGTGGTGAGGTTCATGTACGAGGCGCTCCGCGGGGTGGAGTTCCTTCTGGACCACGTGGAGCAGAAAAAGGTGGCCAGATACGTCTACATGAGGGAGATGGAGATGCTGGGCAGAAACACCTCGAAATGGGCGGAAGAACCCGGGGCCGAGGCGGACTTGAAGCGTTACCGGTGGATGATGGAGGAGGCCGGCGGTGAGGAAAAACCACTCTTTAAGCATTCGCCCGGAAAGAAAAAAATACTGGTGATAGACCCCTCGCCCGGGAGACTCGGGGATTACTGCTCGGTCCTGTCTGCCTGCGAGTCTTTTGAGGTGTACTCCAGCAGCTACGGGAAGGCGGCGGAGACGGCGCTCGAGATAAGACCGGACCTGGTCCTGATGGACCTGTCGGGGCCGGGGCCGGAGGGGCTTCAGGCCCTGGCCATGAAGCGCCTGAAGAGATATCCCCTGTTAAGCCAGGTGCCGATCTTCATGGTGACAACGGGAAGCAAAAAGGACGCCGTGCTTACGGCCATGCGTTATGGCGCCGACGATTTCATAATCAAAACGGCGGACCAGGGCCTGGTATTGGACAGGATAAAGGAATTTTTCCGGCAGGGTTGATCGCATAAAAACCCTCCGGGCAAGCTGTCCGGCAGCGTTTCCGTCAAAAAAATTCTATTTTTTTGACCCAATCGGAAAAAAGGCCTCTTATGATATTTTTTTGTGTTTTGAGATAGTTTCTACGGTCTCTTCAGCACTTCCTTGTTGTAGGCCGCGATCACGTCCCGCCTGCTGACCATCGCTATGACCTTCCCTGGGTCGTCGGCGCTGACGACCGGCAGCTCATCCAGGTCCTTGATGGAAAAACGTTCAATGGCGGTATTCAGGCTCTCATCCGGGTGGAGCACTATCACATCTTCGGTGGCCAGGTGCTTTGCGGGCACTACACACTTGATCTCGTCCTTATACAGCACAGGCCTTACGTCTCTGAAGGAGATGATGCCTGTCATCAGTCCGCCGGCGTTGACCACCGGCACGTAGAATTTCTCTTTCATTACCATCTGGTCTATGACCTTGTCGAGCGTCGATTCTTCTTTTGCCGTGATGAAGTCTTCCCTCATTACGTCCTTCACCTTTATGCCGCTCATGATCGCCTCTGCCTTGCTCACATGTAATTTCACCCCTTTTTTGGTGAGGGGGACGGTGTCTATGGAGTCGTGGTAGAGCCTTCTCGCCACAAGGGTGCCGATAATGGCCGAGAACATGAGGGGCACTATTATCTTGTAATTGCCCGTCATCTCAAACATAAGGAATATCCCGGTGAGCGGGGCATGAGTGGCCGCGGCCAGAAAGGCGCCTATGCCAACGGCGGAATAGGCCCCGGGAGAAGCGGTGAAGCGGGGAAAAAGCCAGTGCACGACGTAGCCATAAGCGTCCCCGGCCATTGCGCCTATGAAGATCGAAGGAGCGAAGACGCCGCCTGCGCCGCCAGAGCCAATGGTTATGGAGGTGGCCAGTATCTTGAAAAATACTATCAGCACGACAATGGGGAAGATTATCTTTCCGACCAGGGCCAGGGAGACGATGTCATAACCGTTGCCCATGATCTGGGGGAGGAATATGCCGAAAGAGCCTATTATGAAAGCCCCCAGAACGGGCTTCAGCTGCGGGTGCAGCTCAAGCTTTTCGAACCGGTCGCTGATGCCGTGGAAGACCTTTATGTACAGGACGCCCAGGAACCCCATGAGGACCCCGAACACCATGTAAAGCGGTATCTCCCACATGCTCTTTAGCTGATATTGCGGCACGGTAAAGGCCGGGTTTGAGCCATAAAATGCCCTGGATATGACCGTAGCCATACCCGATGCTATTACTATCGCGGCAAAAGACGCGATCTCGTAATCCCCAAGAAGCACTATCTCCGTTGCGAACATGACCCCTGCTATGGGGGCGTTGAAGGTGGCGGCTATGCCGGCGCCCGCTCCGGCCGCTATCAGGAGCTTCATCCTGTTTCCGGAGGCCCTGAAGAGTTGTCCCATCCCGGATCCCACGGTGCCGCCTATTATGGCTATGGGGCCTTCCACGCCTGCTGACCCGCCGCTGCCTATGGTGATGGCGACGGAAACGGTTTTAAGCAGGATGTTCCTCAGCTTCAGCGCTCCGCCCTTTATGTTTACATGCTCTATGAACTTTGGGAACCCATAGCCGTTTATCTCACCAGGGAAGGCGAGGGAAAGGGGGATCAAGAGAAGTGCGCCCCCTATTGGCAGCAGGGGCAGGAACACCTTGTAGAACCCGCCCTTCCTGAGCGAAAGAAGGCCGCCTGCGTCAGTGAAAAACAGGTGGTGGACGAAGTTCATTGTGGTGTGCAGGAAGACATTGGCGAGCCCCGCCAGGACCCCCACAATTACCGAAAGGATGATCAGGGCGGTGTGCTCATGCATATGGGCTTCGAGCCAGCAGATCAGTCTGGAAAAAAGGCTGGTCTCCCGGCCGGCTTCACTGGCGGCCTCCATGCTTCTACGCCCCTTCCAGTTCCTTGGCCGCCTGTATGGCTTCCAGATCGGGTTTTGCGTTCCTTAAGGATGATATAAACGAACTGGTCAGATCCAGCAGCACAAAGGTCAGCATGACCACGATGAAGCCTTTCATGAAGGCATCCGTCTTTATGGCGGCGGGTATGCTCTGGTTTTTAAATATATGGGCGACGTTTTGGAACCCCATTTTGGACACATAGCCGTGCTCCAGGCTGGCAAACAACAGGCCGGATATGTCCACGCCGAAGATCAGCCCCAGGGAGCGGGCCATATTGAGCAGCCCGCCGGCGACGCTGAGTTTGTCCTTCGGGGTGGCGCCCATCACGGCGGTGTTGTTGGCCGGAGTGAAAAACCCCCTGCTCAGGCCGAACAGTATGAACACGGCCACGATAAGGAAGGGATGGACCGCCCTTCCCATCAGGACCAGCATAAAACTGGCGACGGCGCCTATCAGCATGCCAAGCGTGGTCATAAGCCTGAACCCGCGCTTGTCCGTTACTCCTCCGGCAAAGGGGGCCGCAACTGCCATGGCTATAGGAATGGCCGACAGCAGGCCCCCGGTCGCCTCGACGCTGTAGCCAAGCACCCTTTCCATGTAAAAAGGGGCCAGGAACAACAGGCCGAAGAAAGCATAAAAGTTGAGCATCCCCTTGAATGTGCCGGACCAGAAAATGAAATTCTTGAACAGCCTCAGGTCCACCAGCGGATGTTTGACTTTGAGCTCGGTGATCACAAAAAGGATGAGGGCCGCAATCGCTGCGGCAAAGTAGAGGTGTATCGCCGGCGAATTGAGCCCCAGTTTGTCAAGCTTGTTGAAGCCCAGCACAAGGCAGATGAGCCCGGCGGTGAAAAGCGCGGTCCCCATGTAGTCTATCGACTCTTTTTTCAGCTGCTGGTCACGGGGCAGGATAAGGAGGGCGGCAATCGTGCCAATGATGCCTATGGGCAAATTAACATAGAATATGGAGCGCCATCCGAAATACGTGATAAGCACGCCCCCCACTGTCGGGCCAAGGGCCATGGCCACTGCCTGCACGCCGCCCTGGATGCCTATGGCCTTCCCCCTGTCATATACGGGTACGGCGGCGGCTATTATGGCGATGGAGTTCCCTTGCAGGAGCCCGGCGCCCATCGACTGGAGGGCGCGGGAGACTATAAGGAAGTTCACCGATGGAGCGGCCCCGCACATGACGGAGAAGATGGTGAAGAAAACGAAACCCCAGTTATAAAGCCTGACACGGCCGTACATATCGGACAGTCTTCCGAAGACCGGCAGGGCCACGGTGAGACCCATCATGTAGGCTATGGCCGTCCATTCGACCTGGGCCATCGAGATGTTGTAATAGCTTTTGATTGTGGGCATGGCGATGTTTACAATGCTCACATCCAGGGCGGACATCGTGGCGCCTATGCAAACTACAGCTACAATGTACCAGGGGTAGGACGTTTTAGAGGTGAAATGCGGGTGTGGAAACTGCGATTTTTTACTCATTAAAGTGATAATGCCTCCTTCGACAATCCACTATGACCATGCATTTGACAGAAGGAAAAATACGGCCAAAAACCTTTTTATATTAACTCCATTTGCCAGAATAAGTAAAATCAAAATTTTATCAAAGGCCCCGTTCCTGCCTGTAAATGCCGGCGCCCTTGGGAAGCTTGTCCGGCATGACGACCCTCAAAAACGCTATTTTTTCGGGACATAAGGCCCTTTTTTCTTAACGTCGTGATTTTATTTAAGAAGTTGACAGTCCCCATGCGCGTTGTTAGCATTACTTCGATGCTCACATTTATCTTGCTTATAGGTTCTGGTTCTCTTCTTGCCGGTTTTCTCGGGGCACTTACAGGTCTTGGAGGCGGAATAGTCATCGTGCCGCTGCTTACCATCCTGTTTCATGTGAACATAAGGTATGCCATAGGGGCATCGCTGGTGTCCGTTATCGCGACCTCATCGGGCGCCGCCTCCGCGTACGTCAAGGAAGGCTACACCAACATGCGGATCGGCATGTTCCTGGAGATAGCGACCACTATTGGGGCCCTGGTGGGCGCGTTCCTCGCCATGTATATCGGGACAAACGTCATAGCCATAATTTTTGGAATAGTGCTTCTTTATTCGTCCTGGCAGACCCTGAACCCCCGACCCGCCCTTCAGCCTGGCGTCGACAAGCCCAACCGCATTGCCGAGATGCTGCGGATGGGCTCAACCTATCCGACACCCGATGGGCCGCAGGCCTATATAGTTCAGGGCGTACCCCAGGGGTTCAGCATGATGTTCGGCGCGGGCGTCCTCTCGGCCCTGCTTGGCATAGGATCGGGCGCGGTCAAGGTGATTGCGATGGACCAGGCCATGCGTATACCTTTCAAGGTATCCACCACCACCAGCAATTTCATGATCGGGGTCACAGCCGCCGCAAGCGCGGGCGTGTATCTGCACCGGGGCTATATTGATCCGGCGCTGGCAATGCCGGTGATGCTTGGCGTGTTGATGGGGTCCCTTGCCGGCGCCCGCATACTTCCGCACACCAGGACCAAAAAGTTGCGCCAGGTCTTTGCCGTGGTCCTTGTGGTGCTGGCGCTTGAGATGCTGTACCATGGCGCTTTTGGGGGGCAAATAGGCTAGTATGACCGGCATTAAAGAAAAAAGAGAGAGCTACTGGAGCGACGAGCGGATGGAGCTCATCATCGGCAATCTGCTTCGCGCAGGGGTGCTCATCGCCGCGGCGGTGGTGTTTGTGGGGGCGGTCATGTTCCTGGTGCGGCATGGGGGCGATACTCCGTCTTACCAGGTGTTTGCCGGCGAGCCTGCACACCTGAGGGCGATAGCGCCGGTTGTCCGGGATGCTTTTGCCTTCCACAGCCGCGGCCTCATGCAGCTTGGGCTGCTTCTGCTGATAGCGACCCCTGTTGCACGCGTTGCTTTTTCGATCGGGGCCTTTGCCCTGCAGCGCGATTTCATGTACATCATCATTACCTGCATAGTGCTGGCTGTGCTGCTGTACAGTATGATGGGCGGCACCCTTTAGTCCCGGTCCGCCGGTAATTGGCGATACTTCCTCTTTAAGCCAGCTTTTTCATGCCTGGACCATTTCCGTTTTTCATTTCTTCCCGGGCATAAAAAAGCTGGGGGCGGACCGCAAAAAAAAGCTGAAACTGTTTTTTGGTTTTTATGCGTCAGACCGGCCATTTTACGATAGTTACCGCGCAATGCGCGGTGGACACCACCCTGTTTGAGACCGACCCTAAAAACAGGTCTTCGATCTTGGACATGCCTCTGTGGCCCATCACTATGAGATCGCATTTTTTTTCCGTGGCGAATTTGACGATGGTTTCAGCCGGATGTCCGACGAGGACCTCCGTAGCGAGCTTCAAGTTCCTCTGCCCGGCTTTTTCCTCAAGCTTCTTTAATATCCCCTTATATTCCCTGATGGCCGCCTCCATTGGGGCATCGGTTTGAACAAAATATGCCGCCTCCGTCGGCGGCACTACCGATAGGGCATAAAGCTCAAAACCCGCTTTGCACGCGTTCGTTATCTCAAGGGCAAAATCAAAGGCCTTGTACGACTGCGTGGAGCCGTCAATGGCGACAAGGATCCTTTTTATCATCGCTCATTTCCTTTCGAGGCCATCATGTTTTCAGGACCTGTCTCAAAACCGCTTCCGGCTGCAAGAGGCTGAAAGCGCGGAAGAAATATTACTGCCACGATTACCTCTCTCTTTCGCTTTCAAAATCAATTTTGAGACAGGTCCCGCACAGTCCGCCTACAGTTTACTACATTTTATTTTTTGTCTGAACGGCAGGACACATCCCGGGCGTGGCCGTCAGTGGCCGTCACCTCCGGGACGGGCGGTCTTGTTTGCTTTATTTTTACCACTCCTGTAAGATTTTTAACATGGATTTTGAAGACCTTCTCAATGAGTCAGTGAGGCTCCACGGGCACCTTTGCGCCGGACAGGTGCTCGGGGTGCGGATGTCTGTTCTGGGGTTAAGGGAAGCAGGTATCGTGGAGCCGAAGGGGGCGGACAGAAAAAACCTGATGGTCTTTGTCGAGATAGACAGGTGCGCTACAGACGCCATACAGTCTGTGACCGGGTGCAGCCTGGGTAAAAGGACGATGAAGTTCATGGACTACGGCAAGATGGCCGCTACCTTTGTTAACCTTAAAAAACAAACGCCCGGAAGCGAGGGTGAGTACGCCGCCGTAAGAGTGCTTGCCAAAGAGGAATCCAGGCAGTTGGCCAAGGCCTACTTTCCGAATATCGAAAACCGTTACGAGGCGCAGCTAGAGGCCTACAAGGTCATGCCTGAACACGAGCTTTTCGAGGTATCGGAGGTCATCGTGAAGATCAGGCCGGAGGACATGCCTGGCCGCCCGTCTGGCAGGGTGACCTGTGCCGTGTGCGGTGAATATGTGCAGGACTCCAGGGAAGTGGCGCTGGGCGGCAAGGACCTGTGCCGGCCATGCGCTGCCGGCGGCTATTACGGGCGTCCTTTTTTTTCGTCCACCGTTATGCAAAAAATGCATAACGATTTCGGCATCAGGTCAAAACTCTGGATAGAGTCCGGCGGAGGGCCTTTTTTCGGGCGCGGCAAAGTGCTTCTGCTAAAGGCCATAGACAGGCACGGTTCAATAAGCCAGGCGGCCAAAGAGGTGAATATCTCCTACAGGAAAGCCTGGAGCTATATCAAAACGATGGAGGAAAGGCTTGGCATCCCGCTTGTGGAGTGCAAGGCCGGAGGGAAAAACGGAGGGGGCGCGACCCTTACGCCCGAGATCAGGGACTTTCTCGAAAGATATGAACGTATCGAAAAAGAGGTCCGTCTGAACGCGGATGAGAGGTTCAGGGAGATATTCGGATAGCGGGGGAAAAATAAAAAATGTGCGATGACGGTGCGATAGAAAAAAGCGGCATAAGGGGAAAAACAGTGCCGGCGTCCCTGGCCGTGGGGATGGTGCTTGCCCATGACATCACCGAGGTGCGGCCGGACTTCAAGGGCAGGGCGTTCAGAAAAGGGCACATCGTAAGGGAAGAAGACGTTCCCCACCTTCAGCGGCTGGGCAAGGAAAACCTCTATGTCCTGGACCTGGCCGCCGGTGAGATGCACGAGGATGAGGCGGCGGAGACACTGGCGGGTGCCTTGATGGGAGGTGGCGTCGAGGCCGCCGGGGCCCCTCATGAGGGGAAGATAAATATAATTGCCTCCATTGACGGACTTTTAAAAGTGGATAAAGAGGCCCTTATGGAATTCAACATGCAGGGGGAGGTGATGTGCGCAACGCTGCATGACAGCACGGTGGCAAAAAAAGGCCAAAAGGTTGCGGCCACCCGCGCGATACCTCTTGTTGTTGACCGCCTTGCGGTGGAGCTGGCCTCGGCCATTGCCCGCGCAAAAGGGGGCATAGTAAGGGTCGTCCCCATAAAGAAGCCCAGAGCCGGTGTGGTCATCACCGGCGGCGAAGTTTTTTCCGGCAGGATAAAAGACGCTTTCGCGCCGGTAATAAGGGGAAAGATAGAGGCATTCGGCGGCGAGGTAATCGGCGTTGCTTATGCGCCCGATGACGAAAATTACATCGCGGCGAAACTGAGGGAATTCATGGAAAAGGGGGCGGACCTGCTTGTGGCCACCGGGGGCATGTCCGTGGACCCGGACGATGTCACGCGGTTCGCGATAAGGGCCCTGGGGGCGCGTGACATTACGTATGGCGCGGCGGTGCTGCCCGGCTCCATGTTCCTTTCCGCTTCGGTGCTGGACGGGAAGGGCGCTTCCATCCCCGTCGTAGGGGTCCCCACATGCGCGATGTACGGAAAGACGACCATACTGGACCTAGTCCTGCCAAGGATACTTGCCGGAGAGCATATCGGCAGAAGGGAGCTTGCGGAACTGGGGCACGGCGGGCTGTGTCTTCACTGCGATGTGTGCCGCTGGCCCGTCTGCCCTTTTGGGAAAATCTGATTTTTTTAAAAGTAACTCTCAGGTTTTTTATATGAAGCTGGTGGCATTCGCTATGTTGGGCCGCCGTCTCACTAGCCAGGTACACTGTGGCAGTGAAGGGGTCCGCGGCGGACCCACTTCGCTCACACCACCAGCTTCCTGCGGAGTTTTTTATTTCAGGGAGACCGCGCGCCATGGAACTTAGGGACTCTTTTGGCAGAAAGGTCGACTATATAAGGCTGTCGGTGACGGATAGGTGCAATCTGCGGTGCATATACTGCGTTCCCGGAGGCAGGGAAAAAAGGTGTTGCCGGCCCATGGATAAGATGCCGGAATTCGGAAAGATAATCTCTTTTTTGCGCGTGGCAAGGAAATATGGTTTGAAAAAAGTGAGGCTCACCGGCGGGGAGCCTCTCTTAAGGAAAGACATAGTGCGCCTTGTCGGCTGGATAAAGGCCATTGGCATTGAGGACCTGTGCCTTACCACAAACGGCCAACTGCTGCCTTTTTTTGCTTCCGAGCTTAAGAAGGCGGGGCTGGACAGGGTAAATATAAGCCTTGATTCCCTTGACGCCGAACGCTACCGGGAAATAACCGGAGGCGGGAGCCTTTCCCGCGCCCTGCGCGCCGTAAGGGTGGCCGGAGAGGTCTTTTGGCCTGCCCCGGTCAAGGTGAACATGGTCCCGATAAAAGGAGTAAACGGAAACGAGATACCCCGTTTCGCCCGGTTGACACTGGACAACCCCATCCACGTCAGGTTCATAGAGCTAATGCCGGTCGGAGACAGCAGCTTTGAGGGGCTGAGGCTCACCGCGCCGGAGGCCAAGGAGGCGATAAAAGCCTGCCTGGGGGACGGACAAAAACTCCTGCCCCTTGGGCGCTCGGGCTCTTCGGACAATTACATGCTTCCCGGCGCAAAAGGCGTGATCGGTTTTATAAGCCCCATAAGCGGCCATTTCTGCGACTCTTGCAACAGGCTGCGCATAACGTCCGCAGGCAAGGTCAGGCCTTGCCTTTTTTCCTCCCGCGAGGAGGACCTTAACACAGCCTCCACGGAAGATGAGCTGGAAAGGTTATTGCGCTCATGTGTATTGAGCAAGGAGAAAGGCAGCCTTCTTAAAAAGAAGGTGCAGTTCGATAGTATGCAGCGGGTCGGAGGCTGAGATGGCAATCTGGCAAATGAAAATGGCGGCAGACAGGAGGCCTGGGATGTCCGGCAGAGGTTTTTGTTTTTCAAGGGTTTTTATTAAAAAGGTTTTTGCCGGTGCGTTGATTTTTTTGTTGACCGCAGCTTTTTTTGTAATTTCCTGGCCGGCGGAGGGGCGCGCCGCAACCGGTATAAAGAGAAAAATCACCGTCTCCGCGGCGATAAGCCTCAAGAACGCCTTTGAAGAAATAGCAAAGGTCTACGAGGCCAGGGACCCGGGTGTAAAGGTCTATTTCAACTTCGGCGCCTCAGGCAATCTGATGATGCAGGTAGAGGAGGGCGCGCCGGTTGACGTCTTTGCCTCCGCCGCCGAAAAACAGATGGACATGCTTGCGAAGAAGGGCATGATCGAGCCCGGCACAAGGATGGACTTCGCCGAAAATACCGTTGTGCTTGTCGTGCCATCCAGGCCGAAGGGGAAATACGCGTTCGTCAAAAGTTTCAGCGACCTTGCGGACCCGCGCATAAAAAGGATAGCCATAGGCAGCCCCAGGTCCGTGCCTGCCGGCATGTACTCGGAAGAGGCGCTCAGGTATTTTAAGCTCGCGGGCGCTGTCAGCAAAAAACTCATATATGGAGAGAACGTAAGGCAGGTCCTCGAATACGTGGCCAGGGCGGAGGTGGACGCGGGCCTCGTTTACTCCACGGACGCCATGACACAGGCGGGGCAGGTCAGGGTGGCCGCTGTGGCGCCTCCGGCAAGCTACAAGCCTGTCGTGTATCCCATAGCGGTAGTCAAAGGGTCGGCAAACAAAAAGCAGGCCAGGGCCTTCGTGGCCCTGGTGGCCTCGCCTGAGGGCGAAAGCATCCTGCGGAAATACGGGTTCGGAACAAAATAAAATGACCCTTTTGCTTTTGATGACCTCTTCGGCCGAACGGGCCCGAACGGGCGGGCGCTGGCCATGAGCGCCCATGGGATGTTTTCGCTCAGGCTGTCTTTCCAGGTGGCGCTGGTGGTGACGTTCTTCGCGCTGCTTGCCGGTGTGCCCGTTGCCTATGTGCTGGCCAGGAAAAATTTCCTGGGCAAGGAACTTCTGGATGCCCTTTTTACCCTGCCGCTGGTGCTGCCGCCGACGGTCACCGGATATTATCTTATTGTCATTCTGGGGCGAAACGGGTTTTTGGGAAGGCCCCTCTATGAGCTTACCGGATGGACCGCA